>NZ_BLPF01000005.1:0-300000 GCF_011764425.1 Phytohabitans houttuyneae
TGGACGTTGACACGCCTGAGGAGCACACTGGTTCCCATGCGTGACGTTCTCGACGACCTGTTGCGCTGGTGGCAGGAAGGCCAACCGGTGGGGATGGCGACGGTCGTCGCCACGTGGAAGAGCGCGCCCCGCCCGCCCGGCGCGACAATGCTGGTCGGCGCCGACGGCACCGCGGTCGGCAGCGTCTCCGGCGGGTGCGTCGAGGGCGCGGTCTACGAGCTGGCCACGGAGGCCATCGCCGACGGGGTGCCGCGCCTCCAGCGGTACGGGGTGAGCGACGACGACGCCTTCTCCGTCGGCCTCACCTGCGGTGGCACGATCGAGCTCTTCGTGGAGCGGGTCGACCGGGAGACGTTCCCGTGGCTGGCGGGCGTGGCCGAGTCGATCGACAAGGGTGAGCCGGTCGCGGTGCTCACCTGCATCGAAGGGCCGCCCGAGCGGCTGGGTCGGCACCTCGTGATCAGGCCCGGCGAGCGCGAGGGCACGCTCGGCTCCGCGCGGCTGGACGACGCGGCCACCGACGACGGCCGCGGGCTGCTCGCCGCCGGTCGCGCCGGGGTGCTCCACTATGGACCCGACGGGCAGCGGCGGGGCAGCGGGCTGAGCGTGCTGGTACGCGCGTACGCGCCACGCCCCGCATGGTCGTCTTCGGCGCCATCGACTTCGCGGCGGCGGTGGCCCGGATCGGCACGTTCCTCGGCTACCGCGTGACGGTGTGCGACGCGCGGCCGGTGTTCGCGACGGCGAAGCGCTTCCCCGACGCGGACGAGGTGGTCGTCGACTGGCCGCACCGCTACCTGGCCGGCGAGGCCGAGGCCGGGCGGCTCGACGAGCGCACGGTGGTGTGCGTGCTGACCCACGACCCGAAGTTCGACGTGCCGGTGCTGCAGGCCGCGCTCGACATGCCGCTCGCCTACGTGGGCGCGATGGGCTCCCGACGCACCCACGACGACCGCTTGGCGAGGCTGCGCGAGGCCGGGGTCGGCGAGGACGCACTGGCCCGGCTGGCCTCGCCGATCGGGCTCGACCTGGGCGCCCGCACGCCCGAGGAGACCGCGGTGAGCATCGCCGCCGAGATCATCGCCGCCCGCTGGGGCGGCCGCGGTGCCCGACTCTCCGAGACCACCGGCCGCATCCACAGCTAGCGGCCGCGGGTCCCGAAACACTACCGCAACACTTGCGGAATCCGGCCGCATTCAGTGCCGTCGCTGTTATGCATTTGCGCTGCTAGCCCGGCCTGTTGGCGCCGCCTGGCAGGCGTTGCCGGCTACCGATAGGTTTCCGGAAAACATTGACGCGCTTTGGGCACGGTGTGATACTCGCTATCCACTGGCGTCGATAGGCGCCAGTCGCACAGGCCCTCCTCGATGGGAGAGTGGCGTGGCGACTTCGGCGGTCGCCACGCCACGCCTGACCCGCGTCTCACTCCGGCCGCGGCAACGCTCCAGGCCGGTCGGTGGCCGTCCGCTGGGCGTGATGCTTCCGGCGTCGAGGTGGCATCAGATCTGGGCTGCCGCGATGCCCGCCGTGGTCGGACCATGCCAGCCGCGCCCACATGCAGGCGACAGCGATGTGCTCGGCTCGTGCTCGCTGCGGGTGGTCGGCGCTGAACCGCAGCGACGCGGCCGAGCGGACGGCGCGCGTAACGGGCGTCGGTCACGGATCACACACCCGTCGAACGCCCCACTGGCGCGATGCTGGTCCAACTCGCCTAACCCGAAGGCGCCAGGATCGCCCCATCCCGCTGGACACGTGCCGCCCCGGCGTGATCATGGTGTTACTCGCATCGACCATGGCCTGTTTGCAATCTCGGGCGAGCTAGATGTGAGCTGCCGCTACGCCTGCGGTGCCGTCTCACCCTCCGTGGTCGCCCGGCTCAACCCAGGAGCCCGCTCCGACAGATCTTGGCAAGTTGGCGTCGAAATAACGCGCCAACTCACCAAGGTCTCGAAGCTCACACCGCCTGCACCCTGATCGGCAGTCACGGACCGCGACGAGGGCGGACTCGCGCACTCCCGCCTCGAAATGATCTGCGGAGCACAGGTCGACGCGGCGGTGGTGCCACTAGCCGGCCCGGGGCCTGAGTTGCGAAGCCGGCCGCCGTAAGCGAACGGGCTCACGCCCAGCGAGTTGAACGGAAGGCTGGCGGGGGAACGCGGGAACTGCGCCGCGCGGACCCGGCAGCGGAGGCCGGGGGGTTCGGCGAGCGCTAGCGAGCCGCCGGCCGTAGCGGTGCCCGCGGGAGCATGCGGTCCGCAGCTGACGCGGACGGGGGCAAATAAGCGACGCCGCGGAAAAGCGGACCGTGGGCAGAAAGCGGACCGGGAAGGCGGACCGGGCGCAAAAGCGGACAGGGACCGATAGACGACCCGGGGAAAGGCGCCGCTAGCGGGACAGGCGGAGGGCGAGGAAGAAGTCGACCCGGTCCTCGAAGCGGCCCAGGTCGCGGCCGGTCAGGGCCTCTACGCGGCCGATGCGGTAGCGCAGCGTGTTGACGTGGACGTGCAGGCGTTCCGCGCACCGGCTCCACGAGCCGCCGCACTCCAAGAACTCGGCCAGCGTGCGGACCAGGTCCGCGTCGTGGGCCTCGTCGTACGCGGACAGCGGGCCTAACAGGCGTTCGCGGAAGGCTTCGCGGGCGTCGGCCGGTACGCGGGCCAGGAGCAGTTGGTGTGAGGCCAGCTCGGTCGAGCAGACCAGCGTGGTGCGGCCCTGTGCGGAGCGGTGCGCGTGGCGTGCCTCCGCGACCGCGCCGGGCAGGGTGGCCACGCCGATCGCGGGCGCGCTCACCCCGATGGTCAGCTTGCCGGGGCCCAGGCCGGGCGCGAGCGCGTCGAGGGCGGCGCGGAGCGTGGAGGGCACGTCGCGGTCGGCGGTCACGATGCCCAGCACGGTCTGGTCGGGCAGCTGGGTGACGGCCGCGTGCGGGGTGACCGCGTGCAGCGCCTCCTCCAGCACCGCGACGGTCAGGTCGGGCGGTGTGCGCAGGCCGGTCAGGTCGGCCGCCACCGCCACGAACGTCGACTCCGGGTCCAGCCCGCACGACTGCACGCCGGCGCGCAGGTCGGCCGCGCCCGCGCCGCTCGCCAGCTGGCGGCCGAGGCTGTCGGCGAGGCGGCGTTCCACGCGTACCACCTCGTCGAGCTGGGCGCGCTCCAGTGCGACGAGGCTGACCAGCTCGTCGGCGCCGTCGGGCAGGCCGGACGGCGACCGCGGGTCGGAGGGGAACGCCACGAACCAGGACGCCAGCCGGTGCTCGGGGCGTCCGGGCACGCCGACCAGCACATACCGCCCGTCGCCCGCCGTCGTGGGCAGCCTCGTGGCCGCCAGGAAGGCGCGGGCCAGCTCGCCGCCGGGCGGTGCGGCCTCCGTGCCGGCGACGGGGCGGCCGGTCGGTGAGTACACCCAGCAGGCCAGGCCGAGGTCGGCGGCGACGGGTGGGAGCAGGTCGGCCAGGCGGGCACCCGCGGCCATCGCGGCCACGAGGCCTCTTTGCCGCCCGAGTACCGTGGCGAGCCCGCTGGCGCGCTGCGCCCACAGGGACGGGTCGACCGCGTCGACGATCTCCCGGAACGACACCTCGACCGGCACCTCGAAGAGCGGGACGCCGTGGCGGGCGCACGCCTCGACGAGGTCGGACGGCACTGTGCCGAAGACCGCGTCGCCCGCGCCGATCGCGGTGACCCGCGCGGCGGCGCACGCGGCCACGAACGCCTCGGAGTCCTCGGAACCGCGCCGCCACACCATGCCGGTCAGCACGATCTCGCCGCCGGCCAGGTAGCGGCGAGGGTCGGGGAGGTCCGTGACGTACACGCGGGTGACCGGGCGGTCACGCCCTTCTGCGCCCGTGAGCAGGGCAAGCTTCAGCCGAGGCTGGTCGAGCACCTCGCGCAGCAGCATCGCTCACGTCTCCTAGCCGGCACTTGTAGGAACCTACGAAAACCCTACGGCCCGCATGTTGCGGTTTCGGTGTCAACGCCGGTTCATGGCCGGTTGACGGACTGGTGTACTAGCCGAATGAGCGAGAGGCGCGAGGCTACGGGCCGTGCCCACGGCGGTGGACGAGCGCCGAGCGACGGTGCGGGGTAGGCATGGCGTCCGATCTCGCCGATTTCAATGCGCTGCCAGCCGCGGAGGCCGAGCGGGAGCTTCTCGCGTGCTGCGCCGCACCCGCCTGGGCGAAGGCGGTCGCGGGCGGGCGGCCGTACCCCGACCGGATGGCGCTGCGGGCGGCTGGCGACGCCGCCGCACGGGCACTGACCTGGCCGGACGTGGTGCTGGCCCTGTCCGCGCACCCGCGCATCGGGGAGCGACCGGCCGGCGAGGGGCGGGAGGCCGCCTGGTCGCGGCGGGAGCAGGCGGGGGCGGACGACCCGTCGGTGGCGGCGGCGCTGGTGGCGGCCAACCGGGAGTACGAGGAGAGGTTCGGGCACGTGTTCCTGATCTTCGCGAGCGGCAAGAGCGCGTCCGAGATGCTCGCGGCGGCGCGCGCCCGGCTGGCACATGACGAGGCGGCCGAGCGTCCCGTCGTGCAGGAGGAGCTGCGCAAGATCGCGCTCCTGCGCCTGGAGAGGCTCGTGCCGTGAGCCTGTCCACGCACGTACTCGACAACGCGACGGGGGAGCCCGCGCGGGGGTGCCGGTGCGGCTGGAACGGCGGGACGGTGACGGCTGGGCGACCGTCGCCGCCGGCCGCACCGACACTGACGGGCGCCTGCGCGACTGGGTGCCCGCCGAGGCGTGGGGCGCGGGTGCGTACCGGCTTGTCTTCGACACCGCAGCCCACCTCGGACCCGGCGCGTTCTTTCCGGAGGTGGCGGTGGTCTTCCAGGTGGCGGACGCGGCGCGCCACCACCACGTGCCGCTGCTGCTGAGCCCCTTTGGCTACACGACCTACCGGGGGAGTTGAGGGTTATGGGGATCGTGCTGGGACCCAACCGGTACGGCAAGGCGGAGACCCGCGTCGTCCGGGTGGTGCGCGACGGCGAGCGGCACGAGCTGCGCGACCTCAACGTGAGCGTGGCGCTCGCGGGTGACCTCGACGCCACCCACCTGACCGGCGACAACGCGGGCGTGCTGCCCACCGACACCCAGAAAAACACGGTGTACGCGTTTGCCAAGGAGCATGGCATCGACCAGCCCGAGGACTTCGCGCTGCGGCTGGCCCGCCACTTCGTGTCGAGCCAGCCGACCATCCACAGTGCCCGCGTCCACATCGAACAGTACGGGTGGCGCCGCCTCGGCCCGCACTCGTTCCAGCGCGACGGCGCCGAGACGCGCACCGCGACGGTCACCGTGGACGGTGCCGGCGAGTGGGTGGTGGCCGGCCTCGCCGACCTCGTGCTGCTCAACTCGACCGACTCGGAGTTCTGGGGTTACGTGAAGGACCCGTACACCACGCTGCCGGAGACCAAGGACCGCGTGCTCGCCACGGAGGTGTCCGCGCGCTGGCGCTTCGCCGGGCCGGCCGACTGGGCGGCCTCGTACGAGGGGGTGAAGGCGGCGCTGGTGGCGGCGTTCGTGGAGACGTACAGCTTCTCGCTGCAGCAGACGCTCTACGCGATGGGGCGGCGGGTGCTGGAGGAGCGGCCCGAGGTGGTGGAGGTGCGGCTGGCGCTGCCCAACAAGCACCACCTGCTGGTCGACCTGGCGCCGTTCGGGCTGGACAACCCCAACGAGGTATTCGTCGCGGCCGACCGCCCGTACGGGCTGATCGAGGGCACGGTCCTGCGATCCGACGCGCTTTCGTACGACGGGGCGTTCTGATGGACTTCCTGCGACCGTCCACATGGGAGGAAGCGCTGGCCGCCAAGGCGGCGCATCCGGAGGCCGTGCCGATCGCCGGCGGTACCGACGTGATGGTCGAGCTGAACTTCGACCGCCGCCGCCCGCCCGCGCTGATCGACCTGACCCGGGTGGCGGCGCTCGGCGAGTGGGGCACGGACGGCGACGAGCTGCGGGTCGGTGCCGGCGTGCCGTACCGGCGGATCATCGAGGAGCTCGGCGACGCGCTGCCGGGGCTGGCGATGGCGTCCCGCACGGTCGGCTCGCCGCAGATCCGCAACCGCGGGACGGTCGGCGGCAACCTCGGCTCCGCGTCCCCGGCCGGCGACGCCCACCCGCCCCTGCTCGCCGCCGGCGCCGAGATCGAGCTGGCGTCGGTGCGCGGCACCCGGCGGGTACCCGCGAAGGAGTTCTTCGTCGGGCCGAAGCGCAGCGTGCTCGCGCCCGACGAGCTGATCGCGGCGTTCCGGGTGCGTCCCACCGCGGGCGCCGAGCAGTTCGCGAAGATCGGCACCCGCAACGCGATGGTGATCGCGGTCTGCTCGTTCGCCCTGGTGCTCGACGGCGCGGCGCGGCGCGTCGGCACCGGCATCGGCTCGGCCGCGCCCACCCCGCTGCGGGCAACGGCGGCCGAGGAGTTCCTCGCGGCGGAGCTCGACTGGGAGTCGCGGGCGCCGGTGCCGGTCGCGGTGGCGGCCGAGTTCGCGCGGCTTGTCGCGGCGGCCGCCACGCCGATCGACGACGTGCGCGGCACGGCCGCGTACCGGCGGCACGCGCTGTCGGTGCTCGCCCGCCGCACGCTCACCTGGGCCTGGGGAGGAATGCGATGAGGGTCAACTGCACGATCAACGGCGAGAAGCGCCAGGCCGACGACGTGTGGCCGGGCGAGAGCCTGCTCTACGTGCTCCGCGAGCGGCTCGGGCTCCCCGGCTCGAAAAACGCCTGCGAGCAGGGGGAGTGCGGCTCGTGCACGGTGTACCTGGACGGCACCCCGGTCTGCTCCTGCCTCGTCGCCGCCGGGCAGGCGGAGGGGCGTGACGTGGTGACGGTGGAGGGGCTGGAGTTCGGGCGGGTGCAGGAGGCGTTCCTTTCGGCCGGTGCCGTGCAGTGCGGCTTCTGCACGCCGGGGCTGGTCGTCGCGGTGCACGACCTGCTGGCGCGCAACGACAAGCCCAGCGACCCGGACATACGTGAGGCGCTGGCGGGCAACCTGTGCAGATGCACGGGCTACGAGAAGATCCTCGACGCGGTACGGCTGGCGGCTCGATGATCGTCATCGAGGGGTGCGCGGTCGCGACCGCCGACGCGGACGGCACGGAGTTCACCACCGGGCACGTCGCGGTCGATGGTGACCGGATCGTCGCGGTCGGCGCGGGGCGCTACCCGGGCGAGGGGGAGCGGGTCGACGGCACCGGGTGCCTCGCCACGCCGGGCCTGGTCAACACCCACCACCACCTGTACCAGTGGGCCACCCGCGGCCTCGCCCAGCAGGAAAACCTCTTCGGGTGGCTCACCGAGCTGTACCCGATCTGGGCCCGCCTCGACGAGGAGGTGGTGGCGGCCACCTCCGCGGCCGGGCTGGGCTGGCTTGCGCTGTCCGGCTGCACGACGAGCACGGACCACCATTACGTGTACCCCTCCGGGGTGGGCGACCTCATGGCGGCGCAGGTGGCCGCGGCGGGTGAGATCGGGCTGCGCTTCCATCCGTGCCGCGGCTCGATGGACCTCGGCGCCTCCGCCGGCGGGCTGCCGCCGGACGAGATCGTCGAGGACACCGAGGCCGCGCTGGCCGCGACCGAGGAGGCGATCAACCGCTTCCACGACCCGTCGCCGGGCGCGATGGTGCGGATCGCGGTGGCGCCCTGCTCGCCGTTCTCGGTGACCGGCAAGCTGATGAGCGAGTCGGCCGCGCTAGCCCGCCGCCGCGGCGTGCGGCTGCACACCCACCTCGCCGAGACGGCCGAGGAGGAGGAGTACTGCCGGGAGAAGTTCGGCTGCACCCCGGTCGAGTACGCGGAACGGCTCGGCTGGCTCGGCGACGACGTGTGGCTGGCGCACGCGGTGCACCTCGACGCGGACGCGGTGGCCGCGTTCGGCGCGTCCGGCACCGGCGTCGCGCACTGCCCGAGCTCCAACGCGCGGCTGGGCGCCGGCGTGGCACCCGTGCCTGACCTGCTCGCCGCCGGCGCCCCGGTCGGGCTCGGCGTCGACGGCGCGGCCTCGCAGGAGGGTGGTCAGCTCGGCGCCGAGCTGCGCATGGCCCTCTACGCGGCGCGGCTGCGCGGCGGCCACGACGCCCTCACCGCACGCCAGGCCCTCGCGCTCGGCACGATCGGCGGGGCGCGGTGCCTGGGCCGGGCGGACGAGCTGGGCTCGCTGGAGCCCGGCAAGCTCGCCGACGTGGCGCTGTGGCGCATCGACGACCTCGGCCACGCCGGCATCGACGACCCGGTGGCCGCGCTGGTGTTCGGCCCACCGGCCACTGTGGAACTGCTGCTGGTCGGTGGCCGGCCGGTGGTGGAGCGGGGCGAGCTGCGCACCGCCGACACCCGGGAGCTGGCCCGCCGCGGCGTCCGCGCGCACGAAAGGCTCGTCAAATGACCACTGTGGACCTCCGGGTCACCTCCGGGATCGGCACCAGCGCTTCCCGCCCGGACGGGACGCTGAAGGTGAAGGGCGAGTTCGCGTTCTCGTCCGACCTGTGGCACGAGGACATGCTGTGGGGTGCGACGCTGCGCAGCCCGTACCCGCATGCGCGGGTCCGCGGCATCGACCTGACCGCGGCGCTCGCCATACCCGGGGTCTACGCGGTCCTCACGCACGAGGACGTGCCGGGCGCCAAGCGGTACGGCCTGGAGATCGCCGACCAGCCCGTGCTCGCCATGGACGAGGTGCGCTACCAGGGCGAGCCGATCGCGATCGTCGCCGCCAACCACCCCGAGACCGCGCGCCGGGCGGCCGGCCACATCGCCGTCGACTACCTGGAGCTGCCGCCCGTCACCGACCCGGAGCAGGGCGAGCTGCTGCGCCGCGTGCCCGTGCGCACCGGCGACCCGCACGCGACCGCCGACGTGGTGGTGACCGGCGACTACGAGGTGGGCATGCAGGACCAGGCCTTCCTCGGCCCGGAGTCCGGGCTCGCGGTCCCGGCCGAGGACGGCGGCGTCGACCTTTACATCGCGACGCAGTGGCTGCACGTCGACCAGAAGCAGGTGGCCGCCTGCCTCGGCCTGCCCGAGGAGAAGGTACGGCTCACGCTGGCCGGCGTGGGTGGCGCTTTCGGCGCCCGCGAAGACCTCTCGATGCAGGTGCACGCGAGCATGCTCGCGCTGCACACGGGCAAGCCGGTCAAGATGGTGTACGGGCGCGAGGAGTCGTTCTACGGCCACGTGCACCGGCATCCCGCCACGATGCGGTACGAGCACGGCGCCACCCGCGAGGGCGACCTGGTGTACGTGCGGGCACGCATCGTGCTCGACGGCGGCGCCTACGCCTCCAGCTCCACCGCCGTCGCGGCGAACGCGGCCACGCTCGGCATCGGGCCGTACGAGGTGCCCAATGTGGACATGGAAGCGGCGGTCTACTACACGAACAACCCGCCGTGCGGCGCCATGCGCGGCTTCGGTGCGGTGCAGGCCTGCTTCGCGTACGAGTCGCAGATGGACAAGCTCGCCGCCGCGCTCGGCATGAGCCCGGTCGAGGTACGCATCCGCAACGCGATGACCGCCGGCTCGCGCATGCCCACCGGCCAGATCGTCGAGGGCCCGGCGCCGGTCGCCTCGCTGCTGGCCCGGGTGCGCGCCCGCCCCGCGCCGCCGCCGTCCACCCTGGACCTGCGCGAGCTGCCCGGCGGCGTCTCCAACACCACGCACGGCGAGGGCGTGGTGCGCGGCGTCGGGTACGCGATCGGCATCAAGAACGTCGGCTTCTCCGAGGGCTTCGACGACTACTCCACGGCCCGCGTGCGCCTGGAGCTGATCGGCGGCGAGCCGGCCGTGCTGGTGCGCACCGCGGCCGCCGAGGTGGGGCAGGGCCTGGTGACGGTGCAGGCGCAGATCGCCCGTACCGAGCTGGGCGTCGAGCGGGTCACGGTCGCCGCGGCCGACACCAGCGTTGGCAGCGCCGGCTCGTCGTCCGCGTCCCGCCAGACGTACGTGACCGGTGGCGCGGTGCGGGCCGCCTGCCAGGCCGTCCGCGCCACGCTGCTGGCGCGCGTCGGCGGCACCGACCTCGTGGGCGACAGGATCGTCGACGCGGCCGGCACGACGGTGGCCACGCTGGCCGAGGCGATCGGCGACGAGCCGGTCGAGGAGACGGTGGAGTGGCGGCACCGGCCGACGTTTCCGATCGACCCGGAGACCGGGCAGGGCAACGCGCACGTGCAGTACGCGTTCGCCGCACACCGGGCCACCGTCGACGTCGACGTCGAGCTGGGCCTGGTCAAGGTCGTGGAGATCGCCACCGCCCAGGACGTGGGCAAGGCGATCAACCCGCTTGCCGTCGTGGGCCAGATCCAGGGGGGTACCGCGCAGGGGCTGGGGCTCGCGCTGATGGAGGAGATCCAGATCGTGGACGGCGTGCTCCGCAACCCGTCCTTCACCGACTACCTGATCCCCACGATCCTCGACATGCCCCGATGGCGATCGACGTGCTGGAGCTGGCCGACCCTCACTCTCCGTACGGGCTCCGTGGCGTCGGCGAACCACCGACGATCTCCTCCACGCCCGCGATCGTGGCGGCCGTCCGCGCCGCGACGGGCAAGGCGCTGCGCCGCGTACCCATCCGCCCCGAACACATCGCCGCCTGAACGGCATCTGTAGTCGCGCGGTTACCGTGGGCAGGCCCGGCGGGTTCGTTATGTACCGACGGTTTCGGACCGCAGCGCCCGGTTAGCGCCCCCTTATGCGTCCCTTAAGACACGCAGGACTTCCAAACTCGGTTCAACCAAGTTCGACCCCCGGTACGTACACGTGGGGCGGAGACGTCTGCGTGAAGCGAGGTGAGCACCCGATGCAGTGAGCGCGATCAGACCGGGTGAAGGGCAAGTCACTAGGTTGTGGAAGGTCGGTAAGTCTTGCTGAAGCGGAAGTATGAAGAGCGCTCCGTGGAACGCGACGATGACACAGGGACGGTGGAGACGACGAGCAGCACGACCGGCGCAAAGCGGAAGCTTCCTCGGCTCCCGCTGCTCGGTGGTCTCGTCTTCATCGCGGTGGCCATGTGGGCCGCCAGCAGCACCTTCGGCGGTGCGCTGGCCTCGGTCTACGTCTTCGCGTTCCTCAACTTCTTCGCCGGCGTGGTCTCGCTGGTGGCGCTCTCCCTGACGGTCATGTGCGGCCTGGTCGCCACGGACCGCTTCTTCTTGAAGATCGGTCATCGGGTCTTCTTCCAGGGCCTGCACCGGGCGACGGCGATCATCGCGGTGGTCTTCCTCGGGCTGCACATCTCGATGAAGGTGCTGGCCGGGTCGGCCACGGTGCTCGACCCGATCGTGCCGTTCGCCAACCCGCTCGACCCGATCTACATCGGGCTCGGCACGGTGGCCAGCTACCTGATGATCACGACGTTCTGGACCGGGCTGATCCGGGCGCGCTTCGCCGGCAGCGGCAAGCCGTGGATGTGGCGCACGCTGCACGCCACGTCCTACGTGGCCTGGCCGGCGGCCCTCGGCCACGGGCTCAACGCCGGCCGGCCGGCCGCGACCTGGGTGTGGCTGAGCTACGGCGCCTGCCTGATCGGCGTGCTGATCGCGCTGCTGGTCCGGGTGTACGTGAGCCTCGGCCGCCGCACCACCGGCAAGACCGGGCCGTCCGCGGTGGGTGTCAACGTCGAGACCGCGATCATCCCGCGGATCAGCGAGAGCGGGCTCCGCGAGGGCCTGATGACCTCGACCCGCGAGCAGCGCGCGATCCGCGACGACGACATGGAAAACACCGCCACCCGGATGATGACCACCGCCCGGCCGCCGCGCGAGCGGGAGGCCGCGGGGCAGGACACCCGCGTCGGGTACGCGATGCCCGTGGCGCCGCCCGAGCCCCGCCGCCCGCGCGAGGAGGAGCGGGTGCCGGACGAGCTCGTGTCGCCGGGGGAGCGGCGGGCCGCCCGGTCCGACCGCTCGGGCGCCCGGCGCTCGCGGCTGGAGCAGATGGACGAGCGGGCCGAGGAGCGGCGCGTCCTGGAGCGGCCTCCGGCCCGCCGGGAGCCGCGGGCCGACGTCGGCGATCGCATCGACGACCTGCGGCAGCAGGAGCGGCGCGCGTCGCGGTCGGGTTCGCGCGCCGAGGACAAGCGCAGCGCCACCCAGTGGCGCCGCAAGTCGAAGGGCGGCAAGAAGGAGGAGGTGGAGGCGACCGACCGCGAGTGGTACGAGAGCCTCCGCGGCGACGAGCCGGTCTCCGGGTACGGGCCGGTGTCTGGCGGCTACGCGCCGACGTCCCCGGCGCCCGCGCCGCAGCCCCAGCGCGAGCGGTACGGCCGGGGCGAGCAGGGCGGCGGCCGACGCCGGGAGGAGAGCCGCGGTGAGCGGTGGACCTCGCCGGCCGACGAGCGGTACGCGGACATCGACCCGGTGTCGGCGCCGGTCGGGCGGTACGAGCAGAGCCGCGAGCCGGTCTCCGCACCGGCACCGCGCTACGACCAGAGCCGCGAGCCGGTCTCCGGTCCCGCGCCGCGCTACGACCAGAGCCGCTACGACGAGCCGCGGTACGAGGACGACCGTCCTCGCCGGGCCGCCCTCCGGCTGGTCACCGACGACGACGCGCCCCGCGCGTCGCGGCGTTCCCGCTCGTCGCGCGGGCAGGAGGAGCCCCGGCAGAGCCGCCGCGGCGACGGCCGGCACAGCCTCGGTGAAGAGGACGGCCCGATCCAGTACGCGTCGGAGGCCGACTACGACCGGCCCGGCCCGTACCCGCCGGCGGTGGACCCGGTGCCCTCCGGCCGGTCGCGGCGTGGCCGCCGTGCCGCGGGCGGTGAGGACATGGACAACGGTGCCTACTGGACTCGGCCCCGAGATGGGTATGGGAGGTGAGCGGCGGGATGGTTCCGGCCGTCGGTCGCGCCGGCCCGGCCCGGTTGACCGCGGGCTTTGAGCAGTTCGGCCGCCTGGATCTCTGGGATCACCAGCAGGTCCACGGCGACCTGCGCCCGATGTCGAGCGCGGAGCTCATCTCCCTCGCCGAACAGATCAAGCTCACCGGGCGCGGCGGTGCGGCGTTCCCGTTCGCCCGCAAGGTCCGCGCGGTCATCGACTCGGCGATGCGGCAGGAGAAGCCGATCGTCGTGGTGGTCAACGCCACCGAGGGCGAGCCGGCCGCGTGGAAGGACAAGGTGCTGCTCGCCCGCGCGCCGCACCTGATCCTCGACGGCGCCTCGCTCGCCGCGTGGGCGCTGGAGGCCGAGGAGATCGTGATCGGCGTGGAAAAGGACCACGTCGGCCACGAGTCGCTGCGGCGGGCGCTCGCCGAGCGGCGGATGCCGGCACCGACCCGGATCGTCGGCGTGCCACACCGGTTCATCTCGGGTGAGGGTGGCGCGCTGGTCCGCGGCATCAACGGCGAGGCGCACATCCCGCCCGGCCGGAAGATCCGATCCAGCGACTCGGGCGTCGACGGGCTGCCCACGCTGCTGTCCAACGCCGAGACGTACGCTCAGCTGGCATTCGCGGCGGGCGTCGGGCCGCGGGAGTACGCGGCGGTCGGCACCGGCAAGGAGCCCGGCACGGTCCTGCTCACGATCACCGCCAACGGCAAGCCGAGCGTGGTGGAAGCGCCGACCGGCGTGCCGCTGAAGGAGGTCCTGCGCATGTGCGGGACCGGCCCCGGGCAGGGACTTCTCCTCGGTGGGTACCACGGAAAGTGGATCACCGCGGAGGCCGCCTCTCGGGCGGAGATCTCCCGCGAGAGCCTCACCGAGGTCGGTGGCACGCTCGGCGCGGGCATCATGGTCCCGCTGCCCGAAGACACCTGCCCGCTCGGCGAGGTGGAGCGGGTCATGCACTACATGGCGGCCGAGTCCGCCGGCCAGTGCGGCCCGTGCCGGCTGGGCCTGCCGGATCTCGCGCGCACCGTCTCGAAGCTCGTGCAGGGCGGTGGCGGCCAGGCGGCCGTGCGCGCCGCGGCGGGCGTGGTCAAGGGGCGCGGCGCGTGCAGCCACCCCGACGGCACCACCCGCTTCGCGCTGTCGGCGCTGGAGGTCTTCGCGGAAGACATCGCCATCCACGCGTACAGCGAGGGCTGTGGCCGCCCGGTCAAGGGTGTGCTCCCGCTGTCGAGCTCGCCGGAGACGGAGGGTACGACCGGCGGGGTCGGCAAGCTCGTCGTCGACTGGACCCGGTGCGACGGGCACGGGCTCTGCGCCCATCTGGTGCCCGAGCTGATCCGCCTGGACGGAAACGGGTACCCCGCGATCGCCGACACCCCGGTGCCGAACTGGCTGGAGGCCGACGCCCGCCGGGCCGTCGACATGTGCCCGGGCCTCGCGCTCCGGCTGACCGGCGTCGCGCAGGGCGGCAAGCGCGGCAAGACCAAGGAACCCAAGCGCCGCCCGCAGAAGCCCCTGCGTTAGCCGGCGCGCGGGGCCGCTGGCTCGGTTACGGTGCTTAAGTGACCGAGATTCTCAGTGACGAGGCCATGCAGTTCGTCACCGACCTGCACCGGCGGTTCGCCCCCCGCCGCGATGAGCTGATCGCCCGCCGCGCGCAGCGGCGTGCCGAGGTCGCCCGCACCGGCCGGTTCGACTTCCTCCCGGAGACCGCCGAGATCCGCCTCACCGAGTGGCAGGTCCCACCCGCGCCCGCCGACCTGACCGACCGGCGGGTCGAGATCACCGGACCGACCGAGCGCAAGATGGCCATCAACGCGCTCAACTCCGGAGCCAAGGTGTGGCTGGCCGACCTGGAGGACGCCAACACCCCCACTGGTCCAACGTGGTCGGTGGGCAGCAAAACCTCTACGACGCCGTGCGCCGGACCATCTCGCTCGACACCGGCGACAAGCACTACGAGCTGGGCGCCGGGCCGTACCCGACGATCGTCATGCGCCCGCGCGGCTGGCACCTCGACGAGCGGCACCTCCTGCCGATCGACGGGCGCCCCGCGGTGGGCGCGTTGTTCGACTTCGGGATGTACTTCTTCCACAACGCGCGCGAGCTGCTGGAGCGAGGCAGCGGGCCGTACCTCTATCTGCCCAAGATGGAGAGTCACCTCGAAGCTCGACTGTGGAACGACGTCTTCACCCACGCGCAGGAGGCCCTGGGCATCCCGCAGGGCTCGATCCGCGCGACGGTGCTCATCGAGACGATCCCGGCCGCCTTCGAGATGGACGAGATCCTGTGGGAGCTGCGCCCGCACGCCGCCGGCCTCAACGCCGGCCGTTGGGACTACCTCTTCAGCATCATCAAGTACTTCCGGGACGCCGGCCCGTCGTTCGTGCTGCCCGACCGGGCGTCCGTGACGATGACCGCGCCGTTCATGCGGGCGTACACCGAGCTGCTCGTCGCCACCTGCCACCGCCGCGGCGCGTTCGCGATGGGTGGCATGGCCGCCTTCATTCCCAGCCGGCGCGACCCGGCGGTCAACGAGGTGGCGCTCGCCAAGGTGCGTGAAGACAAGGAGCGCGAGGCGGGTGACGGTTTCGACGGCTCGTGGGTGGCCCACCCCGACCTTGTGCCGGTGTGCCGCGAGGTCTTCGACGCCGTGCTCGGCGACCGCCCCAACCAGCTCGACCGGCTGCGGCCCGACGTCGTGGTCACCGCCGACCGGCTGCTCGACATCGCGGCCACGCCCGGCTCGGTGACCGAGGCGGGGCTGCGCAACAACGTGTCGGTCGCGCTTCAGTACATCGAGGCGTGGTTGCAGGGCAACGGCGCGGTCGCGATCAACAACCTGATGGAGGACGCGGCCACCGCGGAAATCTCCCGGTCGCAGATCTGGCAGTGGGTACACCAGGGCGTGACGCTTCCGGACGGCACGCCCATCACCGCCGATCTGGTGCGCCGCATCGGTGACGAGGAGCTGGCCCGGCTCGGCAGCCCGGAGCGGTACAAGACGGCGCGGGAGCTTTTCGAGCGGGTCGCGCTGGCCGACGACTTCGCCGACTTCCTCACCGTGCCGGCCAACGAGCTGATAGACGACTAGCGGGCGGCGGATGCATCCCGACTCGTTCCTCGACTCCGTCTTCGCCGAGCTGGACGGCATGCTCGGCGAGCTCGACGCGGCCCTGGCCGCCCGCTACCCGGGTGACCAGGGTGGGCGGCAGCCGGTGCACACGGTGTACGTGCCGGCCGACCGCGTGCACGCCGGGCTTGTCGACGAGTGGGGCACGGCCGCGCTGGAGGCGCTGAAGGCGCACCCGCCGCTCCCGTTCGGCGAGGAGCTGCGCGAGCGGGTGCTGTCCAAGTTGGAGCGGGAGCCGATCGAAGACCTGCGGATCGACTTCGAAGACGGGTACGGGGTCCGTGACGACGCCGCCGAGGACGCCGACGCGGTGGCCGCCGCCGCGGCGCTGCGGGACGGGCCGGCGCCGCCGTTCGTGGGGCTGCGGGTCAAGAGCCTGGAGGCGGCCACGCGGCGGCGCGCGGTCCGCACGCTGGCCGTGTTCCTTTTCTGGTACGGCGGCCTGCCGCCCGGCTTCGTCGTGACGCTGCCGAAGGTCAGCGCGCCCGAGCAGGCGCGGGCGATGGCGGTCCTGTGTGGACGGCTGGAGGAGGTGTACGGGCTGCCGGACGGCGCGCTCCGCTTCGAGGCGCAGGTCGAGACGCCGCCCGCGGTGCTCGGCGCCGACGGGCGGGCAACGGTCGCGCAGCTCGTCGGCGCCGCGGCGGGGCGGCTGACCGGCCTGCACTACGGCACGTACGACTACAGTGCCGGCCTCGGAATCGCCGCCGCGCAGCAGAGCCTGGAGCACCCGGCGGCCGACCACGCCAAGGCGGTCATGCAGGTGGCCGCGGCCGGCACCGGCGTACGCCTCTCGGACGGCTCCACCAACGTCCTCCCGGTCGGCGAGACCGAGGCCGTGCAGGAGGCGTGGGCGCTGCACCACCGGCTCGTGCGCCGCTCGCTGGAGCGCGGCTTCTACCAGGGCTGGGACCTGCACCCGGCCCAGCTTCCCACCCGTTACGCCGCGACGTACGCGTTCTTCCGCGACGGCGCCCCCGCGGCCCGCGCCCGGCTCGCCGCGTACCGGGAGCGCCGCGCCGGCGGCATCCTCGACGAGCCGGCCACGGCCCGGGCGCTGGAGGCGTTTCTGGCCCGCGGTGTCCACTGTGGCGCCCTCGACGCCGAGGAGGCGCTGTGACGTTCGATCTCGTCCTGCGGTCGCGGCGGACCGTCCTGCCCGAGGGGGAGCGGCCCGCCTCGGTGTGCGTGCGGGACGGGCGGATCGCCGAGATCGCGCCGTACGAGGGGGTGGACGGCGTCGACCTGGAGGACGTGGCGCTCCTGCCCGGCCTCGTCGACACCCACGTGCACGTCAACGAGCCGGGCCGCACCGAGTGGGAGGGCTTCGCCACCGCCACTCGCGCCGCCGCGGCCGGTGGCGTGACGACCATCGTGGACATGCCGCTCAACTCGCTGCCACCCACCGTCGACGCCGGCGCGCTCGCCGTCAAGCGGGCCGCGGCCGAGGGGCAGTGCCATGTGGACACCGGCTTCTGGGGCGGCGCGATCCCCGGCAACGCGGGCGAGCTGGCCGCGCTGTACGACGCCGGGGTCTTCGGCTTCAAGGCGTTTCTCGTCGACTCCGGCGTGCCCGAGTTTCCGCCGCTCTCATCCGCGCAGCTGCGGGAGGCGCTGTCGGCGGTGGACGCGCTCTTCGTCATCCACGCCGAGGATCCGGCCGCCATCGAGCCGGCAGCGGGCTCGCCGCACTACGCCGACTTCGTCGCGTCCCGCCCGCCGAGCGCGGAGACCGGTGCGGTCGGCACCGTCGTGGCGGCGGCCCGCGAGACCGGCCGGCGCATGCACGTGCTGCACCTGTCGGCGGCCGCCGCGCTGCGGTCCATCGTGGACGCGCCGAACGTCACGGTGGAGACCTGCCCGCACTACCTCACGTTCACGGCCGAGGAGGTGCCGGACGGGGCGACGGAGTACAAATGCTGCCCGCCGATCCGCGACGCGGCCAACAGGGACGCGCTGTGGCAAGGGTTGGCCAGCGGCGCCATCGACTGCGTCGTGTCCGACCACTCGCCCTGCACACCGGACCTGAAGCGCGCCGACACCGGTGACTTCGCCGCCGCGTGGGGCGGTATCGCCTCGCTGCAGCTCGGCCTGCCCGTGGTGTGGACACAGGCGACCGGCCGGGGCTTCGGCCTCGCCGACGTGGTGCGGTGGATGGCCACCCGCCCGGCCGAGCTCGTCGGCCTGCGCCGCAAGGGGCGCATCGCCGTGGGCTACGACGCCGACCTTGTCGCCTTCGACCCGGACGCCGCCTTCGTCGTCGACGCGGGGCGGCTGCGGCACCGGCACCCGGTGACCCCGTACCACGGCCGTGCCCTGCTCGGAAAGGTGCACACGACCTGGCTGCGCGGCTCCATCGTGGACGGTGTGACCCCGCGCGGCCGGCTGCTGTCCCGAGGTGCGGCATGAGTTGGCGCCTGCTGCCCGACCTCGCGGCCCGGTCGCTGGGCGGCGGCGTGCCGTACGTCTCCGACGAGCTGTTCGCCGCCGGCGACAACCTCGTGACCGACGCTCCGCCGAGCTTCGCGGCGCAGACGTTCGGCCCCAAGGGCCAGGTCTACGACGGCTGGGAGACCCGACGGCGCCGCGAGCCCGGGCACGACCACGCGATCGTGCGGCTTGGCGCACCCGGCATCGTGCGGGGTGTCGTCGTGGACACGGCGTTCTTCACCGGCAACTACCCGCCGTACGCCTCGGTCGAGGGCGCGGCGCTCGACGGCTATCCCGGGCCGGCCGAGCTGGCGTCCGCGCGCTGGGCCCCGCTGGTGCCGAAGTCGCCGCTCGCCGGTGACGCCCGCAACGAGTTCGAGGTGAGCGACACCCACCGCAGCACCCATGTGCGCCTCACCATCCACCCGGACGGCGGCGTGGCCCGGCTGCGCGTACACGGTGAGGTCGTGCCCGACCCCGCCCTGCTCCCCGCGGTGCTCGACCTGGCCGCGATGGAGCACGGCGGTCAGGCGGTCGGGTGCAGCAACATGTTCTACGGCCCGCCACACCGCCTTATCGCGCCCGGCCTCGCGCGGGTGATGGGTGAGGGGTGGGAGACCGCCCGCCGCCGCGACGACGGCAACGACTGGGTGCTGGTCAAGCTGGCCGGGCCGGGCGTCGTGCGGATCGCCGAGCTGGACACGAGCCACTTCAAGGGCAACGCGCCGGGTGCGGCCAGCCTCCGCGGAGTGGACGCCCGGGCCGCGGACATAGACGATCCGGCGGCCTGGTTCGACATCCTGCCGCGCACCCGCCTGCAGCCCGACACCCGGCACCGCTTTGCGATCCCGCCCGCGCCGCCGGCCGCCACGCACGTGCGCCTGGATGTCTTTCCGGACGGCGGCATGGCCCGCCTCCGCCTCCACGGCGAGCTGACCGCTGACGCCCGGGCCACCCTGGCCGCCCGCTGGCAGGCGACCAGCCGTCTCTGACCCCGCCGGGGCTTGCCACGTTGATGTGGCGATCGAACTGCTTGACTACCTGGCTCAGGCTTGGCTACGTTCTTCCGGAATAGTTCCGGAAAGATGTCGGCAGCGGTCGCCCTGGCACTTCGCGTCGCCGGCGCGGCCGCGGGCATTTCCGGCCCACCACGACCTGCCGCGTGCGGGCGGGACGGGTCGTGGTGTGCGCGGGTCGTCGCGGTGGGCGGCGGCCCGCGCCACCGTCGCGGCGGTCGAGGGAGGACGTCGAGTGAGGATCGTGGACGCCCGGGTGATCGTCAGCAGCCCCGGCCGCAACTTCGTCACGTTGAAGCTGGTCACCGACGAGGGCGTGACGGGCGTCGGCGACGGCACGCTCAACGGCCGTGAGCTCGCCGTTGCGGGCTACCTCAGCGAGCACGTCGTGCCGCTGCTGATCGGGCGGGACCCGGCGCGCATCGAGGACACGTGGCAGTACCTCTACAAGGGCGCGTACTGGCGGCGCGGCCCGGTCACGATGAGCGCGATCGCCGCCGTCGACACCGCCCTCTGGGACATCAAGGGCAAGGTGGCCGGCCTTCCGGTCTACCAACTGCTGGGTGGGCGGTCACGCGAGGGTGTGACGGTGTACGGGCACGCCAGCGCGGACACAGTGGACGGTGTGCTGGAGCGGATCGCCGACTTCGTGAAGCAGGGGTACAAGGCGGTGCGCGTGCAGACCGGGATACCAGGACTGTCCGATGTGTACGGCGTGCACACCGGCCCGGGCGTCTACGAACCGGCCGACGCGGCCATCCCGACCGAGGCGATCTGGTCCACCGAGCGGTACCTCGACAGCGTGCCCTCGACGTTCGCGCGGGTGCGGGAGGAGTTCGGGCCGCACCTCAAGCTGCTGCACGACGTGCACCACCGGCTCACGCCGATCGAGGCCGCGCGGCTGGGCAAGAGCCTGGAGCCGTACGCGCTGACCTGGATGGAGGACCCGGTGCCGGCCGAGCTCCAAGAGGGGTTCCGGCTGATCCGGCGGCACACGACGACGCCGATCGCGGTGGGCGAGGTCTTCAACAGCATCTGGGACTGCCATCAGCTGGTGAGCGAACAGTTGGTGGACTACGTGCGGGCGACCGTGGTGCACGCCGGCGGCATCAGCCACCTGCGGCGGATCTTCGACCTGGCCGCGCTCTACCACGTGCGCAGCGGCTCGCACGGCGCCACCGACCTGTCGCCGGTGTGCCTCGCGGCCGCGCTGCACCTCGACATCAGCATCCCGAACTTCGGGCTACAGGAGTACATGCCGCACGCCGACCTGACCGACGAGGTCTTCCCACACACGTACCGGTTCGAGGACGGCTACCTGCACCCCTCGGAGGAGCCGGGGCTCGGTGTGGACATCGACGAGGACCTGGCCGCGCGCCACCCCTACAAGCCGGCGGCCCTGCCGGTGAACCGCCTCGAGGACGGCACGCTGCACAGCTGGTGACCGGCGCGGGCCCACCGGGCGTGGGCCCGCGCCCCTCGACCCGTCGAAGTCAAAAATACTTGACATGATGTCTGGCGCGCTTTACCTTCGGAGCATGTCCTTCGAGGAGAAGCGCTCCTGGATCTACGCGGCCATCGCCGTCGTCGTGCCGGTGGCGTACGCCGTCGTGATGCTAGGCCGGATCGACGGCACGGATGTCGCCGACGTGTCGTACATCCGGCCGCTGATCACCGCGATCGTCGCCGCGATGGTGCTCAACATCGCGGCAAACATGGTCGCCGGCATGTTCTCCCGCAAGGAGGAGGTGGACCGCAAGGACGAGCGGGACCGGCAGATCCACCGGATCGGCGAGTTCGTCGGTTTTCACGTGATGAGCCTCGCGGCGCTGGTGCCGCTGGTGCTGGCCATGACCGAGGTCGACTACTTCTGGATCGCCAACGCGCTCTACCTCGCGTTCTGCCTGGCCGCGCTCGGCTCGGCGGTGGCGAAGATCGTGGCCTACCGGCGGGGATTCTGACATGGTCAAGCCGACCCGGGTCACCAACTCGATCCGCACGCTGCGCTTCAACCACGGCGAGATGACCCAGGCGGAGCTCGCCGACCGCATCGGCGTCACCCGCCAGACGATCATCGCGATCGAGCAGGGGCGCTACTCGCCGTCGCTGGAGATGGCCTTCCGCATCGCGCGCGTCTTCAAGGTCCCGCTCGACGACGTGTTCCAGTACCCCGACGACGACCCCGCCTGACTCACGGCGTCCAGTCGGCCTGGCTCGCCATCGAGCGCAGCGCGACCCGGTGCGGCGTGAGGCGCATCGCGGCGTTGCGCAGGGCGATCGCGAGCGGGTTGCGCAGCTGCTGGCCGAAGCGCCCGGTGCGCAGCGCCGCCCGCGCCACTCCCTGAGCGCGGGGCCGGCGCCTCCGGTCGTACTCGCCGAGCGCCGCGGCCACGTCGCCCCCGGCGCGCATGCCGCGGCGAGCACCACCGCGTCCTCGATCGCCTGGTTGGCGCCCTGCCCGAGGTGGGGCGTCATCGCGTGCGCGGCGTCGCCGAGCAGCGCGACCGCGCCGAGGTGGTACGCCGGTGGCGGGGTGCCGAGGTGGTAGATGTCGGTGCGGATCACGGCCGCCGGGTCGGTGGGGTGATCAGCGGGCGGCGACGAACGCGCGGCCGACGGCCGTTGGCGTGGTGCCGGTGCGGAAGAGGCCGGACTGGTCCTTGTCGGTCGCGGGCAGGCCGAACCAGGCGTACCTGTGCAGGAACGAGAGGCCGCCCAGCATCTTGGCTGCTGCCGTCACAAACGCGGCCTGCTGGGCCTGGCCCGGAAAGCGCGCGCTGCCGCCGGAAAAGTCGATGAGCGCAAACTCGGTCAGCCAGATCGGCTTCTTGTACCGCTCGTAGACGGCCTGCAGGTACCGGCGGAGCTGGTCGACCGCGTTGGCCGTGGTGAAGTCCCCGCCGTACCAGTGCAGGGCCACGAAGTCGACCCGGTAGCCGCGCGACTTGGCGCCGGACATGAAGCGGTCAAGCCAGCCGCCCTGGTCGGCGCCGCCGAACGCGACCGCCGGGCTGCTCAGCTTGCTGCCGGTGGCCTGGAGCCGTGGCCACAGGTCGAGCGCCTGCTCCACGCTCATGTTGGCCTGGCCCTCCATGTCGGGCTCGTTGAAGGCGAGCAGGTAGGGACCGGCGGCCTTCGCGGCCGCGAGCGCGGAGTCGTTGACGTCCTTGGTGCCCCAGATCATCGGTACGAACTGGGCGCCCTTCGGGGTCGTCACGCCGTCGTGGCGCGGGTTCCACGTGTAGTACCAGCTGGCCTTGGAGCTGGCGAGGGCCTGGCTGACGCCGTTGAAGGTCCACACCGCGACGCCCTTCTTGGGCGACGTGGCGGCCGGTGGCGCGGCGGGCGCCTTGGTGGTGGCGCGAGCCTTGGGGGTCGGCGTGGGGCTCGCCGGCGGCTTGGTCGTCGGCAGCGGGGCGGGCGTCGCCGACGGGCTGTCCGCGACCGCGACCGGCAGCGGGTTGGCGGCCGGCTCGGTGTCGGGGGAGCGGCTGAGCTTGACGCCGACGAGGGTCGCGGTCACCAGCACCACGACCGTCGCCGCGGCGGTGATCGGCACGGCGAGGCTGCTGCCGCCGGCGACCGCCGCGGCCTTCGCGGCGCCGGCCACCTTCGCCGCGCCCGCCGCCTTCGCGGACGCAGCGGCTAACGCGGTGGGCGCGGCGGAACCGCCGAACTTGCCGGCGAGCGCGGCCGGCACCGGCAGCATCGAGATGCCGGCGAGCAGGCGGTCGATGGGCACGAGGTCACCGGAGGTACGCGCGCAGACGCCGCAGTCGCGCACGTGCCGGGCCAGCCGCTTGCGCCAGAGCGAGTCCGGCTTGCCGTTCCAGGAAGAGGCAACCGCGCGGAGGGCGGCGCACCCCGGCTGCGCGCGGAGAGCGCGCACGACGGTGCGGGCGGTCTGGATCTGCTCCTTCATGCGGTGGATTCGCACACCGGCGTGGTTGGGCGAAAGGCCGAGCGCGCCGGCGAGGTCGGAGCGCTCCAGCTCGCCCGCCTCCTCCAGCCACCAGAGCGCGATCAGCTCCTGGTCGTCGGCGTCCAGCCAGCGGGTCGCCTCGGCCACCTCGCGGCGCTGGTCGGTGAGGCCGAGGCGGGCGATCGTGAGGTCGGCGAAGTCGGGGCCGGGGTCGGGCACCTCCTGCATCGCCTCGACCGCCACGGGGCGGGCGGGCGTGGTGCGCCGGTGCAGCTCCCAGTCGCGCACCTGCCGGATCGTGATCGCCACCAGCCAGGGGCGGTAGGCGCTCGGGTCACGCAGGTCGGGCAGGTGGCGCACCACCCGTACCAGCGTCTCCTGCACCACGTCGTCGACGTCCGCGTGACCGCGCAGCGCGCGCCCGACGATGTTGTAGACCAGCGGGAGCGAGCCGGCCACCAGCGCGTCGAGCGCGTGCGCGCCGCCCTGCTGCGCCGCGCTGACCAGCGCGGCGTCCGGTGTGGCCCGACCGGTTCGGGACATCCGCCTGCCTCCCCTTTCCGCGGCACGCTCCGCGTGCCGGTGCCGACCCTTCCGTATGTGGAGACCGGCAGGCCAGCCACCGGATTACAGAAAGTCCCCAAGAAGACCGGGAACCTAGGCGGGACTCTTGTACGACGGCGCGTGGTGCGCGCCCCGCTGCACACCGTGCGTGAGCAGCGGCAGCGTGCGGTGCGCGACCACCGTCGAGAGGACCACCACACTTGTGGAACGGCGGATGCCGGTCGAGCGGTTGAGTTCGAGCAGGATTTGCTGGAGGTCGTCGTTGGAGCGGGCGGCGAGGCGGCAGAGCACGTCGCCGGTGCCGGTCGTCGCGTACGCCTCGAGCACGCCGGGGAGCGCCACGAGGTGCTCCGTGACCTCGTCGAGCCGGCCCTGGGCGATCTCCAGCGTCACGTAGGCCTGGACCGGGTAGCCGGCGGCGGCGAGGTCGATCTCCGGCCCGTAGCCCGTGACGGCGCCGGAGGTGCGCAGCCGCTCCATCCGCGCGGTGACGGTGGCGCGGGCGACCCCGGCGAGGCGGGACAGCTCCAGGACGCCGATGCGGGGGTGCTCGGTCAGCAGCCGCAGCAGCGCGACGTCGAGTGTGTCTAACTCCATCTCTAGCCAATCTGTATAGCTATTCGGCAGAAACACTGTGCCAATTGTTCATCCTGACTAGCTCACGGTACGCCAGTTGCACAGGTGCCCGGTACACGATCAGATAGTGCTCATGACCGTCGAACACGTTCTGACCGATGACGAGCGGCTCGCCGATCTCAGCCTCGAGCAGCTCAAGCAACTCGTCGGGCTGGTGGAGTACGACGAGCAGGCCGACCCGTTCCCGGTGACCGGCTGGGACGCGATCGTGTGGGTCGTCGGCAACGCCACCCAGTCGGCCCGCTTCTACCAGCTGGCCTTCGGGATGGAGCTCGTCGCGTACTCCGGCCCGGAGACGGGCAACCGCGACCACTGCGCGTACGTGCTGCGCAGCGGGGCCGTGCGGTTTGTGCTCAAGGGCGCGGTCGACCCGGAGAGCCCGCTTGTCGCACACCACGACCTGCACGGCGACGGGGTGAGCGACATCGCGCTGGAGGTGCCGGACGTGGACGCCTGCGTGGCGCACGCGCGCCGCCAGGGTGCGAGGATCCTCGAAGAGCCGCACGACGTGGCCGACGAGCACGGCACGGTGCGGATGGCCGCCATCGCGGCGTACGGCGACACCCGCCACACGCTCGTCGACCGCTCCCGCTACCACGGCCCGTACCTGCCCGGGTACGTCGCCCGCACGTCCACGCTCCCCCAGCGCCCGCGACTCTTCCAGGCGCTCGACCACGTGGTGGGCAACGTGGAGCTGGGCCACATGGACGAGTGGGTCGCCTTCTACAACCGCGTCATGGGCTTCACCAACATGGCCGAGTTCATCGGCGACGACATCGCCACCGACTACTCGGCGCTGATGTCCAAAGTGGTCGCGAACGGCAACCACCGGGTGAAGTTCCCACTCAACGAGCCGGCCGTCGGCAAGCGCAAGAGCCAGATCGACGAGTTCCTGGAGTTCTACCGCGGCCCCGGCGCGCAGCACCTCGCCCTCGCCACCAACGACATCCTGGCCACAGTGGACGCGCTGCGGGCGGCCGGCGTGGAGTTCCTGGACACGCCCGACTCGTACTACGAGGACCCCGAGCTGCGCGCGCGCATCGGCAACGTGCGGGTGCCGGTCGAGGAGCTGCAGAAGCGGAAGATCCTTGTCGACCGGGACGAGGACGGCTACCTGCTGCAGATCTTCACGAAGCCGATCGGGGACCGGCCGACGGTGTTCTTCGAGTTCATCGAGCGGCACGGGTCGCTCGGCTTCGGCAAGGGCAACTTCAAGGCGCTCTTCGAAGCCATCGAACGCGAGCAGCTGCGCCGCGGCAACCTCTAGTGTCTGTCCTGTGAGTCCCGTGACGTGGGTGCCCGGCGTCGAGGCCGGGCACCCCTATGGTGTGCACAACCTGCCGTACGGCGCGGTATCCACGGGCGCCGGCGACCCGCGGCTCGTGGTGCGGATCGGCGACGTGGCGCTCGACCTGGCGGGCGCGTGCGCGCGCCTGGCGCCCGACCTGGCGCCGCTGGTGTCGGGGCCGGTGCTCAACCCGCTGCTGGCCGCGCCCGCGTCCACGTGGCGGCGGCTGCGCGAGGCGGTCCGCACGTGGCTGACTGACGAGTCGGTCAGGCCGGTGGTCGAGCCGCTGCTGGCGCCGATCGGCCGCACCCACCTGCCGTTCGCGGTCGGCGACTACGTCGACTTCTACGCCTCCGCGCACCACGCCTCGGCGATCGGCCGCATCTTCCGCCCCGACTCGCCGGCGCTGCCGGAAAACTGGAAGCACCTGCCGATCGGCTACCACGGGCGCTCCGGAACGGTCGTGGTGTCCGGCACGCCGATCGCCCGCCCGCACGGGCAGCGCCGGGTCGCGGGTGGCACGGTCGAGTTCGGACCGAGCCTGCGGCTGGACATCGAGGCCGAGGTGGGCTTCGTGGTCGGCGGCGGCACCCGCCTCGGCGAGCCGGTGGCGCTCGCCGGCGCGGCCGAGCACATCTTCGGCGTGTGCCTGGTAAACGACTGGTCCGCGCGTGACCTGCAGGCATGGGAGTACGTGCCGCTCGGCCCGTTCCTCGGCAAGTCGTTCGCGACCTCGGTGTCCCCGTGGGTGGTACCCCTGGAAGCCTTTGACAACGCGCGGACCGCGCCCCCGCCGCGCGACGTCCCACTGATGTCCTATCTGGACGATGCGGCACTGCCGCCGTGGGGCCTGGACATCGCGCTTGAGATAGAGCTGAATGGCACCGTCATCACCCGCCCGCCGTTCCCGTCGATGTACTGGACCGCCGCGCAGATGCTGGCCCACATGACCGTCAACGGCGCCACGGTCCGCCCCGGCGACCTCTTCGCCTCCGGCACCGTCAGCGGGCCGGAGCCGGACCAGGCGGGCTCGCTGATGGAGCTGAGCCAGGCTGGCCGGTCGCCGTTCGCGCTGCCGGGTGGGGTCACCCGGTCGTTTCTGGAAGACGGCGACGAGGTGGTCATCCGGGGACGGGTGCCCGCCGCCGGCGACCGTCCGGAGCTAGGCCTCGGCGAGGTCACCGGGGTAGTGGTCGCCAAGCCCGCGCTCCAGTAGGTCGAACGCGCCGTTGGCGGCGTCCACCGCCTCCGCGTGCAGCCGCGCGGCCGAGTGGCCCTCGATGAGCCGGCGCCAGTTTTCCCGGGCGAGGATCCGCTGGACCGCGACGATCTGGCCGGCCGCGAGGCGCGCGGTGCGGTCGCCGCCGAGCGCCTCGGCCAGCGCGTCCTCCTCCGCGGCGGTGTAGCTGGCCACGCGGGCTGCCAGGCTCGGCGTGGAGAAGACCATCCGGTGGTACGCCAGCACCTGCTCGTGGTCGTTGAGCCCGGTGACCGGGTCGCGGCGGTCGAGGCCGTCGAGGAAGTGCCGGCGCAGCGCGGCGAGCGGGCTCTCTCCGGGCCGCCGACCCCGCACGACCCGGGCCGCCTCGCCCTGATGATCGGCGATGCGGTGCAGGACCAGGTCTTCCTTCGTCGCGAAGTACTTGAACAGGGTCGGCTTGGAGACCTCCGCCGCGTCCGCCACGTCCGCCACCGAGACGGCGTCGTACCCCCGCTGCAGGAACAGCGAGATCGCGGCCGCCGAGATCGCGTCGTGGGTGCGCTGCTTCTTGCGCTCGCGGAGCCCGGTCACGTGGCCGATACTACACTCGGGCAAATTCTTTACCGAGTTAAGCTATGGGCATGACGATGGAAGCGGAGCGGGAGCACCTGGCCGCCTCGCGGGCGGCGCTGGCCCGCATGCTCGACCTGGCGCGGCACCGCGTCGCCACGGGTGCGCAGGTGGCCGGCGACCGGTACACGGCGGAGACGCTCGGCCGCATGCTCAAGAGCTACGCCAAGGAGCTGGCCGAGGAGCCGGACGGGCCGCTCTACTTCGGGCGCCTCCGGTTTGCCGACGCCCCTTCCGCCGGTGACCACAGTGGACAGGCGTACTACATCGGCCGCCGGCACATCGCCGACGAGGCGGGCGAGCCGATGGTCATCGACTGGCGGGCGCCGGTGTCCCGCACCTTCTACCGGGCAAGCGCCCGCGACCCGCAGGGCGTCCAGGTGCGCCGGCGGTACGGGTGGCGCGACGGCGAGCTGACCGGCTTCGAGGACGAGCACCTGTGGCGCGGGCAGGACATCGCCAGCCGCATCGTGACCGAAGAGATCGAGCGGCCGCGCGTGGGGCCGATGCGGGACATCGTGGCCACCATCCAGCCCGACCAGGACGACCTGGTCCGCGCCGACCTCGACGAGTCGGTGTGCGTGCAGGGCGCGCCCGGCACCGGCAAGACCGCGGTGGGGCTGCACCGCGCCGCGTACCTGCTTTACACCCACCGCCGCCGCCTCAAGCGCGACGGCGTGCTGGTCATCGGCCCGAACCCGGCCTTCCTGCGGTACATCTCCGCCGTCCTGCCCGCCCTCGGCGAGGTCGACATCGCGCAGCGCACGCTCGACCAGGTGATCGCCCGCCGCCCGGTCACCGGCACCGACAGCGAGGCGGCGGCGGCCGTGAAACACGACCCGCGCATGGCGGCGGTGCTCAGCCGCGCCCTCTACGCCCGCCTCGGGGAGCCGGCCGGCCCGCTGGTGGTGCCCGAAGACTCGGCCCGGTGGCGCATCTCCGAGCGTGCGCTCGGCCGCCTGGTCGGCGAGGTCTGGGAGGAGTCGCTGCCCTACGGCATCGCCCGCGAACGCCTCCGCGCCCGCGTGGTCGGCCTGCTCCAGCGGCAGGCCGAAGCCCGCGGCTACGCGCCGGGCGCCGCGTGGATCCAGCGGATGGGCCGCTCCCGCCCGGTCCGCGACTTCCTGGACCGCGTGTGGCCCTCCGTACGCCCCGAGGACGTCGTGGCCACCCTCCTCCGCGACCCGTCCACCGCCGCCGACGGCATCCTGACCCCCACCGAGCAGGAGGCGATCCTCCGCCGCGGCGGCCGGCGGTCCGCGGCCGACCTTCTGCTGATCGACGAGGTGGCCGGCCTCATCAACCACCCCGAGTCGTACGGCCACATCATCGTCGACGAGGCCCAGGACCTGTCACCGATGCAGTGCCGCGCCCTGGCCCGCCGCAGCACGCACGGCTCGCTGACCGTGCTCGGCGACCTGGCGCAGGGCACCGCACCGTGGGCCGCGACGAGCTGGGCCGAGCAGCTCACCCACCTCGGCAAGCCGAAGGCTCAGCTGGTGACCCTGACGGCCGGCTTCCGCGTGCCCGGCGCGGTGCTCGCGCTGGCCAACCGCCTGCTCGCGACGCTGGACGTGGACGTACCCCCGACCCAGGCCATGCGGACCGACGGCACGGTGCGCGTCCGCCAGGCCGACGACCTCCGCGCGGCGACGCGGCAGGCGGTGCGCGAGGCGCTGGGCCACGAGGGCTCGATCGGCGTCATCACGGACGAGCCCTTCACCCCGCCCGACGACCGGGTCACCGCGCTGCCGGCCCGCCTCGCCAAGGGCCTGGAGTTCGACCACGTGGTGCTGGTCGAGCCCGCCGGCTTGCACCCGCGCCTGCTCTACGTCGCACTGACCAGGGCCGTCTCCCGCCTGGACATCGTCCACCGCCGCCCGCTGCCGCCCGCGATCCAACCAACCCCTCTCCAGAATTGAGCTACCGCGACGCCCGCGGTGGTCCAGACCGTTGCTCCCGCGGCCTCACCCTCCGCGGTCGCCCAGCTCACCCCAACCCCCGGGTAGCCGACCTCACGCTGTCGTCGCGGTCTGTGTCGATCAATGGGGGCGGTGCGAGCTTCGAAATCTTGGTGAGTTAGCGCGCTCGACTTTCGGAGTAAGGATCGCTTGCCGTGCGACAGCCTCCGGTGTCCTCCCAGCTCACGGTGCCCGCGCCGCAGTGGCCAGCTTTTACGGGGTAAGGCATTGACCAGGCAAGATGCAAGATCCACTGGTCCGATCTTCTCCGCCCGTGCTTCTGGAGATCTTCGAGGCGGGAGCGCGCGAGTCCGCCCGCAGTTCGGCACCGTCGTCGCGGTCTGTGACTGCCGATCTGGTGCAGGCGGTGTGAGCTTCGCAATCTTGGTGAGTTTGCGCGTTATTTCGACGCTAACTTGCCAAGATCTGCCGGAGCGGGCTCCTTGGTTGAGCTGGGTGATCGCGGAGGGTGAGCGGCGACCGCGGGCACAGCGGCAGCTCACCTCTGGGCGGCCGGCTCGGGCGGATCCGTAGAGCTTTCGGAGTGAGGGTTGTCGCGGTTGCCGGCTTCCCGATCGCCGCGCTCTTCTGACCGGCGGCCACGCGCCAGCTTTCCTGATCGGCGTCGAAGACGGCAACCACCCCGCTCTGTCGCGTCCGGAATCGCCCACCTCAACCCCAAGTTCTCTAGGCCCGCGGCTCCGTACCGCGGCAGGCGGACGGTCACCGCGCTGGCCAAACCGGGGCCGTGCCCGCGGGCCAGCGCTCTTGGCGGCCCTCAGCCGGCTCTTGCCAGCCCCAGCCGGCTCCTAGCGGGCGGTCCCGGGCGCGGCGAAGGTGCGGGCCGACCAGCCGGGCTCCAGGCGGGCGCGTCCGGGGCGTGGCGAGGTGCGGGCCGACCGTGCGGTGCTCCGGGGCATGGGCGGGCGCCCGCAGACCGTGCGAACGACCGCGGCGCGGGTGGCCTGGGCTTGGCGCGCGGACCCGGCAGCGGAGGCCGGGGGGTTCGGCGAGCGCTCGCGAGCCGCCGGCCGGAGCGGGGCCCGCGGGAGCGTGCGGTCCGCAGGTGACGCGGACGGGGGAATGCCGCTGGTGAGGTGTCGGGCTCGGAGGGTGAGTAGCGGTCACGCGCGCATGCGGTCGATGCTGCGCATCTTGTTCATGGCGTCGAGGGCGGCGACCTTGTACGACTCGGCGAGCGTGGGGTAGTTGAAGACCGTGTCGACCAGGTAGTCGATCGTGCCCTTGCAGCCCATGACCGCCTGGCCGATGTGGATGATCTCGGTGGCGCCGGTGCCGAAGACGTGCACGCCCAGCAGCGTGCGGTCGTCGGGGGAGACCAGGAGCTTGAGCATGCCGTACGAGTCGCCGATGATCTGGCCGCGGGCCAGCTCGCGATAGCGGGAGACGCCGGTCTCGAAGGGGATCCGCTTCTCGGTCAGCTCGTCTTCCGTGCGGCCGACGAAGCTGATCTCGGGGATCGTGTAGATGCCGATCGGCTGGAGCTCGTGCATCGCGCGCACCGGCTCGTCGCAGGCGTGGTGTGCGGCCAGGCGGCCCTGCTCCATGGAGGTGGAGGCGAGCGCGGGAAAGCCGATCACGTCGCCGACCGCGTAGATGTGCGGCACCTCGGTGCGGAAGTGCTCGTCGACCTTGATGCGGCCGCGGTTGTCGGCGCTCAGGCCGGCCGCCTCCAGGCTGAGCTGGTCGGCCATGCCCTGGCGGCCCGCGGAGTACATGACGACGTCAGCCGCGATCCGCTTGCCGCTCTCCAGGACCGCGAGCGCGCCGGTGGCGCGGCGCTCGACCGAGGCGACCGTCTCGCTGAACCGGAACGTCACCGCCAGGTCGCGCAGGTGGTACTTGAGTGCCTCGATGATCTCCAGGTCGCAGAACTCGAGCATGCGGTCGCGCCGCTCGACCACTGTCACCTTGCAGCCCAGCGCGGCGAACATCGACGCGTACTCGATGCCGATCACGCCAGCGCCCACCACGACCAGCGACTGCGGGACGTGCTCCAGGTTGAGGATGCCGTCGGAGTCGATGATTGTGCGGTCGTCGAACTCGACCGTGGACGGGCGGGCCGGGCGCGTGCCGGCGGCCACCACGATCTTTTCGGCGGTCACCTTCGACTCGCGGCCGGTGTCGTCGACGACACGCAGCGTGTGCGGGTCGGTGAAGCCGCCGGTGCCGGTGAGAAGGCGGATGCGGTTGCGGGCGAGCTGGCTGCGGATGACGTCGGTCTCCCGCCCGATGACGTGCTGCGTGCGGGCGGTGAGGTCGTCGACCGTGATGTCGTCCTTGAGCCGGTAACTCTGCCCGTACATCTCCCGCTGGTTGAGGCCGGTCAGGTAGAGCACGGCCTCACGCAGCGTCTTCGACGGGATGGTGCCGGTGTTGATGCACACCCCGCCCATCATGTGACGTCGCTCGATGATGGCGACCCGGCGGCCGAGCTTGGCGGCGGCGATCGCGGCCTTCTGCCCGCCGGGGCCGGAGCCCAGCACGAGCACGTCGAAGTCATACACGTGGACCATTCTCGCAGCACCTGGTTACCGGGGCCTTACGAAGAAACGGTCACGACCGTCGTACGGTTGGGCGATGAGGTTCGGACCTGCCACCTTCGGGGGCCGCCCGCGCGCTGACCAGGTGGGCGCGTCCCCGCAGTACCGGGACGGGCGTTTCCACAACAACGTGGCCGCCTCCGTGCTCCCGCGCGGCGCGATGCGGGCGGCCATGCGAGAGATGATCTTCGGTAAGCAGGTACGGCGGCCCACGTCGCCGGTCCCGCTCGTGACGCCGGGCGCGGCGCCCGCCGAGGGCCTGCACCTCACGTGGTACGGGCACGCGAGCACGCTCGTCGAAATGGACGGCCGGCGGGTGCTCTTCGATCCGGTGTGGAGCAAGCGGTGTTCGCCGTTCCCGTTCGCCGGGCCGCGCCGGCTGCACCCGCCGCCGGTACCGCTCGAGGAGCTGCCGCCCGTCGACGCGATCGTGATCTCGCACGACCACTACGACCACCTCGACCTGCCCACGGTGCGGCAGCTCGTCCGCACCCAGGAGGCGCCTTTCCTGGTGCCGCTCGGCGTGGGCGCCCACCTCGACCGCTGGCGGGTGCCGCGGCAACGGATCATCGAGCTTGACTGGGACGACGGCGTCGATCTCGGCCCGGCGCGCCCGGCGGGCGGAGCCGGCCTGCGGCTCACCGCCACCGCCGCGCGCCACTTCTCCGGCCGGCTCTTCGCCCGCGACCGCACGCTGTGGGGTTCGTGGGTGGTCGAGTCGGGCGACCGGAAGGTCTTCTACACCGGCGACTCCGGCTACTTCGACGGTTACGCGGCGATCGGGGAGAAGTACGGGCCGTTCGACGCCAGCCTCATCCAGATCGGCGCGTACAGCCCGGCCTGGCCGGACATCCACATGACGCCGGAAGACGCGGTCAAGGCGCACGTCGACGTGCGGGCGGGGCTGCTGCTGCCGGTGCACTGGGCGACGTTCGTGCTCTCGTACCACTCGTGGAGCGAGCCGGTCGACCGGCTGTGGCGGGAGGCGAAGGCGTTCGACGTGCCGGTGGCGATCCCGCGCCCGGGTGAGCGGGTCGACGTGACCGCGCCGGTGTCGGTGGACGCCTGGTGGCAGCCGCTCAGTGGTTGATCATCCGGGCGACGGCATATTTGATCAAACTGCAATGGTCCCGTAACGGATCACGCCGACGATCTCCCGCATGCCGAAGAGATCGTTTTCGCGCCTCGGCGCCGTACTCCTCCCCGTCGTGTCCGCCGCGGTCACCGCGGCCCTCGTCGTCTCCGCGCTCGGCCAGCCATCGGCGGCTCCCGTGCCCGAGGACGGCTCCTCGCCCGTCACGGTCGACGGCGTTCAGACCCTGACCAACATCGAGAGCGTCGCGTACACCCAGGCCGTCGCCTCGGCGAAGGCCAAGAAGCCAAAGGTGACCGTCATCGGCACCGGAGGCACGATCTCCGGGGTGGCAACCTCGCGCAGCAGCTTCCAGGACTACCGTTCGGGCCAGATCGCGATCGGCGACATGGTCGGCTACCTCCAGCCGGAGATCGGCGCGGTGGCCGACGTCAGCACGGTGCAGTTCGGCAACAAGGGGTCCGGCGGGTACACGATCCCCGAGTTCCACGCGCTCACGCTGGCCGTGGAGGCGGCGCTCAAGTCCTCCGACGGCGTGGTGGTGACGACCGGCACCGACACGATGGAGGAGTTCGCCTACTGGCTGGACCTCTCCGTGCGCAGCCAGAAGCCGGTCGTGCTCACCGGCGCGATGCGCCCCTGGGCGGCGGTCTCGCCGGACGGCCCGAAGGTGATCGGCGCCGACGGCCCGGCCAACCTCTACAACGCGATCGTGCTCGCCGCCAGCCAGGCCACGTACTGCTACGGCACCGTGCTGATGCTCGGTGACGAGTTCCACGCCGCGCGGGACGTGACAAAGACCAGCTCGTACCGGATGGACACGTTCCAGACCCGCGAGTTCGGCGTGCTGGGCTGGATCGACGGCGCGAACATCAAGGTCGGCCGCGCGCCCGCCCGCATCCAGGAGTGCGACGACAAGAGCAAGTGGTACACGCCGTTCAACCTCACCAAGCTCGGCCCCGAGGCGCTGCCCCGCGTCGAGGTGGTGACCGGGTACCAGCAGGCCGGGGGCGAGGCGATCACGGCGTTCGCGGACGCGGGCGTGAAGGGCATCGTCACCGCCGGTACCGGCGCGGGTGGCCTGTCGTCCGCGCAGAGTGCGGCCCGCACGGCGGCGGCGGCCAAGGGTGTGGTCTTCGTGAGCACCACGCGCACCGGCTCCGGCTCGGTGTACGGCGGCAGCACCACCCAGCCCATCATCGCCGGCGACGACCTGCTGCCACAGAAGGCGCGGCTGCTGCTCATGCTCAGCCTGGCCTTCGCCGGCGGCGACGTGGAGAAAGTGCGCAAGTGGGTAACCACCCTCGGTAACCCCGAGTTTGATCTGTCCTGATCGGTACGGTGGTGTGATGGCTTCCTCCGCTTCGCTGCGCCGGCGCTTCGCCGACGAGCTGTGGCGTGAGGGGGCCATCACGCGTCCCGAGGTGGCGGAGGCGTTCGCGACGGTGCCGCGGGAGGTGTTCGTCGCGGAGGGCTTCCACGGCCGCGACGGCACCTGGGTCGCGCCGGGCGACGAAGGCTTCCTCGACGCGGTGTACGCCAACGACGTGCTGGTCACGAAGATCCAGGACGGTCGCGCGACAAGCTCGTCCAGCCAGCCGTCGCTGATGGCCGCGATGATCGAGGCACTCGACCTGTGGCCGGGCGCGCGGGTGCTGGAGGTCGGCGCCGGCACCGGCTACAACGCCGCGCTGATGACCGCCGCCGGCGCGCGCGTGACCACAGTGGACGTACAGCCGGACGTGGTTGCCAGGGCCGCGACAGCCCTCGCCGCCACCTCATCCACAGTGGACCTCCAGCTCGGCGACGGGTACGAGGGCTGGTTGGCCGGCGACCCGTACGACCGGGTGATCGTCACCGTCGGCGTGGCCGGCGCCTCGCCCCGCTGGCTCGACCAGCTCGTGCCCGGCGGCTTCGTGCTGGCGCCGATCCGCCACGCCGGCCACCATCCTGTGCTCCGCATCGCGCGCGACGGCGCCGGCGCGGTGCACGCGAGGGGCGTCTGCCCCGCCGGCTTCATGTCCGCGGCGGGCCCGCTCTCCGCGCTCTATCGCGGCGCCCACCCGCTGGGCACCGGCCCGCTGCTCCCGCCGTCGGTGCGCCACCCGGCGCGCTTCGACCCGCCGCTGGACGTGTTCCGGTACCACGACATGTGGTTCGCGTTCGGCGCGTGGGACGCCCGGACGACGTACGCACAGCCCCCGGACCACGCCGCGGACGGCGGCTGCGCCCTGCTCGACGAGACCGCTGACGGTGGCGGAGCCACGATCTGGCCGGATGGCGCGGTCGGCGGCAGCGGCCCGCACGCCGAGATGTACGCGGAGCACGCCTCCGCCCTGATCGACCGCTGGCTGGCCAGCGGCAGCCCCGCGGTGCCCGCGTGGCAGGCCGCGATGACACTCGACGGCGACCCCGAATGCCCGATCTGGGTCGCCCGGGACTGGCGGCTCGCTCCGTAGCGGGCCCGCGCGGCCTCACCAGGTGGCGGAGCGGCGGTGGCGGCGCGGGCGGCCGTCGGGGTCGTAGACGAGGCGGTATGCCGGTACCGCCCACAGCTTTGTCAGGCGGGAGAGGCGCTCCGGCTCGTGCGTCACAAGGCGGCCCGGCGGGCGAGGGCCCTTCTCGCCGCTCTCGTGCCAGTCGGCCAGCGCCTGTGCGTGCGCCTTCACGGCCGCCACCGCGTCCATCGGGTCGATCAGGTCGGCGTCCTCGCTGCCGTCGTCGGCGCGGTCCAGGTGTTCGCGCATCAGGCGCAGGCGCAGGTCGCGGGCGAACACGCGGGCGCCGTCGCCGAGGCCGGCCGGGTCGGTGGGGGAGCGGTCGTCGCGGGTCTCGTCGAGTACCGCGCACGACAGCTCGCTGTCGTGGGTCCACGAGCGGCGGTTGAAGTTGTCGCTGCCCACGCTCGCCCACACGTCGTCGACGACGCAGACCTTGGCGTGCACGTACACCGGGTTGCCCTCGTGGTTTTCCACGTCGAAGACATGGACCCGGTCGCCGGCGGCGCGTTTGCACACATCCAAGGCCTTGGCGCGGCCGACCTGGTTGGGCGGCCAGGCCAGCTTGCCGTCCACGTCCGGGTAGCGGGGCACGACGGCGATCAGGTGGAGGTTGGGGTTCTGGGTCAGGGCGTCCGCGAAGAGGTCGGCCACCTCGCGGGACCACAGGTACTGGTCCTCCAGGTAGATCAGGCGGCGGGCGCGCTTGATGGCCTTCGTGTAGCCGCGGGCGATCGTGCGCTCCCCGTTCGGCGCGAAATCGTACGCCGGCCGCACCGACGGGTACGTGCGCAGCACCTGCACCGCGTGCGGTCCGGTGGGCGGCGGGTCGGGCGGCCGCGGCGGGAGGCGGTCGGCCTTGAGGTCGGCACCGCCGAGCTTGTCGCGCGCCCAGGCGGTCGGGCTGTGGAAGTCAAGGGGCGTCGGGTCGCTCCACCGCTCCCGGAACGACGTGTCGAGCGCGCCGACCACCGGCCCCTTCAGCTGGAGTTGGACGTCGTGCCAGGGCGGGTTCGGGCCGTACCGCTCGGACATCCGCACCGCCTGCGGGTCGCCGCGGTGGTCGGCGTCGTCGCGGCGGCTGTGGCACAGGTCGATGCCGCCGGCGAACGCCACGTCACGTTCGGGGTGCCCGGGGTGCCGGAGCACGACGAGCTTCTGGTGGTGCGAGCCGCCGCGGCGTACCCGCTGGTCGAGCAGCACCTCACCACCCGCCGCCTCGATGGCCTCGCCGAGGTGGCGGTTTTCCTCCTCGCTGTACTGGAGCGCGTCGAGGTGCGAGCGCCACATCAGGCCCTTGACCACGACGCCGCGCTTGGCGGCCTGGCACAGCAGCTCGGAGACGGTCGGTCCGTCGGGGCGCATCCGCTCGTCCGGGTCGCCCCGCCAGTCCGTGAAGAAGAGGTAGTCCCCCTCCGACATGGCCTCCACGGCGCTGGCGAGGCGCTCGAAGTAGGTCGAGCCATGAATCAACGGCTCGGTGGTGTTTCCTTCTGTCCAAGCGGGTATGTCGGACACGTCGTTATCGCGTTCCGGCGCGGTGAGGAACCAGTTCGTCAGCGGCACGAAACCGTGATTACCCAGGTATGGGTGCCGCCATAACGTCAATGTGACCGAAGCGAGCCCCCCAGGAGGCCACAGTGACCACCGACTCCATCACCACCGAGCAGGCTCAGGCCCCCGTCGAGGCCGGCCGCGGCCTGCTGCTCACCGTCCTGCTGATGGTCGTGCTCGGCGTCGCCGGCATGTACCTCGTGTCCCTCTGAGCACTCCTACGACACCGGCGGCGTCTCGCCACCCGAGTGCGGGACCCGCTTGGCGGGGATGACGCCCAGCCGACCCGCCTGGTAGTCCTCGAACGCCTTCACCAGCTCCTCGCGGGTGTTCATCACGAACGGGCCGTAGTGGGCCACCGGCTCGCGGATCGGCTCGCCGCCCATGATGTACAGGTCCAGCGCCGGCGTGTGCGAGTCCTGCCGCTCGTCGGCGGTCACCCGCAGCGCCTCGCCCGGCCCGTGCACGGCCATCTGTCCAGTGTGGAACGGGCGGCCTTCGGCGCCGACCGTGCCGCGGCCGCCCAGCACATACACCAAGGCGTTGTAGTCGCTGCGCCACGGCAGCTCGAGCGCGGCGCCGGGCTGGAGCGTGACGTGCGCGATCGCGATCGGCGTGTGGGTGGTGCCCGGGCCCTGGTGACCGTCGATCTCGCCGGCGATGACCCGGATGAGCGCGCCGCCGTCGGGCGTCGTGAGCAGGCTCGCCTCGCGGCCGCGGATGTCCTGGTAGCGCGGCGGGCTCATCTTCTTCGCGCGGGGCAGGTTGACCCACAGCTGGAGGCCGTGGAAGAGGCCGCCGCTCATGACCAGGTGCTCCGGCGGCGCCTCGATGTGCAGGATGCCGCTGCCGGCGGTCATCCATTGCGTGTCACCGTTGGTGATCGTGCCGCCGCCACCGTTGGAGTCCTGGTGGTCGAAGATGCCGTCGATGATGTACGTGACGGTCTCGAAGCCGCGGTGCGGGTGCCACGGCGTGCCCTTCGGCTCGCCCGGCGCGTAGTCGACCTCGCCCATCTGGTCGAGGTGGATGAAGGGGTCGAGCTCGGTCAGCGGCACGCCCGCGAAAGCGCGGCGGACCGGGAAGCCCTCGCCCTCGAAGCCGCTGGGCGCGGTGATGAGGCGGCGGACCCCGCGGAACTCCGTGGTGGCGGGGTCGAGCTTGGGCAAGCGGGGCAGGACGAGTACGTCGTCGACGGTGATGGCGGGCATTGTCGAACTCCTTACTGAGCGACCCGCTCGGCGCGCAGGCGCTCGCCGAGCCGGGTGAAAACGCGGGTGAGGACGGCGATCTCGGCTTCGTCGAGGTCGTCCACGAAATGTGCGCGCACCGAGCTGAGGTGGTGCGGCGCGGCCGCGCGCAGCGCGCGCAGGCCCTCGGCCGTCAACACGGCCTCGCTGCCCCGGCGGTCTTCCGGACAGCTCTCGCGGGCCACCAGCCCGCGCTTTTCCATCGCACCGATCTGGTACGTCAAGCGGCTGGGAGAGAACACCAACCGGTTGGCCAGCTCGCCCATCCGCAGGCGCTGACCCGGTGCCTCGGAGAGCAGCACCAGCAGGTGGTAGTCGTTGAAGGTCAGCCCGCTGTCGGCGCGCAGGTCCTCTTCCAGCTGGGTCATCAGCCGCTGGCTGGACTCGATATACGCCCGCCAGCCAGCCATCTCCGTGGGGGTGAGCGGCTCGGCCATGCCCCCAAGGTAGCTCTATTTCAAAACTGAAACAACTGTCGGGCGGCGTGCGCGGATGCTCGCCGGCCGCGACCCGCGCTACCAGGCGCGGTCGACCTCGGTGGAGCCGGTGAGCCGGAGCTTGCGCTGGGCACGCTGGTAGAACGTCGTGTGCCCCAGCCGCACCACGCTCGCCGCGCCCGGCACCGCGGACACCTCGACCGTGTCACCGGCGGAGAGGCGGCCCACCACCGAGCCGTCCGACTCGACCTCCAGATCGCCGCTGGCCGGAAGCACGCGCAATGCCACCTTTTCGCTCTCCGAGAGCACCAATGCCCGGTTGTACGCCGAGTGCGGCGCGACCGGCGTCACCACGAGGCCCTGCGCCCGCGGCGAGACGATCGGCCCGCCTGCCGAGAAGCTGTAAGCCGTCGAGCCGGTCGGCGTGGCCACGATCAGCGCGTCGGCCACGTAGTGGATGAAGGGGTGCCCCTCGACGAAGAGCTCGATCGCGGCCATCGGCCCGCCCGGGCGGCGCACCAGCGCCACCTCGTTGAACGCGAGCACCTCGTGGTCGTGAAACCGCGACCGCACCGCCGAGCGGGCCTCCACCGTGAACCGCTTGTCGTCTATCGCGGACAGCGCCTCGGGGAGCTGTGGCACGTCGATCTCGGCGAGGAAGCCGAGGCGCCCCAGGTTGACACCGAGCACGGGCGCGCGGCCGCCGCAGGCGAGGCGCATCGAGCGGAGCATCGTGCCGTCGCCGCCGAGGCTCACCACCAGGTCGGACTCCTCGGCCAGCTTTTCGGCCGGCACCGCCGAGGCGCCCTCGGTGCGCGCCACCTCCTCCGGCAGCCCGAGAAGCGTGGCCTGGCGCCCGCGCACCCAGGCGCTGATGGTCGACATGGCCGCGCGGCTGTCACGCTGTGGGTGCAGCACCAACCCGACTGTGTGGATCATCGGGGTGTCCGGAAAGTCACGGACAAACGGTATCAGCGAGGGACGCTGCGTCGTGGGCGCAAAGTAGTGCCTCATCCGCCGTGAATACGTTGGATGGGCGGTTAGGGTTCGAGAGCGTGGAGATTCTGGAACTGGCCGACTGGCGCGAGCGCGTGGCCCGGATGTACCTGTCCGGGCTCGACCTGGGCGAATTCAGGTCGGCTCGCGACAGGTTGTTCGCCGAACACGCACAGTCACCGATACCGCCCGAGGAGCGGGCGTCGTTCGCCGGCCTCCGCTACTTTCCGCAAAACCCCGAAGCGGTGGTCGAGGTCCCCCTGGAACCGGCCGACGGCGCGCTGACGATCGACACCGGCGGCCCCGACGGCGTCGTGCGGTACCGCCGGGTGGCCCGCGCGATCACGCCGTGGGGCCCGCTGACGCTCTTCTGGATCGACGCGTACGGCGGTGGCCTCTTTCTGCCGTTCCGCGACGGCACGTACGGCTCGATGACCTACGGCGCCGGGCGCTACCTGACGGACACGGTGAAGGGCACGTTCGGGCGGGGGGTGGTCGCGCTGGACGGCGGCCGCGCGCGGCTCGACTTCAACTACGCGTACAACCCGAGTTGCGCGTATGACGATCGGTGGGCGTGTCCGCTGGCGCCGGAGGAGAACCGGTTGGTTGCTCCGATCGAGGCGGGCGAGCTCACGTACCACTGACGGTCGTGTCGCGATCCGAGCGGCGCCAGGGTGGGATCATCCGTGGGTGGCAGATGTAACCCTCGATGTGGACCCCGGAACCGGTCAGACCGCCGTCAAGCTGCAGGCCGAGGCGTGGGAGCTGAACATCCGGGGCCAGCTTTCCGACTTCGTCGGCCTGGGGCGGATTCGAGATGCTGACTGGGACGAGCGCCGCTCGCTGGCGATTGGCACGTGCGCCGGCGCTCCGGTGTTCTGGGCATCGAGCGGCGGCGAGGTCGCTATCCTCGTCGGCCAGGACGACGAGACGTGGGATGTCGCGGTCACCGTTCCGTTGTCCTCAGTGGACGAGATCGCAAGCCAGGCCAGCCGCATGACCCAACACCACCAAGCGCCCCGCGCGTGAAGCCGCCTAGCGTCAGGTCAATCCCGGATACATCGCGGTCAGGGCCGGCGAGCTGGTTCAACCCTTTACCGCGCCCGCGGTTAGCCCCTCGGTCAGGAAGCGCTGCCCGAAGGCGTACATGACCACGACAGGGATGCTGACGAGCAGCGACGCGGCGGCGAGCTGACCCTGCGGCACCACATCCCCGATGATCATTGACTGCATCCCCACGGGCAGGGTCTTGTACTCGTCCTTCGTGATGAACACGAAGGCGAAGAGGAACTCGTTCCAGGCGTTGGTGAGCGTGAACAGCGCGACCGCCAGCAGCCCCGGCTTGGCGAGGGGCAGCACCACCCGGCCGAACGCCTGGATGCGGCTGCAGCCGTCGACCAGCGCGGCCTCCTCCAGCTCGACGGGGATCGACGAGAAGTACCCCGTCAGCAGCCAGGTGGCGAAGGGAAGCGTGAAGGTCGGGTACGTCAACACCAGCGACCATAGCGAGTCGGTGAGCCGCGCCCCGATGAGCAGCTGGTACAGCGGGATGAACAGCAGCGCGCCCGGCATCACGTAGGTGAGCAGCACCGTGACGGTGAAGCCCTGCGCGCCGCGAAAGCGCAGCCGGGCCAGCGCGTATCCGGCGAGGGCGGCGAAGACGAGTGCCACCGCGGTGGACGCCGCGGAGACGAGGATCGTGTTGAGGTACCAGCGGCCGAAAGGCTTTGTGGTGAACAGGTCGCCGAACTGCTGCAGGGTCCACGGGGTCGGCCACAGGTCGCGGGTGTGCATGACGATCTGGCCCTCGGTCTTGAAGGCCGTCACAACGATCCAGTACAGCGGAATCAGCACGAACAGGAGCAGCCCGGCCAGACCGAGAGCGGATCCCAGGCCCGACGCCACCGACGACGCCCGGCGGCGTCCCCAGCCCTGTAGCGCCGTGACCACCCAGCCGACCGCGGCCACGATCAGCAGCAGCACCCCGAGGACCACCGCCGCCTTCCAGAAGATGTGTGGCGACGCCCAGGCCAGCAGGCCGGTGACCACCGCGGCGATGACCCACGGCAGCGCCTTGCGCACGGGGCCGGCCTGTCCTATCCCGGCCCGCCGGCGCGGCGTGGAGTCGCCGTCCCGGCGCAGCAGTCGGACCAGGACGAACACCAGCGCACCGACGACGGGCAGCATCACGAGCGTGACCGCCGCTCCCGCGCCGTACTGCAGTTGCAGGATCGCCTTGGTGTAGGCGACGAGCACGTAAGGCGCGGTGGCGTCGCCGGGGCCGCCCTGTGTCAGCAACCAGATGAGGTCGAAGTTGTTGAACGTCCAGATCGACGACAGCGTCACCGTCACGGTCATCACGTGGCGCAGGCCGGGCAGCGTCACGTGGATGAACCGTTGAAACGGTGAGGCGCCGTCGACGGTCGCCGCCTCGTACTGTTCGGCCGGGATGGCCTTCAACCCGGCGAGGAACGCGACGGTGAAGAACGGCACGCCCTTCCACACGTTGACGAGGATCACCGACGGCATGGCCAGCGACGGGTCGGAGAGCCAGCCCGCGGGCCAGCTGTCGACCAGGTTCAGGGTGACCAGCAGCGGCCCGATTCCCGACTGGGTGAGCAGCATGTTGACGCTGCCGAAGATCGGGTCGAGCAGCGAGCGCCAGCTGAACGCCGTGACCACCGTCGGCACGACCCAGGGCAGAAGAAGCAGCCCGGCCAGCACCGACCGCCCGCGACGCCGATGATGCAGCAGCAAGGCCGCGGACAGCCCCAGCACCACCTTGAACACTTCGGCGTACGCGGTGAAGACGAACGAGTTCAGCACGCCCGTGCGGAACTGCTCGTCGCTGGCGAGGGCGAGGTAGTTGTCCAGTCCGACGAAGACGCTGTCCTGCCCGTGCCGTTCCGTCGTGCTGGTGACCACCGACCGGGCGATCGGCAGGAGCACGAGCCCGCCGACCAGAACGGCCGTCGGAGCGAGGAACAGCGCCGCCAGACGCCAGTCCCGCCCCAGCCGCCGCTGCGTCTTCGTCAGCGAGCCGGACCCCGGCGGCGAAGGTTTCCTCGTCACCGGGGCCGGCGCTGGACGGACCGACGTCACCGTGTCTCCTGGCTCGCTCGCTCGCGCGGCGCCAAAGGCGACGTCGTCCTCCGCCCAGACGCCGCCGCGCCAGCTCGGTCACTCACTGGGGCAGCCCCTGCTGGGTGAAGGTCTGCACCATCTTCGCGTGCGCGTCCTGCACGGCCTTCGCGGGCGCTGTTCCCTGGATGACCTGCTGCATCATGTCGGTGAGGACGTAGGCCCCGACGGCGGCCTGCTGGCCGGCGCTGGCCTTCTGCGGGAAGTTCAGGCCGTTCTTCGTGGTCAGGGGCAGCGACTGCTGGGTGATCTTGCGCATGATGGGGAACGCCGGGTCGCCGCTGGTGAAGAACGGGTCGGCGTCCCAGACCTTTTCCCAGGCGGGCAGTGCCAGGCCGGGGGCCTCCTTCGCCACGCCCAGCAGCGCGGGCGCGGTGATGAGGTACTGCGCCAGGAGCTTGGCGAGCGCGGCGTTCTTGGCGCCCTTGAAGACGACGAAGCCCTGGGACTGGCCGAGCAGCAGGGGCTTGTCGGTGGCCGGCCCGATGCAGTCGGAGAAGACGTGGGTCTTGTCGTAGACCGGGTTCTTCTTGGTTTTGGAGTCGGCGTAGACGCTGAACTGGTTGCGGGTGTAGCCGAGGATGCCGGCGAGCCAGTTCTCGTTGTTGCTGGAGTCGGTCCAGGCGGCCACCCCGGGCGGGAGCATCGGCTTGAACTTGGGGTTGGTGTAGATGTCGCCCAGGAAGGTCACCGCCTGCACCGTTTCGGGGAGTTGAACGTGACCTTCGTACCGTCGTTGGAGGCGATCGACCCGCCATAGGCGTTGATCAGTGCCTCGATGATGCCGTTGCCGTCGCCGGACCGGTTCATGGTCATGCCCCAGCCGAACCGGCGCTTGCTCGGGTCGGAGATCTCGAGGCACAGGTCCCGCAGTTCTTCCCAGGTGTAGATGTCCTTGGGGGTGATGCCCTTCTCCTGCATCCAGTCCTTGCGCAGGAAGGAACCGATCCCGATGAAGTGGTAGGGAATGGCGAACCACTTGCCGTCGAAGACGCAGAAGTTTTTGGACTCCGCGGTGGGCTCACCGTATATGGCTGTCAGCGCCTGGACGACGTCCGTCACGTCCTCCAGGTCTCCCAGCGCGTGGAACTGCGCGACGAACCGCGAGTCGGTCATGAACGCCAGGTCGCGCGCCACGCCGCCCTTCACCTCGGCGTCGAGCTTGGCCACCACGTCGCCGGCGTCGGCCTGTACCAAACTGTTTTCGATTTTCGTCCCGGTGGACTCGGCGAACTTCGCGATCGAGCTGTCAAGCGCCTTGTTCGCCGCCTCCGAGTACAGCTTCTGCGAAAGCATCCCCATCGAGGTGCCCTTCAACGACGCCGCAGCGTCGAGCAGCTCCTTCGGAACCTCGGCCTGTGCCCGGGGCGGCGGCGACGAGCTGTCCCCGCACGCGGCCAGGCTCGCCGCGCCGAGTACGCCCACCCCCATTCCCAGAAAGCCGCGCCGAGACCACAACTGGCTATCTTCCACAGCGATTCGCCTCCTTCGTCCCGCCTCACCGCGTTCTTGGTGCCTCTTCAGCCGTGTCCCGATGGCCCGTGCCCGCGGGCGGCGACTCCGACGACCCGGCACATTGTTCGAAATCTCGAACAAGGTTCGAGATTTCGTACCGAGTGGACGCGACGGTAGAGGACACCAGCGGGAGGTGTCAATGCGTCGATGGAGCCGGTGCGGAAGTGCCGCCTCGGGGTTCAGGACTAGGCCCGGTACCCCATGCGGGCGGACACCGTGGCGGCGCCCTCGCGCACCAGTCGGGTCCACTCCGCGTACGCCTGTGAGGTCCAGCGGATGATCGGCGCGGAGACGCTCATCGCCGCGACGGTCGCGCCGGTATGGTCACGGATCGCCGCGGCGACGCAGCGTACAGCGATGTCGGACTCGCCGTCGTCGACGGCGATGTCCTCGGCCCGAACGCGGTCGAGGTGCGCCCGCAGGCGGTCCGGGTCGGTGATGCTCGCCGGCGTCATGCCGGGGAGGGCGCCGTTTGCCAGGACGGCGTCCAGGCCCGCCGGATCGAGGCTGGACAGCAGTATCTTGCCGACCGCCGTGCAGTGGGCCGGCAGCCGCCGCCCGACCCCCGAGACCATCCGGACGGGGTGCGTGCTGTCGACCTTGACCAGGTAGATGACGTCGGCACCATCGAGCACGGCGACGAGGACCGCCTCGTCGCACGCGGCGGCCACCTCCCGCGCGACGCCCTGCGCCTCGCGGACCAGGTCGAGCCGACCCGCGAACGCGGAGCCGAGCTGGAAGAGGGGCATGCCAAGCCGGTACCGCACCGGTTGGCCAGGCACGGGAATCAGGTAGGCGCGAGCCACGAGCGTGACGAGCAGCTCATGGACGGTGGTACGGGGCAGGTCGAGCCGCTCGGCCACCTCGCGGGCCGACAGTTGGGGGCGGTCCAGAAACAGTTCGAGGATGTCGAGTGCGCGGATGACGGCCGGTACCACGCGGGGCATGTCGATAGTCCTTTCGGAATGCCGGCCCCGCGTCAACGACCTCCACGCGTAGCGGCACCTAAGTAGCCTAACGGCGTCGGCGCGCAGGGTAGGTCGCGGACCCAGGGCCGGCAGGAGGGGGTCCGGCCGGCAGCCGCTCCACGCCGACTCCGGGCAAGGTCGGCCTGTTGCTCAGGGCGGTCGGGGCGCTCACGCCGAGACGAACCGACGGACATGGGCAACGGCGGCCTTCGGCGAAGGTAGTGCACTCGATCTTGCCGCGAACGGTGCGCCTGTCAATTGGTCGACTGAATTTCCTCAGTGGAACTGCCATGATGTAAATGACTTATCGCAGATCGAATACCAGGGAAAGGGTGTCATGATGCCTGACCCGACCTGGCTTCCCGCAGGGCCGCTGGGAGACCTCATCGCGGATGACACGGCAGACGGTCTCATTCGACTTGCTCGATCGACCGACCCTGCCGAGACGGACCAGTTAATGCGGATCGGTATGACCCGCGGCCTTCGTCACGCCCGGTTTGCAATCGACGCGATCGCTGTCGAGCGAGAGCTTTCGCGCGCCAAGGAGGCACGACGACTCGAGTTGACGCTAATCGCTGTCACAGGCTTGACGTTGCTCGCATCCATCGCACAAGCGATCGCGGCGTTCGTGCGCTGATCACTGCCTCCAGAGCTGTAGCGGGCCTCGCGTCGGCGAGCGTCGGGCGCGTCAGCACGATGGCCGAGAGGCTTGCCGGCGTCCCTGCCTCCTGATGGATCGACGAGGAGTCCTTGCGGCCAGGTGGTGAAAGAGTTGAAACCCACATAGTCGACAGTGAGCCCGATTGTCAGAACGTTACTATCGCCAAACACCACATTGGAAAGCGCCACGTTGACGACGACGCAAGGGTCGTCTACGCGGCTAGCAGCGCCGCGCCCTTATCGCGATACCTCGTCGGAACTTCTGGGCCGCCGAAGTCAAGCCCTGGCGGCCCCCAGACGTCCATCACCCAGCTAGCTGGCGCCGCTAGCCTGCCAATTGAGCCGGGTGAGCAGCTGCCGAGCGGCCTCGGCGTGTTCTGCGTCGACCGTTACCGCGTACTGCGCGGCCTGCAGCGAACTAGTCGACGTGAAGTCCCGGCGGCCGCCGGTCATCGCGTGTGCGATGGCGCCGAAGACGGCGCCCCACAGCGCGCCGATCAGCACGCCGGCGAGGATCACGCCGACCCAGTTGGACTCGCTGAAGATGCCGAACAGCAGGCCGATGAAGAGGCCGAACCACGCGCCGGTCGCGGCCCCGGCCAGGCCCGCGCGGACCACCGTCATGCGGCCCAGCACGTTTTCCACGAGCCGCAGGTCGGTGCCGACGATCGCCGTGCGTTCGACTGGAAACTCGTTGTCCGAAAGGTAGTCGACCGCGCGCTGCGCGGCCCGGTAGTCGGGGTAGCTGGCCACGGTGACGGTGGGCCGCGCGGGTGTCTCCGCCGCCCCGCCGACCGGCGGCCCCGTCCAGGACTGGGTCATGAGAGCCTCCTCCGGCTGTGCTCGTCGCGCTCGCTCCGCTCGCTGGCCCGGACGGCCGCCCCGCTCAAAACGCAACGGAGCGGTTCGCCCCGCTCCACTCAAGCGCAACGGAACGGAGCCTCCAACACGGTTCGCCCGCTCCGCCGAGCGCAGCAAAACGCAGCGGAACCCGCCCGAGGCGCTTTCGCCCTCAGCGTGCCACCACGTGCGGTTCCCCGTCTGAGGATCGGACAAACGCGCCCGGGTTACCCTGAGCCGTGCCTTCGCAGCTCATGGCTATCGCCCACCGCGCCGGCAACGACACTGCGGGACTGCGGGCCGCCCTCGACGCCGGGGTTGACCTTGTCGAGGCGGACATCCACCTCTTCAAGGGCGCGCTCGAGGTGCGCCACCTCAAGACGCTCGGCCGGGGCTGGCTGTGGGACAAGTGGGTGCTCGTGCGGCGGCGCGAGACGGTACTCCCGGAGTTGCACGAAGTCCTCGCCGCCGCGGACGGTGACCATCGCCTCATGCTCGACCTGAAGGGTCCGGCCGCCGCGCTGGCGCCGAAGGTGGCCGCGCTGCTGCGCGAGGTCGCGCCCGGTGCGCCGATCACCGTGTGCACGAAGCACTGGGGGATGCTCGACGCGTTCGAGGACCCGGTGCGGCGGGTGCTCTCCTCCAGCAACAGGGTCACGCTGCGGCGGCTGCGGGCGCGGGTGCGGCGCGAGCCCGCGTACGGTGTCTCGATCCGCCGCGAGCTGCTCACCCCCGCGGTGGTCGCCGAGCTGCGCGAGTCGGTCGAGGTGGTCATGGTGTGGCCGGTCGACACGCCGGAGGCGCTCGCGCACGCCCGCCACCTCGGCGTATCCGCCGTCATCAGCAAGAACCTGGACCTTCTGCGCGGGCTGATGGCAGGGTGAGCGAATGGCAGCCGATGAGGAGCGGGACGGCGTCGCACTGACCAATCTGGACCAGGAGCTGTTCGAGGGGGCCGGCGCGACGAAACGGGAGCTCGTCGACTACCTCGACGCGCTGCACGAGCGGATCATCCCGGTGCTGCGTGACCGGCCGCTCTCGGTGATCCGGATCCTGCGCGGGCAGGACGCGTTCATGCAGAAGAACCTCCCCAAGTACACGCCCGACTGGGTGCAGACCGTCACGCGCTGGGCGGACGCCTCCAAGCGCGAGGTGCGGTACGCGCTCTGCAACGACCGCCGCACGCTGCTGTGGTTCGGCAACCAGCGGGCGATCGAGTACCACCCGGCCCTCACGCGCGGCGAGCGGTGGGACGCGGTCACCGACCTCATCCTCGACCTCGACCCGCCGGAGGGCGACGCGTTCGACCAGGTGGTGGCCGCCGCGCACCTGGTGCGGCAGGCGCTGGCCGACACAGGGCTCACCGGTGCCGTGAAGACGAGCGGCTCCAAGGGCGTGCACATCTTCGTGCCGGTCGACGAGTCGGTAAACATCATGGACGTCGCCGCCGCCACCCGCGCCCTGGCCGCGCGGGCCGAGCGGATCGACCCTGCGATCGCGACGACCGCGTTCATCAAGGAGGACCGCGCGGGCAAGGTCTTCCTCGACTCCACGCGGTCCGGCGGCGCGACGGTCGTCGCGGCCTACAGCCCACGCCTGCGCCCCGGCCTGCCGGTCTCCTTCCCGGTCGCGTGGGACGACCTCGACCGCGTCAAGCCCTCGGACTTCACGATCCACACCGCCGCCGGCCTGCTCGGCGACGCCGACCCGTGGGCGGAGCGGCTGCCCGCGCCGCAGCGCCTCCCCGACGATCTCGTCGAAGAGGGGCACACCATCCCCATCGCCCGCGTGCAGGCCATGCACGAGGGCAAGCGCCGGGCCCGCGCCCGTCGCGAGGGGGTTTGAGGGGAACCGCCCAGGGAACGACCCCTTCCATGCGAGCAGTCACCTGGCAGGGGCGGCGCGACGTGAGCGTCGACACCGTGCCCGACCCCAAGCTCCAGGAACCCACCGACGCAATCATTCGCGTCACCTCGACCGGCATCTGCGGCTCCGACCTGCACCTCTACGAGGTGATGGGCCCGTTCATGGGCAAGGGGGACATCCTGGGGCACGAGCCGATGGGGGTCGTGGAGGAGGTCGGCCCGGAGGTGCGCACGATCGCGCCCGGTGACCGCGTGGTGATCCCGTTCCAGATCGCCTGCGGGTACTGCTTCATGTGCACGCGAGGCCTGCAGACCCAGTGCGAGACCACCCAGGTGCGGGAGAGCGGGATGGGCGCCGCGCTGTTCGGCTACACGAAGCTGTACGGCGAGGTGCCCGGCGGCCAAGCGGAGTTCCTGCGCGTGCCGCAGGCGCAGTACGGCCCGATCAAGGTGCCGCAGGGCCCGCCGGACGACCGCTTCGTCTACCTCTCCGACGTGCTGCCCACCGCGTGGCAAGCGGTCGAGTACGCCAACATCCCCGACGGCGGCAGCGTCGTCGTGCTGGGCCTCGGCCCGATCGGCGACATGTCCGCGCGGGTGGCCGCCCACCGCGGCGCCGGCCGCGTGATCGGCGTCGACCTGGTGCCGGAACGGCTGGCCCGCGCCCGCGCCCTCGGCGTCGAGGTGATCGACCTGCGCGAGACCGACGACCTGGCCGGCGAGATCCGGGACCGCACCGAGGGCCGCGGCCCCGACTCGGTCATCGACGCGGTGGGCATGGAGGCGCACGGCTCCACCGCCGCGAAGCTGGCCCAGCAGATGGCCGCCCTCCTGCCCGACGCGGTTGCCGCCAAGATGATGCAGAAGGCCGGCGTAGACCGCCTCACCGCCCTGTACTCCGCGATCGACATCGTCCGCCGCGGCGGGACCATCTCACTCATCGGCGTGTACGGCGGCGCCGCCGACCCCATGCCGATGCTCACGCTCTTCGACAAGCAGATCCAGCTCCGCATGGGCCAGGCCAACGTCAAACGGTGGGTCGACGACATCGTGCCGCTGCTCGCCGGCGACGACGACCCGCTCGGCGTGGACACCTTCGCCACCCACAGGCTGCCGCTGGCCGAGGCGCCGCGCGCGTACGACCTCTTCCAGAAGAAGCAGGACGGCGCCGTGAAGGTCCTCCTCCGCCCGTAGGTCCCTTGCGCTTGTGGGCCATTGGTTGGGTCCTGATATGCCCCGGTCCGCGCCAGCTGCGGACCGCATGCTCCCGCGGGCACCGCTCCGGTCGGCGGCTCGCAAGCGCTCGCCGAGATCCCCGACCTCCGCTGCCGGGCCCGCGGTGCCAGCCCAGAGCCCGCTGAGGCCTGAATCGGCGGCTGCGTCGAGTCGCGGCCTCGACCGCCCCCACGCGCGTCCGCTGCACGGCGGTGGCCCCGAAGCGGCCGGACCTGTGGCGCCGCACCATCCCGGCTAGCTCCGGCCGCACCGGCCGGCACCGCCTCAGCCGCCGGTGACCGAGCCCTCAACAAATGAACTACCACCCCGCATCGAGCTGGGCGCATTGCCGCGCCCAGCTCGATAGCCTCCCGCAGCCTCTACACGGACTTCTGGTAGGCGCGGAACGTGCGAGTCGAGAGCCACACCATCGCGGCCGCCAGCGCCAGCAACGCCCCGCCGCGGGTGAGGACCGCGGGCCAGTCGGGGTCGGCGGAGAGCGCGTCGCGGCCGGCGCGCACCGCCCAGTCGACCGGGTTGGCCTTGGCGATGGCCTGCATCCAGCCGGGCATCAGGTCTGCGGCCATGAAGGCCGAGGACAGGAACGTCAGCGGCAGCAGCAGGAACGTGTTGATGCCGATGATGGACTCGCGCTGGCGTACCAGCATGCCGATCGTGTTGGAGAAGGCGCTGAAGACCGTGCCCAGCAGGACCGACGCGACGACCAGCAGCGCCACGCCGGCCACGCCGCCCGGGTAGTGGGCACCGGCCAGCCAGCCGAGCAGGACGATGACAACCGACTGGATGGTGGTGCTCACGGCCTGCTCGACGACGTTGGCGTTCATGATGGCGGCGCGGCTGACCGGTGTGGTGAGAAAGCGGTTGAGCGTGCCCCGCTCGATCTCCTCCATCGTGCCCATGCCGGCCCACATGTTCGACGAGACGGCGCTCATCACGACCACGCCGGGCACCAGGTAGTCCAAATAGGACGACGTGCCGAAGCCGGGCAGCTCGACCACCTTGCGGAACAGGCTGCCGAAGAGGAACAGCCAGATGACCGGCTGTACCAGCGTGATGACGAGGAAGGCCGGCTGGCGCACGAACGCCTGCAGCCGCCGGTGCGTCATCCACATCGTGTCCGCGGCGAGGGCGCTCATGCCACACCCCCGTCGACCTCGGCGAAGCGGCGGCCGGCGTAGCGCAGGTACACGTCGTCGAGCGACGGGCGGGCCACCGTCACGGCCGCCACCCGCACGCCCACGCCGCCCAGCGCGGCGAGTGTGGCGGGCACCGACGAGGCGCCGTCGTCGGCGCGGGCGCTCAGGCGCCGTCCGTCCACTGTGACCTCCCGGACGCCGGGGACGCCGCCGACCGCGGCGCGGGCGCGGTCTTCGCTGCCGGCCTCGCTCAGCTCCACGTGTACGGCGTCGCCGCGCAGCTCGCCCTTCAGGTCGTCGGGCGCGCCCTCCACCACGACGCGACCACCGTCCACTATGGCCAGCCGGTCGGCGAGACGGTCGGCCTCCTCCAGGTAATGCGTGGTCAGGACGATCGTGAGCCCTTCGTCACCCGCCAGCCGCGCGATCTCCTCCCACATCGCCGCGCGCGCTTCCGGATCCAGGCCGGTGGTGGGCTCGTCCAGGAAGAGCACGCGCGGGCGGTGCACCAACCCGAGCGCGACGTCGAGGCGGCGCTGCATGCCGCCGGAGTACGTGCGGACCGGACGCCGCGCCGCGTCGACGAGGTCGAACCGCTCCAGCAGCTCGGCCACCCGCCCCGTGAGCGCCGTGCCGCGCATCCCGTAGAGGCGGCCTTGCAGCAGCAGGTTGTCACGACCGCTCGCGGCGGGGTCGGCGCCGGAGCGCTGGGACACGGTGCCGATCTCACGCCGTACCCGATCGGGGTGGCGGAGGACGTCGTGCCCGGCCACCCGCGCGGTGCCGGCGGTGGGGCGGGCCAGGGTGGTCAGGATCTTGACCGTGGTGGTCTTGCCGGCCCCGTTGGGGCCGAGCAGGCCGAAGACCTCGCCCGGCCGCACGGCCAGCGACAGGCCGTCGAGGGCGCGGACACCCTTCGGGTACGTCTTCACGAGCTTGTCTGCCTCGACGGCGAGCGCCGCCGGGGCGGTGGTGGATGTCTCCACTCTCTCCTCCGGTGTGATGGCTGAACCATCCCGTGGAGAAGCGCTCCCGACTATCCTTGCCAGTGCCATCTCGGGCGTCGGGCGCGCGCTTCGCCGCGGGCCGGTTCGAGGTCAAGGCCCCGGCGTGGTGTTGCAGCACCCGCCGGGGCCGCTCTCATTCAGGAGTCCGGGTCGCCGTCCTCCTCGTCCTTGGGGTGGCTGCCCAGCTTGGCCAGCTCGGTGATGCTCTCCGGGACCTGCCCTGTGGCGTGCCACTCGCGCCACGCGTCGACGCCGGTGAGCGTGCCCTCGCGGATCTCCTGGAGCAGCCCGCGGATCCACTCGATCTCGGCCCCGACCATCGCCATGTGGTATTCCATCTCGATCAGGAACACCCGGGGCAGGCCCTGCGCCAGGCCGCCGAGCGCCACCCGGCCCTCGGCGAGCTCGGCGTCGAGGATGCGCAGCCGCTGCTCCAGCAGCTCGACCACCTCGTCGGGCGGGAGCACGCCGATCTCGGCGAGCGCCGCCTCGAAGCGCGGAAACTCCCGCTCAGGCACGCCGACCAGCTCGCGGAGCCAGTCGCGCACCTCGGCGAGGCCGGCCGGGGTGATCGCGTAGACCGTGCGCTCGGGCCGGCGTCCCTCGCGGGTGGTGCCGGTGGCCTCGACGAAGCCGTGCTTTTCAAGGTTTTGCATCACGGTGTAGAGCGAGCCCCACTTGATCTTGATGCTGTGGTCCTTGCCGCGGGCGCGGAGGACCGAGGCCAGCTCGTACGGATGCATGGGGCGCTCGACCAGCGAATTGAGCACGGTGAGGGCCAGCAGGTTGCTCACCTTGCGCCTCGTCGCCACGCGATCGCACCCCCTCCCGTGCCGCACTCGTCCCCGTATACTCGCCGACGAGTATACGGGGACGATCAGCTGGCACACAAGAGGGGCGCCCCCGGGTCGCGGGGACGCCCCTCCCTGTGGGGACGCGGGAGCGTCAGGCTTTGCTGAAAGCGTCTTCGAACCGCTGGCGCAGATCGCGCATCTGGTCCTCGTCGAGGAGCTCCTTGAGCGCCTCCTCCTGGTACGGCGCCGGGATCAGCGAGCGGACCCGGTCCTGGAAGCCCATGCCGGGCTCGACGACCTCGATCTTCATGGGCTCGGTGAGCTGTACCGCCATCGGGCCGGAGAGCTTCTGCGCGAAGTCCCAGGCCCGGCCCTTCTCGACGATCGCGCACAGGTGGTACGCGTACACGGTGCGCACCTCGGCGACCGTCTTCGCCTCGGCCGGCTCGAAGCCGAGCGTCCTGACGGCGCACAGCGTCGGGCCCTTGACCGCGTTGGTGTCGCCGATGCTGTGGTGGCCGTGCTGGTGGTGGTCGTTCGGTGTGGACTGCTCCAGCACCACGGCGATCCGGTCGGCGAGCTGGTTCTGGACCGTCGGCGGGCGGGACGCGCCGCCCGTACCGACCCGCAGCAGCACCGCCACCGCGGCGGCGATGAGCACCACCGCCCCGACCACGATCCACCTGGCGCGGCCGCGGCGGCGCGGGGGCGGGGCGAGCGGATCCGGCGCGGCGGTGAGGTCGGTGGTCATGTCGACACCGTCCAATCTGGAGGAACCTAGCGGGCGGCCCCGCACCACACCGCGCGGGGCCACCCCATCAGGAGAGGTACATATTCATCAGTGATCGTTAGCTGCAGGCGGTGCCGTTCAGCGTGATCGCGGTCGGGGTGCCCAGCGTGCCGGTGCCCTGGAAGCCGGCGCTCACCGTGCCCCCACTGGCGAGGTTGCCGTTCCAGCTGGCGTTGCTGACCGTGATCTGGGTGCCGGACTGGCTCCAGGTGCCGTTCCAGCCGTTGGTGAGCCGCACGCCCGAGCCGACCGTGAAGCGCAGGGTCCAGCTCGTCACCGCCGAGCCACGGTTGGTGATCCGCACGTCGGTGGTGAAGCCGCCGGTCCACTGGTTCGGGACGTAGACCACGCTGCACGCGCCGGGCGGTGCCGTGGTGGGCGGCGGCCCCGTGGTCGGCCCGGACGTCGGCGGCGTGGTGGGCGGGGTGGTCGGGGAGTCGTGGGCGGGGTTGTGGGCGGCCGGGTGGTCGGCGGCGTGGTGACCGGGCCGGCGGCGATCGCGAGGTCGTACGCCCGCTGTGGCACGAACTGGCCGGCGGCCGCGATGCAGCCGTCCGCCTCGCCCGGCAGCTTGATCCAGAGGAACGCGTCGACCGCGGCGTCACCGGTGTTGTTGGTGCTCGCGGTGCCGATCGCCCGTCCCGGCGGGTCACACCACTCCGAGCCGGCAGGGCCGTTGCCGTTGCGGCTCGTGTCGATGACCATTTTGAGGCTGCTGCGCCCCGTGGCCGCGATGACGTTCTTGCCGTACGCGACCAGCTCCGAGGTGGAGCGGTAGTTGGAGACGTTCAGCGAGATGCCGTCCGCGCTGTTGGCGATGTCCGCGGCGACGAGGCGGCGGGCGTTTTCGCTGGCCGAGAGCCACGCGGAGTGTGCCGCGTCGAAGTAGACCTTGGCCTGCGACGAGCCGGCCTTGAGGCGCTTGCCCGCGTACGCCATCGAGGCGGACGTCTCCGCCTGCTGCGCGGCGCTCTGGCAGTCAGTCATCAAGGCGAGCACGTCGGGCTCGAGGATGATGTACGCCGGGCGGTTGTTGAGCCCGGCCGCGACCTCGTCGACCCACGCGCGGTAGGCCTGGTGGCTCGGCGCGCCGCCGGAGCTTGCGCCGCCGCAGTCGCGGTTGGGAATGTTGTAGACCACCATGATCGGGATCTTGCCGGCCGCGGCGGCGGCGCCGACGAAGGCGTCCACCTGCCCACGTACGGCAGAGGTGTTGGTGGTGGTGAACCACCGGGCCTGCGGCACCGTCGCGATCCGGTCGCGGATCACGGCGGTCTTCGAGTCGTTCGGATTTGCCGCGACCCAGCGGGCCGCGTTTGTGTCCGGATCCACGTAGAAGACGGAATCGGCGGCCGACGCGGCTTGGGGCTGCAGCAGCCCGACACCGACCGCCGTTGCTGTTGCCAATGCCGCGGCTGCGGCCGCGCCGATGGCGGAGAGCGCGGTTCTCCTGCGCATGCGGGACTCCTTCCCGGCATAGAGCTTCCTCGTTGGAAGCGCTCCCATAGACATCGATTACCGTACGGGTATGTTGCGCGGATGTGAAGACCCCGCGTCGAACTCGGTTCACCGCATTTCGAAAAATCGACAAAGATCGATGCAGGACGTCGTGCTAGCGGCGCAGGAGGGCCTTGCCCGGCAGGCCGGCGGCGCGAAGGCGGCGGTCCACGCCGTGCGTGGGGCGGTGCACGACCACCGAGACGGACCGGTCGCCCGCCACGTCACAGCCGGCGACCAAGGCACCCACGCCGAGCGGGTCGACCCGGCCGGCCTCGCGCAGATCGACGACGAGACGGCGCGAGCGGACCCGGAGCAGCGCGTGCAGGAGCGCGCGCCGCAGCTGCGCCGTGGCGGCCTCACTGACATTGCCGCGCACCTGCACGACCATGCTGCCGTTGCTCGCCACCCGGGTGCGGACCAAGGCTCCGACCACGCCGTGCCCTCCGTTATCGCCTAGCCACACGGTAATGCGACGGGATTTCACACGCACATCGGCGAACGGTCACCGTCCGGCAACGATCACCCCAATCCGAAAGTGTCGTACCCCCGCAGGACCATCGGACGGTCGAGGAAAAAACGAAGGTCAAGGGAGAGCACAATGATCGGCCGTCTGTCCTCAGTGGTCCTGGACTGCCCGGATCCGCACGCGTTGGCGGAGTTCTACTCGGAGCTGCTCGGCCTGCCGATCACCCGGGTCGACGGCGACTGGGTCGACATCAGCGACGGCACGACCACGCTGAGCTTCCAGCAGGCGCCCGACCACATCCCGCCACGCTGGCCGGACCCGGCGTTTCCCCAGCAGTTCCACCTCGACATCACGGTGGACGACATCGACGACGCCGAGCCGCGGGCGCTGGCCTTGGGCGCGCGCGTGCTGCCGATGGACGAGGAGAAGGTCAGCTTCCGCGTCTACGCCGACCCCGCCGGCCACCCGTTCTGCCTCTGCTGGTGATTTTTATCGATTGGAGAATTTGAGCTACCGCGATGTCCGCGGTGGTCCGGACCGTTGCTCCCGCGGCCTCACCCTCCGCGGTCGCACGGCCCCAAACCCCTGCTCCAGGGGCCGCGGTTAGCGCTATCCGGCGGTCGTCGTTGAAAGCACGGCGGCCCACGGTCCGCGGTCTGCCAGCTAACCCGTTGCGTGCCGGCTCCGCAGAGTGTGCCGAGGGTTTGGTGCCGTGACTCCGCGTCGCCGCCTGCCTCGGCCGTCCAGGCAGTGGCGCCCCGCGTCTGCCGCACCCGACTGGCGCATCAGCGGTCACCACGACGAGCCCGAGCGCCTGTGCTGAGGTTGGGCGGTTCAGCATGTGAGGCGCGGAGGGTGAAGGCCGCGGCAGCGCTCCGCACACCGTCGCCTTGAGCCCGGCAGTAGTGGCCCAGCGGCCAACCAGCGACCTTGGACACTGCCGTCCCCGACTTCGCCGAAGCCCTGCGGTCAAGCCCGCGCTGCGGGGAGTGTCCCTGTGGGCTTGTAAGGGCGCGAGGCGTGGTCCTCCACAGGTCTCGGCTGGAGGGGCGTGGTGCGCAGCATGGCGTGAGACATCGACGCAGCGTCGTTGTGTTGAGTTGCTTGTTGCGCCCTTGGATAGGCGCTCACCGCGGATGGAGCTGCCGAACCCGCAGTGCACGCCTCACCTCCTGGTTCCCGTTGCTGCTTCGGCCGCCGGTCGGCGCGACGGGCTGGGGACGATCAATGGGGGCAAGCCCAGCTGGGTGGCCTCCCGCAGCCCACTCCACGCAGGAGTCCGCGCCCCGCTGGGGATCGTAAGTGCCGGGGTTGGTTGTGCGACCGCGGAGGGTGAGGTGGCAGGAGCAACGAGTCCGGACCACCGCGGACCTCGGAGGGTGCGGTGGCGGTCCGAGCGCGGGCCGTGCGCGGGGACTGGGGATTAGGGGGTTGCGCCCGATATGAGCGGCACACATATAGTCGCGGCGTGACGGCTGATCCCAGGGGCACGCACGAGGCGGTCGAGGCGCCCATCCCGCGCCAGCGTGACGCCGGCGTGATGGGATACGTCGCTGAGCTGCAGCAGTTCGACGACAGCATGACCGCGACGGCCGATGAGCGGGGGCCGGACAGCGAGCCGGCGGCGGACACGGCCGCGCAGGGGCGTCCTGCCGTGCCCAACCGCGCGCCACGGCCGCGGCGCGCGTCCGCGGCGGGTCGGACGCAGGCCGTGGCGGGCGGGGAGGCGGCGGAGCCGTCGCGTGGCTCGGGCGGCGGGCGGGGGCCCGAAAGGCACGGATCGCCGCGGACCGGGGCGGCGTCGGGCGTACCGAAAAAGGAAGGGCGACCGCCGTGGACCCGCACGGAGGTGGGTCTTGCGGTCGCGTTCGTGGTGGTGGCCGTCGTGGCCATCCTCGGCGGAGGTTATGCCGTCCTGACGGCCAACCGGCCGCCGACCGGTGAGGTGCAGCTGCCGTTGCCGCCGGTGGAGGCCGCGGGGGAGCAGGACCCGCCGGTGACGGCCGAGCCCACGCCGGACGCGCCGCGGGCCAGCGGTCCGGGCCAGGGGCCGTCGCCGAGCGCGGCGCCGGGCGGCGGTGCTGATCCGTCCACTGCGGACAGTGCGGCGCCGGGCGGCGGCGCGTCGCCGACGGTCGGGGCGTCACCGGCGGCGGCCGACCTCTTCGCGCGCTACTCGCGTGCCGAAAACACCGGGCTGCTCGGGCTGACGGGCTACCGCGGCGAAGTCACCATCTCAAACCGCGGCCTTGGCGCGGCCGACGGCTGGACGGTCACGCTGAGCCTGCCCGCCGGGCAGAAGGTGGACGGTGTGGTGGGTGCGGACGCGCGGCAGGCGGGCGAGCTGGTCACGTTCACGCCGCTGGCCGGGCGCGGCGAGGTGGCGGTGGGCGGGTCGGTGTCGTTCACGTTCGACGTGCCGGGGTTGCTGGCCGGCGAGCCCACCGGATGTGCGATCAACGGGCGCCCCTGCGAGTAGTTAGCTTCCTGTTCATCCCGCGCCTACGCGCAGGTTCATCCCGCGCCCACGCGCAGGCTGCCCCGCTTCGCGACGATCACGCGCGTGATGATGCGGAGAATCGCGCTCGCGGCCCTGGCCGCGGGCCTGACCCTCACGGCGTTGCCCGGTGCCGCCGTGGCGCACCCGAAGCAGTTGCCCGGCGGCGCCGCGGCGCACCCGGAGCACAAGCCGGAGTTCGACGTCCAGGCCCACCGCGGCGGGCTCGGCCTGCGGGTGGAAAACACGCTCGCCTCCTTCGGCAACGCGCTGCAGCTCGGCGTCTCCACGCTGGAGCTGGACGTGCAGATCACCGAGGACCGCCAGGCGGTGGTCACCCACGACCGCCGCGTGAGTGGCAACAAGTGTGTCGACACCGCGCCGGCGACACCCGGTGATCCCGAGTTCCCGTACGTGGGCAGGTACGTCAACACCCTCACCCTCGCCCAGGTGCGCACCCTCGACTGCGGCAGCAAGACCCTCGCCGACAAGCCCGGCCAGGTGGCCGTGCCGGGCGCGCGCATGCCGCTGCTCAGCGAGGTGTTCGCGCTGGTCAACCGGTACCGCGCGTCCGCCGTGAAGCTGAACGTCGAGACGAAAGTAGAGGCCGGGGCGCCGAGTGAGACGGCGCCGCGCGAGCAGTTCGTCCAGGTGACCGCGGGGGAGGTCCGCAAGGCGGGGCTGCTGCGCCAGGTCACGATCCAGAGCTTCGACTGGGGCGCGCTGATGCGCATGCGCCAGGTCGAGCCGCGCCTCCCGCTGGTGGCGCTCACCAATATCGACTTCCTGCAAACCGGCCAGCCGGGCGCCTCGCCGTGGCTGGGCGGCATCGACATCGACGACTTCGGTGGCGACCCGATCAAGGCGATCAAGAGCTTCGGGGTCACCACGTTCTCGCCGGTGCACGGCACGCCGCAGGGCGGCTCGGTGGTCGATCCCGGCTACAAGCCGTACGTGACCAAGGAGATGGTCCGCCACGCCCACCGCAACGGCATCAAGGTGGTGCCGTGGACCATCGACGACCTGCCCACGATGGGCAAGCTCGTCGACGACGGGGTGGATGGCATCATCACCGACTACCCCGACCGGCTCCGCGGGCTGCTCGCGCAGCGCGGCTACAAGCTCCCGCGCGGGTACGCGTCGCCGTTCGACATCCAGGGCCACCGGGGCGCCCGCGCGGTACGGCCGGAAAACACGCTGCCCGCGTTCGAGTACGCGCTCGCCAACCGCGCGATCTCCACGCTGGAGCTGGACACCGGCGTCACCCAGGACGGGCAGCTCGTGGTGATCCACGACCGTACGATCAACGGCTCGCACTGCGTGGACACCGCGCCGGCGTGGGCGGGTGACCCGGAGTTCCCGTACGTGGGCAAGCGCGTGCACGACCTCACCCTGCGGCAGATCAAGACCATCGACTGCGGCTCGAAGACGCTCGCCGAGTTCCCGTCGCAGGTGGCGGTGCCAGGCGCGCGGATTCCGACGCTGGGCGAGGTGTTCGCGCTGGTACGGTCCTCCGGCCGCCACGACGTGCGGCTCAACATCGAAACCAAGATCAGCCCGACCGCCGCCGACACCGCGCCGTACGACGTCTTCACGCGCCTCCTTGTCTCGTCGGTGCAGCGGGCCGGGTTCGTCGAGCGGGTGACGATCCAGTCGTTCGACTGGCGCACGATCCTGCTGGCCCGCAAGCTCGACCGGCGGATCGAGACGGTGGCGCTGGTCTGGCAGTACGGCCCGGCCGAGTGCGCCACGGTCGCCGACGAGTGCTCGCTCCAGGCGGCGTACGGGGACCGGTCCGTCAAGAGCCCGTGGACCGGTGGGTTGGACTGGTGGAGGTACCGCGACCTGGGCAAGCTGGTCCGCGCGGCCGGTGCCGCCACGGTCTCGTCCAACTGGCAGGTGCACGACCCCGCGCAGGTGGCGGCGCCGCACCCGGACTGGTACCTGCGCACCGACCCCTCCTACTTCCACGGGCCGGCGGTGCCGGTGCTGCAGGAGCGGTACGACCTCAAGGTGGTGCCGTACACGGTCAACGACCCGGCGGTCATGCAGCGCGTGATCGACCTGGGTGTGGACGGGATCATCTCCGACGACCCCGACACGCTGGTCGCCGTCGCGGTCCGCAACGGTCTTCGCTGACCGCTCGCGAAGGGCCCGCCCGTTTGGGCGGGCCCTTCTTGTTGCCTGCCCGTTTGGGGCGGGCTCTTCTTTTTGTCCGGAAAAGCCGGAAAAACACCTCAAAGGGGTGCATGATGCATATGACGCTCAAACTCGGAACGCTCGCTCTGGCAACTGGAGGCACCCATGTCCGAGCCTTTGGCGGTGGGGCAGGTCGACATCGACGACGCGCTCACCGATATGTGGAAGTCCGTGTTCGTGTTCCTGCCCAAGGCGGTCGCCTTCCTGGCGATCCTCTTCGTGGGCTGGATCGTGGCACGGTTCATCCGGCGCATCGTCCACAAGGGGCTGAAGCGGGTCGGCCTCGACCGCGCCATGGAGCGGGGCGGGATGGGCCGCGCATTCCAGCGCAGCCGCTACGACGCCAGCACGATCGCCGCCCGCATCGTGTACTACGCGCTGCTCCTGCTCGTACTCCAGATCGCCTTCTCGATCTGGGGCCCGAACCCGGTCAGCGACCTGATCACGAGCGTGGTCTCGTGGCTGCCCAAGGCCTTCGTCGCCATCGTCATCATGGTCGTCGCGATCGCCATCGCCAACGCAGTGCGCGACCTGGTCGGCAGCGCGCTCGGCGGCCTCTCGTACGGCAAGCTGCTGGCGACGCTCTGCTGGGTCTTCATCATCGTGCTGGGCGCCATCGCCGCGCTCAACCAGGTCGGCATCGCCACCACGGTCACCACACCGGTGCTGATCGCCGCGCTGGCCACGATCGCCGGCATCCTGATCGTCGGCGTCGGCGGCGGCCTGATCCGCCCGATGCAGCAGCGCTGGGAGGGCCTGCTCGACCGGGCGGCGACCGAGTCGCAGGCCATCCGGGCGCAGACGCAGGCGTACAACAGCGGCCGCGACGACACCCGCCGCCAGATGGGCGACCGCACCGCGGAGACGGCGCCGGTGGCCGCGCCGGCGATGTCCGGGACGGGCGCGCCGCCGCCGGCAGCCGGGGCGCCGGGCATGCCGGGGGCCGGGGCCGGGCAGCCGGGGATCTATCAGGCGGGTGGCGGCGACATGCCGCCGCGCGCTAACGACGAGACGCAGCGGATCGAGCCTCAGCAGTAGGCTGGCTGTTTTCGGTGGCTGAGGCGGGGGCGCCACATGCGCCCCCGCCTTAATTTTTGGGCTACCGCGATGTCCGCGGTGGTCCGGACCGTTGCTCCCGCGGCCTCACCCTCCGCGGGGGTCGGGCGTGTTGGCCTACCGAGCTGGTAGCAGGAGTGCGCCCACGGGGCTGTTGTGCGATCGCCGCGACTGGGCGTCTCGTCGGCGCGGACGGGCCAGGCCGTCCCTCGGATCAAGCTCGCGCGGCGTGACGTCCTCACTTCGAGGTGGGCAAGCCGTGTCCGTCCACAGTGCGGCGCCCTCGAGTCCTTTCGCGGTCAGGGTCCGCCCCGAGTTGGATGTGAGCTGCCGCTGTGCCTGCGGTGCCGCCTCACCCTTCGCGGTCGCCCAGTTCTACCCAGGAGCCCGTTCCGGCAGATCTTGGCAAGTTGGCGTCGAAATGGCGCGCAAACTCACCAAGATTTCGAAGCTGAAACCGCCTGCGCCTGATCGGTAGTCACAGACCGCGACGGCGGCGTCGAACTGCGAGTGGATTCGCGCACTCCAGCCTCAAAAGATCTGCAGAAGCACGGGTAGGGGACGATCAGACGTGTGGGGGAGCAATCCCAACTCTGAAGGTCGAGACGCACCAACTCACCAAGATTTCGACTGCGGCGCTGCTTGCGTCCAACGGATGGTCACTGACGGTAGTAAAGCCATCCGCGACGGCGCTGCGGCGTCCGCCGCCGTGAGCGCGGGACCAGCGACCTGGACACGCGCCATCCCGGCAGGGCTAGGCGCATTGCTGCCACCAGATCGGTAGCGTCCGCCGCGGCTCGCCGCATACCCGCGGACCGTGCGCGCGGCCGGCCTTGGTGTGCAAACGCGGAGGGTGAGGCCGCGGGAGCAACGGTCCGGACCACCGCGGACATCGCGGCAGCTCGCATCCGCTTCGGGTTGGATCTGGAAGGCCACCCCGGAGATCTCCACTGGGGGCGGCCACCCGCGGGCCCGCGGTGGCGTCAGGCGCGGCGCTGGGCCGGGATCGGTGTGTACGCGAGGTGGCAGACGGCGAGCAGCCGGGTCAGCACCCAGTCGACGCCGGCCGACCAGTCGATCGGTCCCTCGGGAAGGCGCCAGCCGTGCTCCGCGGCCGCGTCGCGGACGCCCTCGGCGTAGCCCGCCAGGTGCACCGGCGTCAGCGGCCGCAGGTCGCCCAGCAGGCTGTCGCGGATCGCCGCCGCGTGCTGGTCGATTGCGGCGAGCAGGCCGGGGTGGCGGGCGGCGGCCTCGAGGCCGGACGTGCCGAACGCCGACATCATCCCGTTGATCTCGGAACGTGCCGAACGCGTGGCGGCGCGCGAAGTGAATCCGCTGAACAGCCCAGTCATGGGGATCGACGCTAGCCGGGCTCCGGCGGGCCAGCCTCAACCGGTCGGCTGATTATTGGGGACGCCTGCGGGGTTGAGACCGATGTCACGCGGAGTGAGGTTACTCTGTGGCAGGGCGTCGTCGCATGGAGTCATCGGCCATGATGACCGTTGCGACCATCACGGCGACGACGATGCTGAACAACCACGAGTCGTCGGGCAGCACCTTCGCGGCGACGGGTGCCTGGAGCGCGACGAGGACGAAGCCCAGCCAAGCGAGCTGGCGCTGGCGCGGGGTCAGGAAGCCGGTGGCTTGAGGAGCACGGCGCATCCGGACAGTTTTGCGCGATGCGCCCCGATCGCCCGTCGGACGTTCGGCTGATGTTGTCATGTTCGTCCGGTTTGGACGGCCGGGCATCGGCGCGGATCGTCCAAGATCCGGAGGGCGCCGGCGCCGACTTAAGATCGGTTCTCGTGATGCGTACCCGCGGGGGCATGCTGCTCCTGGCCTACTTCGCCTTCATCAGCCTCGGGCTGCCCGACGGCCTGCTCGGTGTGGGCTGGCCCTCGATCAGCGAGGAGTTCGACGTGCCCCGCGAGACGGTGGGCGTGTTGCTCACCGTGGGGACGGTCGGATACCTGACATCGAGCGTGGCGGCCGGGTTCACGATCGCGCGGCTGGGCGTGGGACGGCTGCTCGCCGGCAGCACCGCGCTGTGTGCGATCAGCCTCGCCGCGTACGCGGTCTCCCCGGCCCTCGCCGTCATGGTCGCGTTCGCGCTGGTGCTCGGCCTCGGCGGCGGCGCGATCGACTCGGGCCTCAACGCCTACGCGGCCGCGGCCTTCGGGCCCCGCCACATGAACTGGCTGCACGCCTTCTTCGGCCTCGGCGTCGCCATCGGCCCGCTGATCATGACCACGGCGCTCTCCGCGGGCCTGTCCTGGCGATGGGGGTACGGCGTGGTCGCGAGCGCCCAGGTGATCCTCGCCACCGCCTTCGTCCTCACGGTCAACCGCTGGGCGGTGCACCGGCCGTCCCAGGTCGACGTGCCCGCGCCACCCGCTGTGCCGATCCGCGCCACGCTCGTGATTCCGGCGGTCTGGCTGGGCGCGCTCGCCTTCGCCGTGTACGTGGCGGTCGAGGTGGCGGCCGGCCTGTGGGCGTACACGCTGCTGACCGAGGGGCGGGGGCTCAGCGACGCGGTGGCCGGTGTCTGCGTCTCCGGGTACTGGGCCTGTCTCTTCCTCGGCCGCGTCGTGCAGGGCGTGGTCGCCGAGCGGGTGGGCAGCGGCCAGGTGCTGTGGGCCAGCCTCGCCGGCATGGCCGGTGGCGCGGTGCTCGTCGCGCTCCCGGCGCCGGGCTGGGTGGCGGTGCTCGGCCTCGGCATCATCGGCTTCTCGGCCGCGCCGGTCTTCCCGCTGATGACGCTGATGACCTCGGACCGGGTGGGTGAGGCGCACACCGACCGGACGATCGGGGTACAGCTTGGCGGCTCGGCTCTCGGCGGCGCGCTCCTGCCCGGCCTCGTCGGCATCCTGATCAGCCGGATCGACGTGGAGGCGCTCGGTCCGTCACTCGTCGTGATGTGCCTGCTGCTGATGGCCCTGTACGCGGCGTCGTCCCGCCGCCGGGCAGGCGACGGGACGACAGAAACCGCTGTTACGGCTCAGACCTGACCGCGCCAGGCGCCGGTCTCCTGATCGCGGTTCTCGATGAACTCCTTGAACCGCTTGAGGTCACCCTTCACGCGGTGGGTCACCGCGCCGAGCTTGTCGGCCGCCTTCTCCAGCGCGCCGTCCGGCTCGAACTCCATCTGGGCCGTGACCCGGCTGTGGTCGTCGTCGAGCCGGTGGAAGGTCACCACACCGGCCTGCCGGGTGCCCTCGGTCGAGGTCCAGGCCACCCGCTCGTCGGGGATCTGCTCGGTGATCCGGGCGTCGAACTCGCGCTTGACGCCAGCGATCTCCGTCTTCCAGTGGGTCATGGTGTCCGACAGTTGCCGGACTTCCTGGACGCCTTCCATGAAGCGGGGGAACTCTTCGAACTGGGTCCATTGGTTGTAAGCGGTCCGCACCGGTACCGCCACGTCAACCGATTCGGTCACACCACCCATTGGGTCCTCCTACCACCGTGTCGTCTCGTTCGCGTGCCCGAGTACGGCCCACACCTCGGACACGGTCTCGAACGTGCGGCCAGCCGGCAGGCGGGCCAACTCGTCGAGCACTTCGTCCGGTGCGTGGTTCTTCTCCGCCGTACGCCGCAGGGCCTCGCGTTCGGCGGGCAGTGCGGACAGGTCGATGTACCGACCCAGCTCGCTGCGCTGCTCCACCTCTTCGCTCGTCATGCCCTGCGGGACCCCCGAGCGGCGGTCTCCCGCCGGCACCTCGGTGGCCTCGGGCTGGTCTTCGCCGGCCGGTTCCGGCTCACGCCACTCCTCGGCCCGCGATCCGGCCACGCCCTGGACAGTGCCCCGCACTTCGCGGGCCATCTCGTCGTCCAGGCGCGGACCGTGCTTGCTGTTTCCCCGTTCCATATGTTCGTCCTACCCCTCGTCGGGGGAGGCAAACACCTCGCCGTCCTCCTGCGCCTTCTCCGGCATCGCCACCTTGCGGGACTCCGCGTTGATCTCCACGCCGAGCAGGACCGCGCAGTTCGAGAGGTACAGCCAGACCAGGAACGCGATGACACCGCCGAGGGTGCCGTACGTGCCCCGGTACGAGCTGAAGTTGGCCACGTAGAGCCCGAAGCCGAACGACGCGATGGCCCACACGACAAGCGTCACGGCGCCGCCGATAGTGATCCACCGGAAGCGCGGCTGCTCGACGTCCGGCGCGATCCAGAACATCAGCCCGAGCAGCGCCATCACGATCAGGATGAGGACCGGCCACTTCACGATCGACCAGGTCATGCGCGCGCCGTCGCCGACGCCCAGCGCGTTGCCGATCGCGTCGGTGACCGGGCCGCTCACGATGAGCATCACCGCCACCATCGCGAGCAGTACCAGCGCGGCCGCGGTGATCAGCAGCTGGAGCGGGCGCAGCTTGTAGAACTTGCGGCTCTCGTCGACCTCGTAGATCGCGTTCGACGCGCGGGTGAACGCGCCGATGTAGCCGGACGCGGACCAGAGCGCACCGATGATGCCGAAGCTCAGCAGCACGCTCGCCGAGCCCTGGCTGGTGACCGCGCGGATCTGGTCAATGACGCTCTGGTTCTGGACGATTGAACCGGCGCCGAGGTCGGTGGCGATCTCCACAATCGTGTCGACGGTGCGCTGGCCCTCGGAGACAAGGCCGACGAGCGCCACGATCACGATCATCGCGGGGAAGAGGGCGAGCACACCGTAGTACGTCAGGGCCGCGGCCCAGTCCGTGCAGTTGTCGTCCATGAACTCGCGTACCGCGCGGACGAACACGCCCCGCCAGGTCGCGAACGATGCCCGCGAAGGTCTGCGGGCGGGGGTGGAGGCGGATGCCGCGGTTGACGCCATGCCCGCCTCTACCCGCGCTGTGACGTGGGCAAACGTTTGTCTGCCCGGACGGTGGGTAGGGGGTCCTGACGGCTCTCAAGGAACGCGTTCAGAAGGAGGCAGCGATGCCGGCACGCGAGGACATGCCCAGCACGATCCGGCGCTCCCCGAAGAAAGCGCAGGACACCTGGGCGAAGACCCACGACTCGGCGGTCGAGACGTACGGCGAGGGTGAGCGGTCACACCGCACGGCGTTCGCCGCCCTGAAACACTCGTTCGAGAAGGTCGGCGACCACTGGGAGCCGAAGGAGAGCAAAGGGCCGAGCGACGCGCAGGCCGAACGCTCGTACGGTGACAAGCCCGCGCCGACCGCGGGCGGCGTCGACGCGAACGCCTCCAAGGAGCACCTGATGGAGATCGCGCGGAAGCTCGACGTTCCCGGCCGCTCCCGGATGAACAAGGCCGACCTCGTCGCCGCCATCGAAAAGGCCAACAACCGCCAAACGGCCAAGGCCCGCCAGCGGTAGCTTGCTGGTGTGAGCGCCGTGGACGCAGCGGCCGTGGACGCGGTCGTCATCGGCGCGGGGCACAACGGCCTCGTCGCCGCAAACCTGCTGGCCGACGCCGGGTGGGACGTGGTCGTGCTGGAGGCCACCGCCGCGCCCGGCGGGGCCATCCGGTCCGCCGGGGTCACCGCCCCCGGCTACCTCAGCGACCTTTACAGCTCCTTCTACCCGCTCGGGTACGCGTCGCCGGTCATGCGCGCGCTCGGCCTCACCGAGCACGGGCTGTCCTGGCGGCACGCACCCGACGTGCTCACCCATCTGCTGCCCGACGGGCGCGCGGCCCGGCTCAACCGGGTGCCGGAGACCACCGCCGCCTCCGTCGAGGAGTTCGCGCCGGGCGATGGGGAGCGCTGGCTCGCGGCGTACAGCGAGTGGCTTTCGGTCTCCGCGCCGATGCTGGACACGCTCTTCACGCCGTTTCCGCCCGTGCGCGGCGGCGCGGCGCTGCTCGCCCGGCTCCGGCCGGCCGGTGCGCTGCGCCTGGCCCGCCGGCTCATCCTGCCCAGCCGCAGGCTCGGCCGTGAGATCTTCCGCGGCGAGGGCGCCCAACTGCTGCTGGCCGGGTGCGCGCTGCACACCGACCTGTCCGCCGAGGACGCCGGCAGCGGCGTGTACGGATGGTTGCTGGCGATGCTCGGCCAGGAGTTCGGCTGGCCGGTGCCCGAGGGCGGCGCGCAGCGCATCACCGACGCGCTCGTCGCGCGGCTGCGGACAAGGGGCGGACACATCGAGTACGGTGCGCGCGCTTATCGCGTCATCACCGCCCGCGGCCGCGCGCTCGGCGTGTCCACGACGGGTGGCCGCCGGTGGCGGGCCCGCCGCGCGGTGCTCGCCGACGTTCCTGCGCCCGCGCTCTACCTCGACCTGGTCGGCGCCGCCGTGCTGCCGCCGAGGCTCGTCGAGGATCTGGCCCACTTCCAGTGGGACGGCTCGACGGTCAAAGTGGACTGGGCGCTGTCCGGGCCGGTGCCGTGGAAGAACCCCGCCGCGGCCGGCGCCGGCACCATCCACCTAGGTGCCGACTTGGACGGCCTGACCCGGTACGCGGCGGCGCTGACCACCGGCGAGGTGCCGCACGACCCGTTCCTCCTGGTGGGGCAGATGAGCACCGCCGACCCCTCGCGCTCGCCGGCCGGCACCGAGTCGCTGTGGAGCTACACGCACCTGCCGTTCCGCCACGAGTGGCCGGCCGATGTGGTGCTGGCCCACGTGGAGCGGATGGAGCGCGCCCTGGAGGAGCACGCGCCAGGCTTCGGCCGGCTCGTCGTGGGCCGCCACGTGGCTGGCCCCGGCGACCTGGAGCGGGAAAACCCCAGCCTGGTGGGGGGCACGCTGGGCGGCGGCACCTCGGCGGCCCACCAGCAGCTCTTCCTCCGCCCGATCCCCGGCCTGGGCCGCGCGGACACCCCCGTCGACCGCCTCTACCTGGCCAGCTCGTCGGCGCACCCCGGTGCCGGCGTACACGGCGGTCCCGGCGCCAACGCCGCCCGCGCCGCCCTGGCCCGCGACCGCTTCCTCACCGGCGACGCCTACCACGCCCTGATAGCCACCGCCCACCGCGCCATCTACTGACCCCGCGCCCCCTGTGGGCTGTTGATCAGGGAGTTGGTGGGCGTGTCGGCCGGCGTGTCCACCCACGAGGTCCCTGATCAACCGGGAGGGGCGGAGTCAACCGGGAGGGGCGGAGTCAACCGGGAGGGGCGGAGTCAACCGGGAGGGGCGGAGGCGGGGCGGCCTAGGAGCCAGCCCTGGCCCAGGTCGCAGCCGAGCTCCCGCAGGCGGGTGCGCTGGCGTTCGGTCTCGATGCCCTCTGCGGTCACCGTCAGGCGCAGGGTGTGGCCCAGGTGGATCAGTGCGGCCAGCACGGCCTCGTCGGTGCGGCTTGTCGCGCTGTCGCCGTCGAGGCCGGCCACGAAGGAGCCGGCCAGCTTGATGGCGTGCACGGGCAGCCGGCGCAGATAGGACAGTCCACAGTAGCCGGTGCCGAAGTCGTCCAGCGCCACGCGCACGGCCATGCCGGCCAGCGCCCGCACGTTGTCCACGGCCTCGCCCTCGGCGGTCATCGCCGCGTGCTCGGTGATCTCGAGCTGGAGCCGGTGCGGCGGGAGGCCGACGCGGTCGAGGACGACGGCGACCTCGGCCGCGAGGCCCGGGTGGCAGAGCTGGCGCGCGGCCAGGTTGACGCTCACGAAAGGCGGCTCGCCGCCGTCGCCGTGCCACCGCACGGCCTGGCGGCAGGCCAGCTCCAGCAGGTGCATGCCGAGCGGGAGGATGAAGCCGGAGTCTTCGGCGAGCCCGATGAAGCGGTCGGGGGCCAGCTCTCCCAGCTCGGGGTGGTCCCACCGCGCCAGGCTCTCCACGCCCACCACCCGGCCCGTGGCGAGGTCCACCATCGGCTGGTAGGCCAGCCCGAACTCGCCGCGGGCCAGCGCGGCCGGCATCTCGGCGGACAGCCGGTAACGGGCCACCGCACTCGCGTTGCGCGCCTCGTCGAAGAAGCGCCACCGGTCGCGACCCTCCACTTTGGCCCAGTGCAGCGCCATGGCGGCGGCACGCAGCGCGTCGGCCGGGTCGCCCTCGGCGACGGAGCGCTCCACGACGCCCGCGCTGGCGGACATCGGCAACTCGTGACCGTCCACTTCAAACGGTGTGCGCAGTGCCACCAACGCCCGATCGGCCGGCTTGATGGCGTCTTCCGGCTCCGCCGTGCCACGGATCAGCAGCGCGAACTCGTCGCCGCCGAGGTGGCAGGCGACCGCGCCGGGCACCTCGGCGAGGCGGGCGGCGGCCGCGGTGAGGAGGCGGTCGCCGGCCGCGTAGCCGAGGCTGTTGTTGACGGCGCCGAAGCGGTCGAGGGCGATCAGGCAGACGCCGAAGCGCTCCGGTGCGGCCGGGTCGGTGCGCAGGTCGTCCAGCCACCGGCTGAGCTGGGTGCGGTTGGGCAGGCCGGTGAGCGAGTCGTGCAGCAGCGTGTGGCGCAACCGCTCCTCGCTGCGGCGCAGGGCGATCTCCGCCTCCGAGCGTGCGGCGATGTCGGCCCGGCGCACCGCCTCCTGCCGGTCGAGCGTGTGGTCGTGCAGCGCCGTCGCGTATCCCATCGACAGCGCCTCGACAAGCGCGGTGACCCGCTCGCGACCGACCACACCGGACAGCTCCAATGTGGAGAGAAGCCGGGTGGACAGCTCGGTGATCGTGCGCCCGAGCGCCTCGGGCGCGATCTCCTCGGTGCTGGCCAGGTCGACGCCGACCCGGTAGCCGACCGCCGGGTCGAACCGCTCGGCGACCAGCGCGGACGCGATCCGCTTGGTCAGGTCGAGGAAGTACGCGTCACGCTCCGCGCCGGACAGCAGTACGTAGCTGGCATCGTGGACCGAGCGGCCCCACGCCAGAGCGAACCGCTCGATGGGTGTCATGGCTTGCGCCCCACGCCCCCGTAGTTGAAAGCGGAGAGGGTGCTGGGCTGGTCGCCGGTGTCCGGGCGCCACTCGTTTGCCCAGATGAGGCCCGGCTCGACCAGCTCGAAGCCGTCGAAGAACCGCAGGATCTCGGCGTGGGTGCGCATCGCGAGCGGCGTCGCGGTGCGCGAGACGGCCGCCGCCACCTCCTCGAACTGGTCGGGGTGATGCTCGTGCGTGCCGTGGCCGATGACCAGGTAGCTGCCCGGCGCGAGGCGGTCCTTCAGCACCGCCAGCGCGCCGTAGGGGTCGCGCTCGTCGCGGACCGCGTGGAGCAGGGCGACAAGCAGCAGCCCCACCGGCTGGCTGAAGTCGATCAGCTCGACGACCGACGGGTGCGAGAGGATCGCGTGCGGGTTGGCGAAGTCTTCCCGGATGGCCGAGGCGTTCGGGTTGCCGGCCAGGATCTGCCGGCTGTGCGCCACCGCGATCGGGTCGATGTCCACGTAGACCACCCGGGCCTCGGGGTCGACCTTCTGCGCGATCTCGTGGACGTTGCCGACGGTGGGGATGCCCGAACCGATGTCGAGGAACTGCCGGACGCCCTGGTCGAGCACAAAGCGCGTGGCGCGGTGGAGAAACGCCCTGTTTGCCCGAGCTTGAACCTTCACCTCGGGTACAGCGGCGATCATCTGCCGGGCCAGCGCCCGGTCCGCCGCGAAGTTGTGCGAGCCGCCGAGCAGGTAGTCGTACGCCCGCGCCACGGTGGCGGTGTTGTGATCGACTTCGGCGGGTGCCCAGTCCGGTCGGTCCGTCATCACACTCCTTTGGGTGCTGGGACCCCAAGTATCCTGTGTTACGGCTCACGGCTCAATTCCGCGATCGATACCTTCCCATGCGCTCCCGTAGGGGCGAGGGTTCCGGGCCAGGTCAGGGTCGGTGCCGGATCCCTTCAGGCCCGGCACGGCGGCACGATCGGGCAATGCCTGCCAGACTGTCCACTCTGGGCCTCGTGACAGCGGCCACCGCCGCCCTGTTCGCCGCGACCGGCTGCGGCCTTACCGACGGGGAGACGTCCAGCACCGTCGAGACCTACGACTTCACCGAGATCAAGACCATCGACCTGCGCGGCGAGGCCGGCGCGGTCGAGGTCGTCGCCACCGCGGGTGGGGTGCGGGTGACCGAGCGCCGGGAGTACTCCGGGACGGCTCCCAAGACCAGCCGGCGCACCGACGGCGGCACGCTCTTCCTCCGCGACGACGGCTGCGACACGCAGTGGCGGATCCGGAAGAACTGCGAGACCACGTACCGGATCGAGGCGCCGGCCGGGATCTCCTTGAAGATCAATGTCGACGCGGCCCCGGTGACGATCACCGGCATCACCGGACCGCTGGACGTCACCACCGACGTCGGCGCGATCAACGGCACCGGCCTCGCCGGAAACACGCGCGTCCGCACCGACGTGGGCGACGTGGACCTGCGGTACGGCGCGGCGCCGGACAGCCTCGACGCCACCAACGACGTGGGCAGCACCACTGTTTACCTGCCCTCCACCGCGGCGTACCGCTTCGACGTGCGGGTCGACGTGGGCGACACGACGATCGACCTGCCCAACCGCGCCGACGCGAACCACCGGATCAAGCTCACAGCGGACGTCGGCGACATCACCGTCCACGCCGCCTGAGCCGGTCAGGGTGCCCGGACGCCGCGCCGCCCTGATGGTTAGACGCGGCATGCAGGGGTATCCCGCCGGGCATGCGGGTCTTGGGTGTCAACTCGATCTTTCATGATCCAGCCGCGGCTGTCGTCGTGGACGGTCGCGTCGTGGCCGCCGCCGAGGAGGAACGGTTCAGCCGCCGTAAGCACGGCAAGCGGCCCGTGCCCTTCAGCGCCTGGGAACTGCCCGAGCTGGCCGCCGCCTGGTGCCTCGCCGAGGCGGGCCTGGAGCCGGGCGACCTGGACGCGGTCGCGTACTCGTTCGACCCGGCACTGTGCGGCGACGACCTCGGCGAGAGCGACCCCTGGGACTGGCTGCGCGTGGAGTATGCCCAGCGTGCGCCGCAGTTTCTGGCCACCGCGCTGCCCGGCCTCGACCCGGGGATCGTCCGCTTCGTGCCCCACCACGTCGCGCACGCCGCCTCGGCCGGCCTCGCCATGCCGCACCGCGACGACGCCGCCGTGCTCGTGCTGGACGGCCGCGGCGAGTCCGCCAGTCACCTCGCCGGCGCGTACCGCGACGGCCACCTCAGCCAGCTGTACGCCCAGCGCCTGCCGCACTCGCTCGGCCTGCTCTACGAGGATCTGACCCGCCATCTGGGCTTCCAGCACTCCAGCGACGAGTACAAGGTGATGGCCCTCGCCTCGTACGGCGAGCCCAAGCACCTGCCGCTGCTGCGCGACCTCGTGCGGGCCAACGGCGACGGCGGCTTCACCGTCGAGCCGATCGCCTGGGACAGCCTCGCCAAGCGCCGGACGGCGGATGGCGAGATGACCGGTGAGCACGCCGACCTGGCCGCGAGCGTGCAGGAGCGGCTGGAGGAGGTGCTGCTCGACCTGGCCCGCTGGACCTACGAGGCGGCCGGCGGCCCGCGCGTGCTGGCGATGGCCGGCGGCACCGCGCTCAACTGCGTGGCCAACGCGCGGCTCGCCGCCGAGGGCCCGTTCGACCACGTCTGGGTACAGCCCGCGGCGGGCGATGCCGGTACCGCGCTCGGCGCCGCGCTGCACGTCGCCCGCGACGGCGGAGCGCGGCCGGAGCCGATGCCCGGCGTCGCGCTGGGCCGCGGCTGGAGCGACCGCGAGATCGAGGCGGATCTGGAACGCGCGGCGCTGCCGTTCACCCGGCCCGAGTCGATCGCCGCCGAGGCGGCGCGCGTGCTGGCCGCCAACGGCATCGTGGCGTGGTTTCAGGGGCGTGGCGAGTACGGACCGCGCGCGCTCGGCCACCGCTCGCTCCTGGCTCACCCCGGCGACCAGGACACGACCCGCCGGATGAACGACGTGAAGGGGCGCGAGCAGTTCCGGCCGATCGCGCCGATGGTGCGTGCCGAGCGGGCGGCCGAGGTCTTCGAGGGCGTGCTGCCGAGCCCGTACATGCTGTTCGTCCACAAGGTACGGCCGCAGTGGCGGGACCGGATCCCGGCGGTGGTGCATGTGGACGGTACGGCGCGGGTGCAGACGGTCGATCCCGACAGCGAGCCGCTGGTGGCCGAGATGCTGGCCGAGTTCGACAGGCTGACCGGGCTGCCCGTCGTCGTCAACACCTCGCTCAACACCGCGGGGCGGCCGATCGTGGACACACCGCGCGAGGCGATGGAGCTCTTCGGCTCGGCACCGGTGGACCTGCTCGCGATCGGGCCGTACGCCGTGCACCGGGCCGAGGTGTTCCGGTGATCTCGATCGTCGTACCGACGGTCGGGCGGCCGAGCCTCGCCGTGCTGCTCGACCACCTCGCACCGTCCATAAGGGAGGGAGCCGAGATCCTGGTGGTCGACGACCGGCCCGAGCGGTTGAGCCCGCTGAGGCTGCCGGCGCGCGATGGCTCGTACCCGAAACTGCTGACGGGACGCGGCCGTGGGCCGGCGGCGGCGCGCAACACGGGCTGGCAGGCCGCCCGCTTTCCCTGGGTGGCTTTTCTCGACGACGACGTGGTGCCCGACCCGGACTGGTTTGCGCGCCTCCGCTCCGACCTGGACGTGCCCCCGCGGGTGGGCGGCGTGCAGGGCCGGATCCGGGTGCCGCTGCCGGCGGACCGCCAACCGACCGATTGGGAGCGTTCCACCGCGGGCCTCGAGCAGGCCCGCTGGATCACGGCGGACATGGCCTACCGCCGCGCGGCCCTGGCCGAGGTGGGCGGCTTCGACGAGCGCTTTCCCCGCGCGTACCGCGAGGATGCCGAACTTGCGTACCGGGTGCGGAAGGCCGGCTGGGATCTTGTGTGCGGCGCGCGGCGGGTGACCCATCCGGTGCGTCCGGAGGGGCCGTGGGTGAGCCTGCGCGCGCAGCGCGGAAACGCCGATGACGCCCTGTTGCGACATATGTACGGACCGCGATGGCGGGCGCTCGTCGAGGCGCTGCCCGGGCGGCGTCCCCGCCACGTCGCCGTCACCGCGGCGCTTGTCGTGGCCCTCGCCGTGCCGCGGCTGCGGGCGGTCGCCGGAGCGGCGTGGGCGGCTGGTACGGCGGAGTTTGCGGCCGCCCGTGTCAAGGCCGGCCCGAAGGCGCCTCGCGAGGTCGCGACAACGCTCCTGACCAGCACAATCATCCCGCCGCTTGCGACCGCGCACTGGCTTCGAGGCTGGTGGCGGTGGCGCGGTGCGCGGCCGGTCGGGACGGGGATCAGTTGATGTTTACTTCTGTTGCCCCCGGGAACCAGCGTCACGTGCGGAGCCACCTGTTCGATGCGGTGCTTTTCGACCGCGACGGCACTCTCGTCCGGGATGTGCCCTACAACGGGGACCCGGCCCTCGTGCGCCCGATGCCGGGTGCCCGGGCCGCGTTGGATCGGCTCCGCGCGGCCGGCTTTCGGCTCGGCGTGGTGACCAACCAGTCGGGCATCGCCCGCGGCCTGCTGACGCCGGGCGACGTGGCGAGGGTGAACGCCCGGGTGGAGGAGCTCCTCGGGCCGTTCGACACCTGGCAGGTGTGCCCGCACGGAGAACGCGACGGATGCCGGTGTCGCAAGCCGCAACCCGGCATGATCGTCGATGCGGCCGCGGCGCTGGGGACCACTCCCCAGCGCTGCGTGGTCGTTGGCGACATCGGCCGGGACATGGGCGCCGCCGGTGCGGCGGGCGCCGCCGCGATCCTGGTGCCCACGGCGGTCACCCGAGCCGAGGAGGTCGCCGCCGCGCCGACCGTTGCCGGCGACCTGAATGCGGCCGTACACCAGATCCTGCGCCGTTCCCGGCTGGTCCCCGCGGGCACCGCCGGCCACCGGCGGGGCACGGTGCTCGTCGCCCGGCCCGACTCGGCCGGTGACGTGCTGGTCACCGGGCCCGCGATCCGGGCGGTCGCCGCCGGCGCCGAGCGGGTGGTCATGCTCTGCGGACCCCGTGGGCGCCGCGCCGCCGAGCTGCTGCCCGGAGTGGACGAGATCATCGAGTGGCAGCTGCCGTGGATCGACCCCAGCCCTGAGCCGCTGGACAGGTCCGAAGTGGACCGGATGGTGGACCGCATCGCGGCGGCGGCGCCGGAGGAGGCGGTGCTGTTCACCTCGTTCCACCAGAGCGCGCTCCCGCTGGCCCTGGTCCTGCGCATGGCGGGCGTGGACCGCATCTCCGCGATCAGCGACGACTACCCGGGCTCCCTTCTGGACGTACGGCACCGCGTGCCGCTCGGCATCCCCGAGCCGGAGCGCGCGCTCTCACTGGCGGCCGCGGCCGGCTTTCCGCTGCCCCCCGACGACGTGCCCGAGCTGCGGATCCGCGTGGCGGAGGCGGCCACCGACCTGGCGCCCGGCTACGTGGTCGTGCACCCCGGCGCCTCGGTGCCGGCCCGCGCGTGCCCACCCGAGCGGTACGAGGCGATCGTCGTCGCGCTCACCACCGCCGGCCACCGCGTCGTGGTCACCGGCGGGCCGGACGAGCGCCCGCTCAGCGCCCGGGTAGCCGGTGCCGCCGCGCTCGACCTGGGCGGGCAGACCTCGCTCGGCGCGCTCGCCGCGGTCATCGCGCGCGCCGCCTGCGTGGTCGTGTCCAACACCGGACCGGCCCACCTCGCCGCCGCCGTCGGCACGCCGGTGGTGAGCCTCTTCGCGCCGACCGTCCCGTTCGGACAGTGGGGGCCGTACCGCGTGCCGTGGGTGCGGCTCGGCGACGCGACCGCGCCGTGCCGGAACACGCGGGCGGCGGTGTGCCCCGTCGCCGGCCACCCGTGCCTGTCCACGGTGGACCCGCTTGCGGTGGTCGAGGCGGTACGTCGGGTCGGTGCGCCGTGAACATCCTGCTCTGGCACGTCCACGGCTCGTGGACGACAGCCTTCGTACACGGCAAGCACCGCTACATCGTGCCGGTCACGCCGGACCGCGGTCCGTACGGCCTCGGCCGCGCCCGCACGTACGACTGGCCGGACACGGTGGAGGAGGTCCCGCTGGAGCGCCTCGCGGCCGAGGAGGTCGACGTGGTGGTGCTCCAGCGCGGCGAGGAGCTGGGGCTGGTCGACCGCTGGCTCGGCCGGCGTCCACCGCTTGTCTATGTGGAACACAACACGCCGAAGGGTGACGTGCCCACCACCCGCCACCCCATGGCCGACCGCGACGACGTCCTCGTCGTGCACGTGACCCACTTCAACGAGCTTTTCTGGGACACCGGCGGCACGCGTACCACCGTCATCGAGCACGGCATCGTGCCGCCGGCCGCCCGCTACTCCGGTGAGCTGCCGCGCCTGGCCGTCGCCACGAACGAGCCGGTGCGCCGCGGCCGGGTCACCGGCACCGACCTCTTCCCGCGGTTTGCCGCGGTGGCGCCGCTGGACGTCTACGGCATGGGCGTCGCCGACCTGAACGCCCTGTCCGGCGTGGACGCCCACGAGGACCTCCCGCAGGCCCGGATGCACACCGAGCTCGCCCGGCGCCGCGCGTACCTGCACCTGTGCCGGTGGACCTCGCTCGGCCTGAGCCTCCTGGAGGCGATGGCGATGGGCATGCCCGTCGTCGCGCTCGCCACCACCGAGGCGGTCCGGGCGGTGCCGCCGGACGCCGGCGTGCTGTCGACCCGGGTGGAGACGCTCGTGGAGGCGGCGAGGTGGCTGCTGGAGGAGCCGGAGGAGGCCCGCCGGCTGGGCGCACGCGCCCAGGTGGCGGCGAATGAACGCTACGGGCTCGACCGCTTCCTGGCCGACTGGGACAGGTTGTTCGAGTCCATCCATAGTCCTGGGGATTTCCGTGGTCCTGGGGTAGGAGGAGGTTCGCCATGCGCATCGCGATGATCTCGGAACATGCCAGCCCGCTGGCCGCGCTCGGGGGAGTCGACGCCGGCGGGCAGAACACCCACGTCGCCGAACTGGCCGCCGCGCTGGCCGTCGAAGGGCACGACGTACGCGTGTACACGCGCCGGGACTCCGCCGACCTGCCGGCTCTCGTCACGGTGCGGGAGGGGGTGACGGTCGCGCACGTGCCGGCCGGCCCGCCCGAGCCGCTGCCCAAGGACGACCTGCTGCCGTACATGAAGGACTTCGGCCGCTGGCTCGTCGACGAGTGGCGAAGCGACGAGTGGGCGCCGAGCGTCGCGCACGCACACTTCTGGATGAGCGGGCTCGCCGCGGTGACCGCGGGTCGCCAGACGGGCGTTCCGGTGGTGCAGACGTACCACGCGCTTGGCACGGTGAAGAAGCGGCACCAGGGCGCGGCGGACACCAGCCCGGCCCGGCGCATCGGGTACGAGCGGATGCTCGGCAAGGCCGTCGACCGCGTCGTCGCGCAATGCCAGGACGAGGTGCGCGAGCTGGTGCGGATGGGCGTGCCCCGCAACCGCATGGCGCTGATCCCGTCTGGTGTGGACAGTGAGCGCTTCTCGCCGGAGGGTCCCGCGGCGCCGCGCGACCCCGACCGGCCGCGGATCCTGACGGTGGGCCGGTTTGTGGAACGCAAGGGCTTCGCCGACGTCATCCGCGCGCTGAAGATCGTGCCGGGCGCCGAGTGCGTCATCGTGGGCGGGCCGGCGGCCGGGAGCCTGGACACCGACCCGTTCGCCAGCAAGCTGCGCAGCCTCGCGGAGTCCACAAAGGTCGCCGACCGCCTGCACCTCGTGGGCGCCGTGCCGGCGAACGAGATGCCCCGCTGGTACCGCTCCGCGGACGTCCTCGCGACCGCGCCCTGGTACGAGCCGTTCGGCCTCACCCCGCTGGAGGCGATGGCCTGCGGCGTGCCCGTGGTCGCCACCGGCGTCGGCGGCCTCACCGACACCGTGGTGGACGGGCTGACCGGTGACCTTGTGCCGCCGCGCGACCCGCGCTCGCTCGGCATGGCGCTGCGCCGCGTGCTCGGCGACCCGGTGCGGCGCTTCGCGTACGCCACGGCGGCGCTCGACCGGGCCCGCCAGTGCTACTCGTGGAAGCGGGCCGCCGAGCAGTTGGGCGCCCTGTACGCGACCGTGAGCGGGCTGCGGCCGGCGACAGGAGCGGTGGCCTGATGGAGGATGGAGCGCTGTCCGTGTTGGACAGTCACTTGGCGAGCCTGGCGTCGGCACTCGTGCCGTACCGCCAGGCCGCCCGCAAGCTCTCCCGGTGGGGGCACGAGCTGGCCCGGTTGCTGGCCGGCGGAGGGCGGCTGCTCACGGCCGGAAACGGCGGCAGCGCGGCCGAGGCCCAGCACCTGACCGCCGAGCTCGTGGGCAAGCTGCGCGACGACCGGCCGGCGCTGTCCGCGATCGCGCTCACCGCCGAGACCTCCTCGCTGACCGCGGTGAGCAACGACTTCGGGTACGACGAGGTGTTCGCCCGCCAGGTACGCGCCCACGGCCGCGCCGGCGACATCCTGCTGCTGCTGTCGACGAGCGGCCGCAGCACCAACCTGCTCGCCGCCGCCGAGGCCGGCGCCGACTGCGGGCTGCGCGTCCTCGGCCTCACCGGACCCACCCCCAACCCGCTCGCCGAGCTCTGCTCGGACGTGCTCGCGGTGCCGTCGCCCGACCCGCAGGTCGTGCAGGAGCTGCACCTGGTCTCGGTGCACGTGCTCTGCGAGTACGTCGACCTCGCACTGCCGTCGCTGCCCGCGCCCGCACGGCGCGCGGTACCGGTGGGAGGGCTGCGATGATCGTCATTGTCGGCGACACGCTGCTGGACCGGGACGTCGACGGCGCCGTGAGCCGGATCAGCCCGGACGCCCCGGTGCCCGTGCTGGCCGAGAAGTCCACAACGGACCGCCCCGGCGGGGCCGGGCTGGCGGCGCTGCTGGCCGCCCGCCGCGGCGAGTACGTCGCGCTTGTCACCGGGCTGGCCGACGACGCGGCCGGTGCCCGACTGAGCGCGCTGCTGTCCGCCGCCGGCGTCCGGATCTACCCGCTGCGGATGACTGGTACGACGCCCGAGAAGATCCGGCTGCGTTCGCGCGGGCAGGCGCTGCTGCGGCTGGACCGCGGCGACGCCGAAGTGGACGGTGAGCCGACGGAAGCCGCGCTCATGGCCATCGCCGAGGCGGACGCGATCCTGGTCAGCGACTACGGGCGCGGCATGGCCAGGCACCCGGCGCTGCGCGCCGCGCTGGCCGAGGCGACCGCTCCGGTGGTGTGGGACCCGCATCCGCGCGGGCCGGCGCCGGTGCGTGGCGTACGGCTCGCCACGCCGAACGAGGCCGAAGTCCAGCACCTGACCGGCGACTCAGGCGGGGGCAGCCGGGTCGCCGCCGCCGCGCGCGGCGGGCAGGAGCTGCGCACGCGCTGGCGCACCGGTGCCGTGGCCGTGACGATGGGCGGCGACGGCGCGCTGCTCTGCAACGGCCCCACGCCGCTTGTCGTGCCGGCGCCCGGCCGGATGGACGGCGACACCTGCGGCGCCGGTGACCGCTTCGCCACGACGGCCGCGCTCGCGCTCGCCGGTGGTGCGCTCGTCTCCGAGGCGGTGCAGGAGGGCGTGCGGGAGGCCACCGCGTACGTGGCGAGTGGGGGAGTGCAGGCCGCGCTCGCGCAGCAGGAGCCGGTGGCCGGCGCCGCCGGCGTCGGCAGGGACGCGGTGGGCGAGCTGGTCGGGCGGGTACGCGCGCGGGGTGGCCGGGTCGTCGCCACCGGCGGCTGCTTCGACCTGCTGCACGCGGGGCACATCGCCACGCTGGAGGCGGCCCGCCGGCTGGGCGACTGCCTCGTCGTGTGCCTTAACTCCGACAGCAGCGTCACCTCCCTCAAGGGGCCGGAGCGGCCGATGGTGCGGCAGGAGGACCGGGCACGGCTGCTGTCCGCGCTGTCCGCCGTGGACGCGGTCGTGGTGTTCGACGAGTCCACGCCCGACGCCGTCCTGTCCTGGCTCCGCCCCGACGTGTGGGTCAAGGGCGGCGACTACGGCAGTGACGGAGGGTTGCTTCCCGAGGCCGACCTCGTTCAACGGTGGGGTGGGGAATGCGTGATCGTGCCGTACCTGGACGGCCGCTCGACGACGCGGATGATCGCGGCGGCTCGGCACCTGGAGGGAGTTTGATGAAGGTCGTACTGGTCAGCGGCGGTTCCAGCGGGCTTGGCGCATCGGTGGTCGCCGCCGCCTCGAAGGAGGGCTGGCGCCCCTTCATCCTCGACCGGCAGCCACCGGTCGTACCGGTCGACGGCGCGGTGTGGGTCGAGTGCGACCTCGCGGACACCGGTGCGGCCGAGGAGGCCACCCGCCGCATCGCGGCGGAGGCGGGCCGCTTGGACGCGGTGGTGACCGCGGCCGGCGTCGACGTGCCCGGGCGGCTGGCGGACGTACCGGCCGAGGTGTGGGAGCGCACGGTCACGATCGACCTGTTCGCCACGGCGGCGGTCGTCCGGGCCGCCCTGCCGTCTCTGGAGCGCGCGCACGGCACCGTCGTCACGGTCGCCTCCACCCTCGGCTTCAAGGCGGTCAGCGACGCGACCGCGTACTGCGCCGCGAAGTTCGGCGTCGTGGGCTTCACCCGCGCGCTCGCCGCGGAGCTCGCCGGCACGGTGGGCGTGACGCTGCTGGTGCCCGGCGGGATGCGCACGCCGTTCTTCGACGGGCGGGACGAGCAGTACAAGCCGGGTCCGGACGCCCAGCTCAACGACCCGGCCAACGTGGCCAACGCGGTCATGTTCGCGCTGAACCAGCCGCCCGGCAGCGCGGTCCGCGAGATCGTGGTCTGCGCCGAGCAGGAGTCGTCGTACCCATGATCCTGGTGTTGCGGGCGTTGGGGATCGGTGACCTGGCGACGGGCGTGCCGGCCCTGCGCGCGCTGCGCCGGGCGTTTCCCGACCGTACGCTCGCGCTCGCCGCGCCGGCCTGGCTCAGCCCGATGGTCGAGCTGATCGGCGGGATCGACGCGCTGGTGCCCTGCGACGGGCTGGAGGGCCGCGCGCTGCCGCAGGCTTCATGGGCGGTCAACCTCCACGGCCGGGGCCGCAGTCGCACCGGCTGTTGCGCCGCGCCCACCCCGAGCGGCTGTACGCCTTCGCGTGCCCGCAAGCGGAGCATGTGGACGGTCCTGAGTGGAGTGACGGCGAGCACGAGGTGCGGCGCTGGTGCCGCCTCCTCGAGTGGTACGGCATCCCCACCGACCCCACCGACCTCGCGCTGCTCCCGCCACCGGTGCCGCCGCGCGCCGGCGTCGCGGTCGTACACCCCGGTGCCAAAGCCGCCGAACGGCACTGGCCGCCGCAGCGCTTCGCGGCCGTGGCCCGCCACCTGGCCGCGCGCGGGTTCGACGTTGCCGTCACCGGCTCCGCCGCCGAGCGACCGATCGCCGAGTGTGTCGCCGAGCTGGCAGGGCTGGGTGAGGACTCGGTGCTGGCCGGCAGCACCGACCCCGCCGAGCTGGCCGGCGTCGTGGCGCACGCGAAGCTCGTCGTGAGCGGCGACACCGGCGTCGCGCACCTGGCGACCGCGTACCGCATCCCGTCCGTGGTCCTCTTCGGACCCGTGACGCCCGACCTGTGGGGACCGCCTCCGGACCGGCCCGAGCACCGCGCGCTGTGGCGCGGCCCGGCGGTCGGTTCGATCGGAGTCGAGGAGGTGCTCGCCGCCGTGGACGAGGTGACGTGTGCGGCTGCGGCGTAGCGACGTGTCCGCGCCCGGGTACGGGCGGCGCATGCGCGGGCGTGGCGTCTCGTTCGTGGACGAGGAAGGCCGGAAGATCTCCGACCCTGAAACCCTCCAGCGCCTGCGCGACCTGGTGATCCCACCGGCGTGGAAGGACGTCTGGATCTGTCCGGACCCGCGCGGACACATCCAGGCCACCGGCGTGGACGCAGCCGGGCGCAAGCAGTACCTCTACCATCCACAGTGGAGGGCAGACCGCGACGCGGCCAAGCACGAGCACGTGCTTGACGTCGCGGCACACCTGCCCGCCCTGCGCCGGCGGGTCAACTCCGACCTCGGCGGGCGCGGCCTGGGACGCGAGCGCGTGCTGGCCGCGGTCGCCGCACTGCTGGACATGGGCGCGTTCCGGGTGGGCGGCGACGAGTACGCGGGCGGCGACGACCCCACCTACGGCGTGTCGACGCTGCGCCCCGAGCACGTGCGCGGCCGCAAGGGGTGCGTGGTGCTCGAGTTTCCGGCGAAGGGCGGCGTGGACCAGTCCTGCGAGGTGACCGACGAGCGGGTGTGCGAGGTGCTGCGCGCGCTGCGCCGGCGCCGCAAGGGTGCCGAGCGGCTGTTCGCGTACTGGAACGGGCGCGGGTGGCACGACGTGCGCAGCGACGAGGTCAACGAGTACCTGCGCGAGGCGAGCGGCACCGACATGACCGCCAAGGACTTCCGCACGTGGCACGCTACGGTGCTCGCCGCGGCCAAGCTGGCGGGGGAGGGGACGCAGGGCTCGGCGACCCGCCGCAAGCGCACGGTGGCGGCGGTGATGCGCGAGGTGGCTGAGCTGCTCGGCAACACGCCGGCCGTGGCGCGGGCGTCGTACGTGGATCCGCGCGTCGTCGACCTCTACCACGACGGCCAGGTGGTCTCCGCACCGACGGAGAGCGCCGTCCGCAAGCTCCTCTCGTAGCCCCCTGTAACGGCGCCGGCCACCGCGCCGCTCTTACCAGGTGACCCACCCGTCATCTGGAGGAACAATGCGTGCTCGCCCGGGACTTCGCGTCCTGTTCGCGGTGGCCACCGCCGCCGCGGCCGCCGCTTTCGCCGCGTCACCCGCCGCGGCTGTCAACTCGTACAACGCCCTGCCCGCGCCGGAGCGGACCGAGGTGGGTGCGCTGATCGTGCAGTGGGACCGGGACGGTGACCCGGCCACGCCGGACGTCGTCGACTGGTACTGCTCCGGCACGATGATCGACACGGACGTGTTCCTGACCGCCGCCCACTGCACCACCGACTGGCCGGCCGGGGCGAGGTTCTACGTCTCGCTGGCGCAGGACGTCCAGGGCGCGCTCGACGCGGCAGCCGGCCAGGGCCTGCCGCCGCAGCAGGTGGCGGCCGCCGTCGCGGTCGAGGGCACGGCGCACACGAGCCCGGCCTACCCCGGCAACTCCGCCGACGCGCACGACATCGCCGTGGTCACCTTCACCCCGGCTCAGGCGGCCTCGCTCGCCGCCCGCTGGCCCTTCACTCCGGCGACGCTGCCCTCGGCCAACCAGCTCGGGGCGCTCGGCTCGCGGGCGCTCGCGGCGGCGCCGTGGCAGGTCGTCGGCTACGGCACGGAGGAGGCCGAACGCGGGCCGGGTGGGCACGTGCACCCCGGGGGCGGCGTGCGGATGAAGGCGCCGGTCGGCTTCGACGCGCTGAACCCCACCTGGGTCCGGCTGGCGATGAACGAGAGCCGCGACTTCGGCGGCGCCTGCTACGGCGACTCCGGCGGCCCGAACTTCGTCACCGTCGGCGGCCGGATGCTGCTCGCCAGTACGACGATCACCGGCGACGCACCGTGTTACGCCACCAACGTCACGTACCGGCTCGACACGGCGAGCGCGCGGGGCTTCCTCGGCCAGTTCGTCGCGCTCCCATGACGGCCGCGGGGCCGGCACGGAGGGGTGCCGGCCCCGCGAGCTCGGCGGCCGCGCCTTGCGCTGTCTCACGCGCCACCGCCCGCGGAGAATGCGCCCTCTAAAGACCTTTCGGGTTGGGGTGCGCAGGTCCGTCCACAGTGCAGCACCGCCCGACGCGGCCCGGTGCAGGCGGCGCTCACCGTCGAGATCTCGACGGTCATCCCAGGAGATTTGGGCTACCGCGACGTCCGCGGTGGTCCAGAGCGCGGTAGCCCGGAACTATCTCAACGTGAATCTGACGTTCGCACTCACCCTGACCGCGAAGGGTGTCTAGCCTTGGCGGGGTCGGAGGGGGCCGGTGGAGTCGCGGACCACCAGGCGGCACGGCTGGCGGATCACGCCGGCCGCGGGCTGGCCGTCGAGGGCGGCGAAGAGATGATGGACCGCGGTCTCGCCGAGCTGCTGCAGGTTCAGGTCCACTGTGGTCAGTGGTGGCAGGCAGTCCGAGGCGAACTCGTGCCAGTTGTCGTACCCCACGATGGAGATGTCGTCGGGGATGTGGCGGCCCAGCTCGCGCACCGTGTGGGCCGCGCCGCTCGCGATCTGGTCGTTGCCGCAGAAGATGGCGTCGATGTCGGGGTACGCCGTCAGGAGCGTGCGGGTCGCGTGGCGGCCCCAGCGCTGCGACCACTCGCCGAAGAGCGGGTCGCCGCCGACCAGCGGGAGGCCCGCGTCGGTCAGCACCTTGCGCGCCGAGGTCACGCGGTCGCGGGCGGCGCGGTAGGTCTCCGGTCCGGTGATGTGCGCGATGCGGCGGCGGCCGAGCGAGACGAGGTGCTCGGTGGCGAGGCGGGCGCCGTGCTCGTCGTCGGCCAGGACGGAGAGGTCGTTGGGGTCGTCGGACTCGCCGTACACGTACACGACCGGGACCGGGATCTGGCTGGTGAGCGACGGGCGCAGGTCGTTGGAGTCGCCGAGGAGGACGAAGCCGTCGACCTGGCGGGCCAGCAGCGTGCGGATGTAGTGCTGGCGGCGGATCGCGTCACCGCGGGCGTCGCAGAGCAGCACGGACATCTGTCCACTCGCGAGCGCGTCTTCGATCCCCAGCAGGATCGGGATGGAGAAGCGGCCGGCGAGCTCGTCGGTCAGCAGGCCGATGGTGCGGGTGCGGCCGGTGAGCAGGCCGCGGGCCAGCGCGTTGGGCTGGAAGGCGAGCTCGTCGGCGGCCTGCAGCACGCGGCGGCGGGTCTCCGGCGCGACCTCGTCGCGCGCGTTGAGCGCCTTGGACGCGGTGGCCACCGACACGCCCGCGCGGCGGGCCACGTCGGTCAGCGTGACCGGTCTGGAACGCTGCCTGGCCACCGAAATCCTTTCGCCTGGCGTTTCGTCGGAGGGTACACCAAGACACCCTTGACAGCCTCACAGCGACATCGCTAGATTGCCGAAAAGGTTTTCGGGCCACCGGGCGGCCAGGTCCTGTCGGTACGTCAAAGGGTGCCCGCATGTCCGGTCATAGCTGGGTTCACGTTCACATAGATGACGAAACATGCCCGTGACCGGCGACCGGCACCACGCCGACTACCTGGCCTCCCGCCCGTGAACCGTACCTGGACAAACCGGGGTCCGGCTTCGATGCGGGCCTGGCCCCCGGTCGTAACACCGACTCGGTAAAGGAGGGAGGGCACCTACCCCACGGTCCCCGGCTGGTGGCTCCGACCTGCGCCCGGCTAGTCGGGCCACCAGCCGGCTACCTCCGCGGGGCCCTCACGGTGGAAGCTCGCGCCGCCCGCCGCCGCTCGGTCAGCTTGCGGGCCTTGGCCTGCGCACCGCAGTCGGCCATCGCGCACCAGCGGCGCGAGGAGTTACGGCTCTGGTCGAGGAAGAGCCAGCCGCAGCCACCCTCGTCCACCGGACACTCCTTGACGTGCCGCGGGTCGACCGCGCGCAGCAGCTCCACCGCCGCGAACGCGAGCCGGTCGGGCACCACGAACGCCGGATCCGTCCCCACCACCACCTCCGCCGGCCGATCGGCGCCGGCGACCAATGTGGAACGTGCCGTGGCGGCCGCCCACCGCAGCGTCAGATGCTCCAGCGCCGCCACCGGACCGGGTGTCGGGTCCGCGAGGCGGGCGGCGAGAATCCCGTACACCGACTCCCGCACATCGAGCGTCGCGTGCAGTGCCTGGCCGGCGGACCCGGACCTGGTCCGCCAGGCCGCGCTGATCGTGCGGGCCTCGCCCGCGCCCACCAGGCCGACCCGCCGTGACCAGGCGAGCAGCGCGGTGGGGAGGTGATGTGCTCGCGGCCGCCCGGGCGGCGCGGCGTCACCGTGTTGACCAGGTCGAGCACCGGGTGGCCGCCGACGATCCGCAGCTCTGGGTTGCGCACCTCCGCCACCCCTGGGACGCTACCACCATAGCCAGGTTCAGTGGAGACAGCAGGGTGCGTGCCAACGGCGCGTTGGTGGCGCTGTCGGTGGCCGCGTTCACGTTCGTGACGACCGAGGTGCTGCCGATCGGCCTGCTCACCGTGATGGCCGACGACCTCGACCGCTCCGACACGCAGATCGGGTTGCTGGTCACGGGCTACGCGGCGGTGGTGGTGGTCGCCTCGATCCCGCTCACCCGCTTCACCGTCCACATTCCACGCCGGCAGCTGATCACGGCGGCCCTGGCCGTCTTCGTGGCCGCCACGCTTGTCACCGCCGTCGCGCAGACCTACTGGGTGCTGCTCGCCGCCCGCCTCGCGACCGCCCTCACCCAGGCCCTCTTCTGGTCGGTGGTCGCCTCGACCGCGACCGGCCTCTTCCCGCCCGACGTGCGCGGCCGCGCGGTGGCCCGCCTCGCCGTCGGCGCCTCGCTCTCCCCGGTGGTCGGCGTGCCGGTGGGCACGTGGATCGGGCAGCAGGCGGGGTGGCGCGTGGCGTTCGTGGTGATGGCCGGCGTGGGGCTCGCGACCTGCGTCGCGGTGGCGGTGCTCGTCCCCACGATCCCGCCCGCGGAGGGCGGCGCCGCGCGCGGCACGGCGCCGGACGCCCGCCGCTACGCGATCCTCGTCGTGGCCTGCGCGGTCGGGGTGGCCGGCTTCCTGACGGCCTACACCTACGTGACGCCCTTCCTGCTCGACGTCAGCGGCTTCGCCCCGGCCGCGCTCGGCCCGCTGCTGCTGGTCATCGGCCTCGCGGGCGTGGCCGGCACGCTGATCGTCGGCCGCTTCCTCGACCGCAGCCCGTGGGGGCGCTGACCGTCCCGCTCACCGCGAGCGCCGTCGCGCTGCTCACCCTCTACCTCCTCGGCGCCGCGAAGGGTCCGGCACTCGCGGCGGTCGCCGTCACCGTGATGGCCTACGCGGCCTTCGCGGCCGCGGTGCAAAACCGCACGCTCCAGGTCGCGCCCGGCAGCACCGACATGGCGGGGGCGGGCAGCGGCTCCGCGTTCAACGCGGGCATCGCGGCCGGCTCACTCTTGGGGGCGGTTTGATCCAAACCGCGGGGGTACGAAGCGTCGCGCTCGCCGGCGCCGGACTGGCGGCCGCCGCTCTCGCCCTGCTGCTCGCCGAGCCGTGGCTGACGCGCTCCGCGCGCTCCCCCGCCCCGGCCGGCGAGCGCGTCAGGCTTCCGGGCTGACCGGCACCTCGCCGGCGAGCCGCTGGTGGAGCTCATCCCTCGTGGCGAGAAACCAGGTCTGCTTGCGGCGGTTGCTCTCCCGGACGAAGTCGCGCAGCGCGTTGCTCGCCTCCACCCGCTCGGTGATGTCGCCGACGATCGCCACGCGGAGGCGGTAGTTGGCAAGCTTCTGCAGGAACTCACCGGCGAGCCCGTTGCTGAGCGTGAAGAAGTCCGGGTCCAGCCGCTCGACCGGGACGACGATGAAGTCGGCCAGCTGCTCGTAGGTGGCGGCGACGAGATCGAGGGCGTCGGCGCTGCTCCGCAGTGCCGGCCCCTGGTCGGGCACGGTGAGCACACGCACGCCATGAATCTCGTGAACAGCCATGGCCGCGATCGTAAGGCGTCAGATCCGCGCCCGCTCGATGATTTCCTCAGGTGTGAGCGGGCTCTTGGGGTGGTGGGTCAGGCAGAGCGGCGCCTGAAGCTTCTGAAACTCGGAACCCTCGATCGCCGCGTAGAACTGCCCCGTGCGCAGCCGGCCGACGTCGGAGATGTCGCTGCCCTTGGCGCGGGCCAGCTCGCGTGCCGCGCTGATCTGCGTCGGATGGTTGAGCAGCCCGAACAGCTGCGTCGCCGCGTTGCCGGTGACCCTGTTGTGCAGCCCCTTGGGCGCCTGGGTCGCGAAGACAAGGCCCAGCCCGTACTTGCGGGCCTGGGACGCCAGGGCGAGCGTGCTCTCGGTGCACGCGGTCAGCGCGCCCGAAGGTGCCAGCGTCTGTGCTTCGTCCATCACCAGGAGGCCGCCGAGGGGCCGGTCGCCGGCCGGGTTGCGCTTGATCCAGGAGAAGAGCGCCAGCTGGAGCTGGTTGACGAAGCTCTGCCGCTGCCCGTCGTCCGGCAGGCCGATCAGGCTGATCACCGAGACCCGGGCTCGCTGCCCTGAGCCGGGGGTCAGCAACACGCCCGGGTCGACCGGTGTGCCGCTGCCGCCGAAGAGCGGGTCGTTGACCATCGCGGCCTTCAGCAGCTGAGCCATCTCCGCGGCCATCTTGCCGGCGCTGTCCAGCGCGCTCACGTACTCGGGCAGGTCGTCGAGCAGGTCGACGAAGCCGCGGAGGTCGCTGGCGCCGCCGCGCGCGTAGTGGGTCAACGCCTCGCGGAGCACCGCTTGGCCCTTTTCCGCCTTGGCGGTCGAGCCGTCCACTTTCGCCCGCGGAGCGAGTGCCGCCGCCGCGGCGTCGACGGCGGCCGCGAACGCGTCCGGGTCGTCGAGAATCCCGGCGAAGTCGGGCAGCGGCCGGAACGCGAGGGGGCGCCCACTCGCGCGCCGTGGTGTCCAGATGACCACCTCGGTGTTGGCGAGGTACTCCTCGGCGCGAGCCCGCTCCGCATCGTCCCAGTGCACCGGGGGAGTGGGCCAGCGCTCGCCGAGGCGCGCGAGGTCGTTGTTGGGGTCGAGGACGATGGCCGACACGCCCCGCAGCGCGCACTCCTCCACCAGCCGGCGAATCAGCACGGTCTTGCCCGACCCGGAGCCGGCGAAGATCGCCGTGTGGCGGCGGAGCGCTTCGAGCTCAATCGTGACCGGCGCGACGTGGTCGATGCCGACGCCGAGCGTGATCCGCCGCTCGTCGCCCTCCGCGGTCGCGGTCGGTGCGGCGGTCGCCGCCGGTACCGGTGCGGCTTGTTGTTTTGTGGTGGCCGCCTCGTCGGTGCTCTGGCCGCTCAGGGCCCGGTGGAGAAACTCGATCCCGTCGGTGGGCCGGCGCGCCGCGAACCAGGGCTGGAGGGTCTCGTAGCCGTACCGCTTGATCATCTGCCGGAGCGCCACGAGGCTGGCGAGGTCCCGGTCGCCGAACTGCAGGCACATGCCGCCTGCCTTTTCGAAGGCGGCGAGCACTTCCCGGGTGCGGGTGCCCGGTGAGTACGGGGGGTTGCGCAGAAGGATGAGCTTGCGCCGGGAGACCCCTTCGGTGAGACCGGCGGCCGTGACGGCGTTGCGGATCCGGTTGAGCGCTGAGATGTGATGCTTGGCGCCGATGGCCCGGAACGCCCAGTGCTCCTCGTCCTCGGTGTCGTCGCCGAACGTGCGGCGCAGCCGGGCGTGCAGCGCCGGCTTGCCGCCCGGCTGCGGGTCGTAGCCGTACGCCTCGCCGGCCGCGCCGCGCTCGGCGATCCACGCGGTGAGCCCGGCTTCGAGCAGCGCCGGCATCTCGGCGTCCTCGGTGCGCTCGTCCAGGGCGGCCGCGGGGTCGGCCTCGGCCACGAGCGCGGCGAACGCGGCGTCGTAACCGGCGAAGCCGGCCGTGTCGGGTGCGGGCTCGGTGCGACCGCGGTCCGGACCGACCTCCCGGGGCTTCTGCAGGAGGCTCGTCATCTCCCGCACCTCGCCCGCGGCGAGGCAGGCCCGCACGTGCGAGTCCACCGCGCGCAGCAGCTCGCGCGGCGTGAACTGGTGAGCCTCTTCGAAGGCCGCCGGTGACACCGGCCAGGTCGGGTAGGGCGGCGCGAAGGCGACGTCGTCGAACTTCACGGCGAACCGCTTCGCGATGAGCTCCCGGCCGATCTCGGCGGACGGGAGGTCGGCGAGGTAGAACGCCTCCCGGAAGCGGTCCTGGACCGTGTCCGTCACCTGGCTCTTGATCTGCTCCCAGGTCACCGGCAGGCAGCTGACGACCGACAGTGTGCGTCGCGTGGTGTCGCGCAGGTGCATGAGGCCGCCGGCGATCTGCTCGAGCAGCAGCGCGGTGCGCCACTCCTCGCGTACGTCGCCTTCCGTGCTCTTCGCCCACTGCGCCACGAGCACGTCGATCTGGTCGACCGCGATCACGGTGGGGCCGGTGAGCGCCAGCAGCCGGGAGATGTCCCGCACGATCTCCTGCGCCGAGCGCTTGCTGCGCCGCATGCCCCAGCCGGCGCGCTCGCCGGGGTCCACCTCGTCGTTGGAGCAGAGGAAGTCGTACCCGATGTTCTGGTGGGCGGCGCTCTCCGACGCGTACAGCACCAGGGCGCGCGCGGTGTCCTGGCACTCGGTGCCCACCTGGCGGTCGGCCTTGCGGAGCAGGTCGACGACCGCGTCAAGGGCGGCGCGGGAGAGGTCGGACTCGCTCTCGCCGGTCATGGCCCGGCGGACGACGCGCGGCGCGGCGATCCGCTCCGCGAGACGGTGCAGGAAGACCCGGAGCTGGCTGTCGCCCTCCTCCGGCTGGCGGGAGAAGCCGTCCAGCATGGACAGCGCCAGGCTGCCCCAGAACGCACTTGCCTCCATGACGCTGACCAGGAAGAAGTAGCCGCCGTCGGCTTGGACGCGCTCGCGGACGGAGCCGAGGAGGTGGGTCTTGCCGGTGCCGCGCTGGCCGAGCACGACGACGCCGACCGGGCTCGACTCGACGCTGTCCCTCGCCTCGGCGACGCTGTCCAGGACCGTCCGCGTGACCTCGCGGTGCAGCCCGTCGACGTGGTACCGCGAGGTGCGCCACACGTCGTCCGGCGTGGGCGCCCAGTTGAACCGGAGCGCAGCGAGTGCCCGCCGCTCTACCTCGTTCATCAGACGCCAATGGCGATGAGGTGCTTGTCCTGATTGCCGATGCTGACAGCGGCCGCACGCTCAGAATCGGTAAGCACCTTCTGGTTTGACTCCGGCACAAGTCGCACATCTGGCGCCCGGTGGAGACTGATGAGGGCACCGTCGACTTCCTCGCGGGAGATGGGGCCGAGCGCACGGCGGATCTTGTCCAGCATGATCCATGCGCCCGTTCGCGGCGCGAGTTCGCCGTACGCCTTGCGAATTCGCGCCTCGACATCGGGCTCGACGTCTATCTCGTCATCGATCGGCGGAGCAAAGAACTCGCCGGGAGAGATCTTAGATCGATCGATGAATTGCCCGACCTTGTCGAGCACCGCGTAGAGTGCCGCCCCGGCGGAACCGGCCCTCGGAGGAACGGGCTGTCCGAGCTCGGCCTTGGCGCGGCTCCATCCCCGCTCGGTCAGCTCCATCGAAACGGGCCCGCCTCGGCGCTCCTGGCGCACCGCGATCAGGCCCGCGGCCTGCAGCGGATCGCGGTGCTCCTTCTTCTTGAGGACGATCTTCCGCTCGTTTTCCAAATATGAGTTCGGGACTTCGCGAGCTTCGGCCATGAGGACCAACAATGCACACCGCTGTACCAAAGTCAGCTCTATGTCCGACATGCCGGCGCTCCTCCGCGATCGGGGCGTGGTGGCGCGCAAGCCTCTGATGGGCTGCGCGACGGGCCCGATTCTGCCGATGCCGGTACGGAAGCCGCAAGGTCCACTGTGGGATTTCGTATATCTGACACATTGGCGCCTCGTGGATCTCATGCGGCCCAGCGAGAGCGCGATTTTAGTACAGCTGTTCGCGGCATGAAAAGCAGATCTTGAAATCGGCTATTGCCCACGATCACCGATCCGTGCACGATTGCGACCTGCGAGGACCACGTGCATTCTGGCGATCTTCACTCCGTCTGATCGTCGATTTCCCGCACGGCTCCACGAGTGGAGGTGACGCCGGTGCCGTCCGAGATCGTCCGCTATCAGGTCGACGGGGAGACCGTGGCCAAGTTCGAGATCGAGCCGACGCCCGGCTTCCGGCCGGCGGGAGTCGGTGACATCGCGGGCAAGGTCTGGGACGCCGCTGGCCCCGCCGTCGAGGCGGCGATGGCGGTCATGGACAGGGTCAAGCGGCTGGGCCCCGACGGCGTCGAGATCACCTTCGGCGTCAAGGTCACCGGGACGATGGACTGGCTCGTGGCCAAGGCGGCCACCGAGGGAAACTTCCAGATCACGCTGTCGTGGCAGCCCACGGCGGTGGCGGAGCTCGCGGCCAGCGCCGGCTGAGCAAGGCTTCCGCCGTGACCAAGCCGCCACCGGACCCGTGGACCGTCGCGATCCACAGGAGCGACAAGGACCTCCTCCCGATCGGCGCCGGCGTCGTGATCGACGACAGCCTGGTGCTGACCTGCGAGCACGTGGTGTGCAAGGGCGGCACCCTGCTCGACGAGATCTGGATCGCCTTCCCGAAGGCACCCACCGTCTCGTGGAGCAGCCGCCGCCGCGTTCGTGCCCTGGTCCACAACGGACGCCCGGAGCACAACCTCGATGTGGTGCTGCTGCAGCTCGACGAGCCGGTGCCAGGGGTGTCACACCCGCGCGGTTGCGCTGCGTCGGCCCGGACGACCTGGCCGACAAGTCGTGGTGGACGTTCGGCTTTCCCGGCGACGCCGACTTCGGCAGCTCGGCGCGCGGCCTGGTGGGGGATCCCCTCGCCAACGGGCTGATCCACCTCGAACGGCAGTCGACATCGGCTCTCGCGCCGGGCTTCAGCGGCAGTCCACTGTGGTCGCCGGAGTACCAGGCCGTCGTCGGTCTCGTTGTCAACGCGGACGCGGCGGGCAATGGCCACGCGTTGACGCTGCGCCACATCGACAACCATCTGCCGGACATGAAGCTGTCCACCTTCGCCGGCTGGCGTGCCGAGGACGCCGACGACACCGCGCTGTCCGCGTGGGGCTGGACGCTTTCGACCGACCAGGAGGCCGGCCGGCACTGGCTTCCACGGGCGCGCGGCGTCGCGAGCGACACCGAGCGCGGGCAGCGGTTCCGCGGGCGGACAGCGGCTCTGCGCCGCCTCGTGGAGTGGCTTGACCTGGCGGAGCCCGACGGGCGGCCAATGGTGGTGACCGGCTCGCCCGGCGTGGGCAAGTCGGCTGTGCTCGGCCGGATCGTGACGACCGCGGACCGTGGCCTTCGCGGATCGCTCGCGCCGGACGACGACGCGGTGCGCGCGACGGTGGGCTCGGTCGCGTGCGCCGTACACGCGAAAGGTAAGACGGCGGGTGAGGTGGCCGCCGAGATCGCCCGGGCGGCGTCCGTCGGCCTCCCGGTGACGCCGGCGGACCTGGCACCGACCCTGCGCGAGCGGCTCGTGCGCCGGCCGGGGCGGTTCAACGTGGTCATCGACGCGCTCGACGAAGCCGCGACGCCGTCCGAGGCGCGCCAGCTCGTGCGCGAGGTCGTCCTTCCGCTCGCGCACGGCTGCGCCCGTCTCGGCGTGCAGGTGGTCGTGGGCACGCGGCGCTCGGACGACGCGGGCGACCTGCTGGCGCCCTTCGGCTCCGCGGTCGAGCTGGTCGACCTCGACGACGCGCAGTACTTCACCGAGGCCGACCTCGCTGACTACGCACTGGCGACCCTGCAGATCGCCGGTGCCGAGCGGACGCAGCGACCATATACAAGCGTCGACGTCGCGGGCCCTGTTGCGCGGCGCATCGCGAGCCTCGCGGAGGGCAACTTCTTGGTAGCCGGCCTTGTCGCCCGCGCGCGGGCCCTGCGCGACACCCTTCCCGTGGCACCGGAGCAGGTCTCGTTCTCGGCGACGGTCGGCGACGCCCTGGACCGGTACCTGGAAGGACTGCCCGGCGCCGGCGCGGCGTCCGCGCGCCTGGCACTCACCGCCCTCGCGTACGCGGAGACACCCGGCCTGCCGCTGCCACTGTGGACGGAGGCCGTCGCCGCACTCGGCGGCCACACGACCGAGGCAGCCCTGGCGACCTTCGCGCAGCAGTCCGCGGCGAGCTTCCTCGTCGAGAGCGGCAGCCCGGCGGCGCCCGTGTACCGGCTGTTTCACCAGGCACTGAACGAGGCGCTGCTGAGTGCCAGGGGCAGGTCGTCGTCGCGGCGCGTCGACGAGCGCGAGCTGCTCTACGCGTGGGTGCGGTACGGACACCGGGTCGGCTGGGCGGCGGCACCTGACTACCTGCTGCGGTCGCTTCCCCACCACGCCGTCAAGGGGCAGGCGATCGACACGCTGCTGAACGACCAGGGGTACCTCCTGCACGCGCACCTGGACCGGCTGCTGCCGGCCGCCGACGAGGCCACGACCGACGTCGGCCAGGCGCGGGCACAGCTGTTGCAGCGTACGCCGAGTGCCGTCCGCGCCGACGCCGCCGAGCGCGCGGCTCTCTTCTCCGTGGTGGACCGCCTCGACGGCCTCGGTGCGGCCCTGGAGCCGGCGCCCGACGTCCCTTACCACGCGCGGTGGGCGCGCACGCCACCCCGCCTCGAACGCACCGTCCTCGAAGGACACTCAGACGCGGTGTGCGACGTCTGTGTGGTGCCGGTCGACGGGCGGGCGTTCCTCGCGTCGGCGGGGGAGGACGGGACGGTGCGCCTGTGGGACCCGCACACCGGACAGACCGAGCGGGTCATGGACTGCCACGACGACTGCATCCGCGGCGTGTACGCGGTGGGCGACGGCGAGGACACGCTGCTCGCCACCGCTGGTCACGACGGGAGCATCAGGCTGTGGGACCCCCGCACCGGCGGGCACGTGCACACGCTCGTGGGACACGAGGACTGGGTGCGCAACCTGTGTGCCGTACCGATGGCGGACGGTCGCTTCCTGCTGGCCTCCGCAAGTGACGACCGCACGGTCCGCGTGTGGGATCCGCGCACGGGTACACCGCTTCACGTGCTGGGTGGGCACGCGGCATGGGTCACCGCGGTCACGTACGTTCCCGCCGGTCCACACGGGATGGTCGCCTCGACGGGCTTCGACGGCACGATCCGCCTCTGGGATCCGGAGACCGGCCTCGCACAGGCGACACTGACCGGCCACGACGGCTGGGTCACCACGCTGTGCGGCGTGCGCACCTCGCGCGGACCGCTGCTGGCGTCGGCCGGCTACGACGGCACCGTGCGGCTGTGGGACCCGGTGTACGGCACGCTGGTGTGGAAGGTCGACGTCGGCGCCGGACCCCTGACCGACGTGTGCACGATCGAGGTCGACGGGCGGGTGCTGCTCTGCTCAAGCGGCGAAGACGGCGTGATCCGGCTGTGGGACATGGTGACCTCCGAGGCGTTGTCCGAGCTTCGCGGTCACGTCAGCTGGATCCGCGCGATCTGTACCCTCCCGATGGCGGACCGGCAGTTGCTGGCCACCGCCGGCGACGACGGCACCGTGCGGCTCTGGGACCCGGTCACCGGCCGGCCTCCGCAGGTCATGGACGGGGGGCGCATCGGTCCGGTCGCGGCGGTGTGCGCCGTACCGTCCGAGGAGGGCGAGGTGCTGGCGTCGACCGGCAGTGACGGCTCCGTGCGGCTGTGGGACCCCGCGGACGGCACCGCGCTGGATGATCTCACCACGCACGCCGCGGGCAACACGGACGTCTGCGCGGTCGTCGACGAAGACCGCCGGTTGCTCGTCGCGTCGAGCGAAAACCCGGCGGTGGCGATCTGGGACCTCGACGCCGCCGTCTTCCTGTCCCCGCTCGAAGGCCACTACGAGCGGGTCAACGCGGTGTGCACATTGGACGTCGACGGCCGTACCCTCCTCGCCTCCGCGGCCGACGACGAGACCATCCGCCTCTGGGATCCGGGCGCGGGCAAGGTGCGCGACGTCCTCCTCGGCCACCGCAACTGGGTGACCGCGCTTGCGGCCGTCACCGTGCGCGGTCATCAGATGCTGGCGTCGGCGGACAAGAACGGCGTCGTGCGCCTGTGGGACGGCGGCGGCAAGTGCGAGTGGCAGAGCCACGGCCACCACGACGCGGTGAACGCCCTCTGCGCCCTGACGGTGTCCGGGCGAGAGGTGCTCGTCTCCGCGGGTGCCGACCGGGTCATCCGGCTCTGGGACACCGAACGCGGCCAGCCCCTGCTCGGACTCACCGGTCACACAAAGGCGGTGACGGGCATCTGCCCGGTGCCCTACGGCGACCGCCAGATCCTGGCCTCGACCAGCCTCGACCGCACGGTGCGCCTCTGGGACCCGCGCACGGGGCGGGTGATCCGCTCGATCCCGGTGCACCACCGCGCGCTGGCCTGCCGTTGGGTGGACGGCGCGCTGGTGCTCGGCTTGGAGCGCGGGCTGCTGGCACTCGCCGTGAACACGCTCTGAGCCGGCGCGACCGTCCTCAGCCGGCGGGCGCCCGACCCTCCGGCCGGAGGTCGTCGTTGGCCCGGATCATCGCCCGGAGTCGGTGTCCCCTCGGCGTGAGGATCCACCCCTGGGGGCCCGCCTTTTCCACGAGTGCCTCGGTCGCCAGGCGGTCGAGAACCTGGCGGATCTGGTCAGGGCGGTATCCGACGAGGCCGGCGAGCGTGGCGGCGGTCGGCGCGGGATCCGCGCCGAGCGGGAAGGACTCCAGCAGCGCGTGCTCCACCGAGGGCAGCACCGCGGGCGGGATCGCGGTCCTGGCGCGCGCGGACGTCCGCAGGCGGCCGGCGGTGCCTTCGATGGCGGAGAGCAGGTCACGCTCGAAGTCATCCAGCAGGCGCAGCACCGCCCGGTTGAGATAGACCCGGTTACGCCGGCCGAGACTCACCTGGGCGACGATGCCGATGCCCTCCAGCCGCTCGATGACCTCGGTGACTGCCGTCGTCGAGGCGCCAAGGTCATCGCGCAGCGAACCGGCTGTGAAGACCGGTGTGATCGTGGTCTGCTCGCACGCACGCCAGAGGTGCGAGCCGGGGCGTGCCTCGGCCTCCAGCCGCCATCGACTGATCATCGTGGCGAGGTGCTCCTCGAACTGAGCGGCACCTTCGACGGCCAGGCGGGCCGCCGACGCGAAAGTGCCGCACCACTGGTCTGTGCGGCCTTCGCGAAAGTCGACGAGCCCTTGGATGTAGTGGTCGCCGTACGCCGCGAGGACAAGGCTGACCGGCACGAGGATCCGTGCGGCGAGGCCCCGCCGGGCGAGCACGGTGTGGATGAGACAGCGGCCAACCCGACCGTTGCCGTCGAGGAACGGGTGGATCGTCTCGAACTGGGCGTGCGCTATCGCGGCCTGTGCCAGCACGGGTAGGTCATCACGGTTGATGAACGCCGCCAGGTCGGCCATCAGCGGCTCGACGTGCTCGGGGGCGGTGGGATGAACGCCGCGTCACGAGGGCTGTCGCTCCGCCCGCCGATCCAGTTTTGCCGCGACCGGAACTCGCCGGCGAACTGGCCGGTGGCGCGGTCTTCGCGCATGAGCAGCTCGTGCATGCCTTTGATGCCTTCGACGGTCAGCTCCCGCTCGCCCGCGCCGAGCTCGATGGCACGGCGCATCGCGTCGATGTTCGCCAGCACCTGGCGTGCGGTCTCACCCGCGTGCTCCGGTGCGAATGCCGCCTCGGCGAGGCGGCGCTGGCTGCACTCCAGGCCCTCGATGCGGCTGGACGCCACCGACTCGCTTCGAAGCAGCAGGCGTGCCAGCGTCTCCATCGCGACGAGGTGCTGCCCGTGATCAGCCACCGCGATGGCCGACTCGGCCTCGGCGATGTCGGTGGCGGTCGCCGCGCTGAAGCTCAGCGCGGCAGGGTCCAGGCGGTCAGGAATGAAGGCGCGATAGGTGAAGCTCTGCCGCGCGCGGCGGCCTCCGAGTGCCGACAGGTCTGGCACCCAGACAGCCTCCTGCCACGTGGCCACCTCGACACCATATCACCGATATAGAGATCAACAAGTAATATGGAAGCGGGGCTACCAGCCTCGGGAGCGCCATTCTGGGAGGTTGGGGCGTTCGGCGCCTAGCGTGCTGTCCTTGCCGTGGCCCGGGTAGAACCAGGTGTCGTCGGGCAGGCGGTCGAAGAGCTTGCGCTCCACGTCGCCGATCAGTGAGGCGAAGTTTTCCTTGTCACCCCGGGTGTTGCCGACGCCGCCCGGAAAGAGGGAGTCGCCGGTGAAGAGGTGGTGGATGCCCGTCGGGTCGTTGTAGAGCAGAGCGATCGAGCCCGGCGTGTGGCCGACCAGGTGGATGACCTCAAGGGGGCAGTCGCCCACGGTGATGATGTCTCCATCGTGGACGGTCTCGGAGGTGACGGGCAGCTCGCCGGCGTCGGCCGCGTGCGCGATCGACCGTGCGCCGGTCTCGGCCACGACGGCCTCCAGGGCGACCCAGTGGTCCATGTGGCGGTGTGTGGTGACCACAGTGGACAGGCCGTCGTCGCCGATGAGGGAGAGCAGGTGCGGGGCCTCGTTCGCGGCGTCGATCAGCAGGAGCGAGCCGGTCGCGTTGCAGCGCAACAGGTACGCGTTGTTGTCCATCGGGCCCACCGACACCTTGGTGACGGTGAGCGCGTCCAGCGCGCGGACGTCGGGCGGTCCGCCCTGGGTTACGTCTCCGGTGTACGGCATCGTGCCTCAGATCCAGGCGGGTGGTGTGGGCAGGGGGCCTTCGGGCGTGGTGGTGAGGTCCACACCGTACGATCGGCCGGCCAGCCACGCGGCCAGCTCGAACGCGGGTCCGGCCACCACCGTCGTGTCCTTGTCCGTCGCGCCGATCGTGAGGTCGTGCTCCAGCTCGGTCGGGCGGAGCACGAGCGGGGTGACGCCGCTGGCGGCACCGAGGTCGGCGACCACCTCGCGGAGCAGGTGCTGGCTGAAGGCGTCCGGCCAGTCGCTCGGCCGGTAGCCCGCGTCGAGGTCGACGTGGTGCACCTCGACCTCGCGCAGGCGACCCCAGACGCAGGTGGCGGCGGGGGCTTTGCGGCCTCCCGTCCGTTCGATGATGGCGCCCCATGCGTCCGCGGGCATCGCCTCGGCCGCCTCGGCGAGTCGGGCGCACGCCGTCCGGAGGTCTTCCAGCTGCTCGGCCAGCGGCCGGGCGGCGCCCTCCTGGATGCCGGCCTCGCGGGCCTCGGCGCTCGCGTAGCCCGGCGTGCGCACGCCGGTGCGGGCCCAGGTGAGGAGGTTGACGTAGGAGTCGGCGTTGCGCGCGACGTGGGTGAGCACGTGGCCGCGGGTCCACCCGGGCAGGAGGGAGGGGCCGGCGACGGCGCCGTCGTCCAGGGTCTCCGCGGCGCGGATCAGGCGGTCGGTGGCGCGGTCGAGCTCGGGCAGGAGTACGAGCGGGTCAGCCGTCACACTCCTGACCCTACAGAAATGGCTTTCGCCCCACCCGGTTTGACCTTACGGTCTGGTATAGAACCGTCTGGTACAGACGCGTCACGACGAGCCCGAGGAGAGGAGGTGGGGAGCCATGACTGTCCTCGCCTCACGTTGCTCGAGTTTCTGAGTCTCCACTCACCAAAGGGTTGTACCGATGACGTTTGATCTTGCGTCCCTGGGTTGGGACGCCAACTACTCCCTGCCCGCGGACGGCCTCGCCGAGCCCGGCCGGGTCGTGCGGGTGGACCGCGGGGTCTGCACGGTGCTCTGCGCGTCCGGCACTGTGCGGGCGAGCCTCGCCGGCGCCATCCTCGCGGCGGCCGGCGCCGACCCGGTCAACCTGCCGTGCGCGGGCGACTGGGTGACTGTGCGCACGTGGCCCGATGACCGGATCACCGTCGAGGCGGTGCTGCCACGGCGTACCGCCATCGTTCGCCGCACCGCCGACAAGGACTCGGTGGGCCAGGTGCTCGCCGCCAACGTCGACGCGGCCGCCGTGGTCGAGCCGATGCACCCCGCGCCCGACGTGGGCCGCATCGAGCGGCTGCTGGCGCTCGCGTGGGAGTCGGGCGCGCAGCCCGTGGTGGTACTCACGAAATGTGACCTCGCGGCCGACCCGGACGCGGTGGTCACGGAGGTCGCGCAGGTCGCGCCCGGTGTTGATGTCCTGGCGGTCAGCGCGCAGCGGGGGGACGGCCTAGCGGCGCTCGCGCCGCTCGTCGCGTCCGGCCGCACGCTCGCGCTCCTCGGCCCTTCCGGTGCGGGCAAGTCGACGCTGGTCAACGCGCTCGCCGGTGCGGTGGTGATGGGCACGCAGACGATCCGGCGGGTCGATGGCAAGGGGCGGCACACGACCACGTACCGGGCGTTGATCCCGATTCCGGACGGTGGTGCCGTGCTGGACACGCCGGGCATCCGGGCGGTCGGCCTCCTCGACGCGGAGGAGGGCCTGGACCGGGCGTTCGCCGACGTGGCCGACCTGGCCGCGACCTGCCGGTTCGGGGACTGCCGGCACGAGGAGGAGCCGGGCTGCGCGGTGCGCGCGGCGTTGGAGGCGGGAGATCTCGCACCGCGACGGTACGAGAGCTGGCAGAAGCTGCAGCGCGAAATCGCGTACGAGATGCGGCGCAAGGACGCGCGCCTGCAGGCCGAGCAGCGGGCGGTGTGGAAGCGGATCCACAAGGAGGTACGCGGCCGCAACCGCCCGTGAGAGTGGTCTTGAGCTGCGGGAATGCGGCGGCGCGGGAAAGTGTCATACCGGGGGTCTAGAGTCGTTGCGGCAGTCTGGACGTTCTCCCCGGGGGCAAAGAGTGGCAGATCGGTTGATCATTCGAGGCGCGCGCGAGCACAACCTGCGCGACGTCAACCTCGACCTGCCCCGCGACGCCATGATCGTGTTCACCGGGCTCTCCGGGTCCGGCAAGTCCAGCCTCGCGTTCGACACGATCTTCGCGGAGGGCCAGCGGAGGTATGTGGAGTCGCTGTCGTCGTACGCGCGGCAGTTCCTCGGGCAGATGGACAAGCCCGACGTCGACTTCATCGAGGGTCTGAGCCCCGCCGTCTCCATCGACCAGAAGTCGACCTCGCGCAACCCGCGCTCCACGGTCGGCACGATCACCGAGGTCTACGACTACCTGCGGCTCCTGTTCGCCCGGGTGGGCGAGCCGCACTGCCCCAAGTGTGGTCGGCCGATCTCGCGCCAGACGCCGCAGCAGATCGTCGACCGGGTGCTGGCGATGGACGAGGGCACCCGCTTCCAGGTGCTCGCGCCGGTGGTGCGGGGGCGCAAGGGTGAGTATGTCGACCTGTTCGCCGAGCTCCAGTCGAAGGGCTACGCGCGGGTCCGCATCGACGGCGTGGTCTACCCGCTGACCGAGCCGCCCAAGCTCAAAAAGCAGGAGAAGCACACCATCGAGGTGGTGGTCGACCGCCTCACCGTCAAGGCGAGCGCCAAGCAGCGGCTCACCGACTCGGTGGAGACCGCGCTGCGGCTGGCGGCCGGCGTGGTGCTGCTGGAGTTCGTCGACCTGCCAGAGGGTGACGAGCACCGCGAGCGCACCTTCTCGGAGCACCTCGCCTGCCCGTATGACGACCTGTCCTTCGAGGCGATGGAGCCGCGCTCCTTCTCATTCAACTCTCCTTACGGCGCGTGCCCCGAGTGCACCGGCCTCGGCACCAAGAAAGAGGTCGACCCCGAGCTCGTCGTGCCTGACCCGGAGCGCACGCTGCGGGAGGGCGCGATCCAGCCGTGGGCCGGCGGCACGACCCTGGAGTACTTCCTGCGGCTGCTCGAGGCGCTCGGCGACCAGGAGCACTTCGACATCGACACGCCGTGGCGGGCGCTCCCGTCGCGGGCGCAGAAGACGATCCTGCACGGCGCCGAGGACCAGGTGCACGTCCGCTACCGCAACAAGTACGGGCGGGAGCGGTCCTACTACACCGGCTTCGAGGGCGTGGTGCAGTGGATCGAGCGGCGCCACTCCGACACGGAGTCGGACTGGTCGCGCGACAAGTACGAGGGGTACATGCGGGACGTGCCGTGCCCCACGTGCGGTGGCGCGCGACTCAAGCCCGAGGTGCTGGCGGTCACGATCGACGGGCGGAGCATCGCCGAGGTCTGCAACCTCTCGGTGGGGGAGTGCGCCGACCTGCTGGGCGCGATGACGCTCAACGACCGGCAGAAGATGATCGCCGAGCGGGTGCTCAAGGAGATCAACGCGCGGCTCCGCTTCCTTGTCGATGTGGGCCTGGACTACCTGTCGCTCGACCGGCCGGCGGGCACGCTTTCCGGCGGTGAGGCGCAGCGGATCCGGCTGGCGACGCAGATCGGCTCGGGCCTGGTCGGCGTGCTGTACGTGTTGGACGAGCCGTCGATCGGCCTCCACCAGCGTGACAACCACCGCCTGATCGAGACGCTCGTCCGCCTCAAAAACCTCGGCAACACGCTGATCGTCGTCGAGCACGACGAAGACACGATCCGCACCGCCGACTGGGTGGTCGACATCGGCCCGGGCGCGGGCGAGCACGGTGGCCGCATCGTGCACAGCGGCTCGGTCGACGGCCTGCTGAAGAGCAAGGAGTCGATCACCGGGGCCTACCTTTCCGGCCGCCGCGAGATCCCCACGCCGGGCATGAGGCGCATGCAGATCCCCGGGCGTGAGCTCGTGGTGCAGGGCGCGCGCGAGCACAACCTGAAAAACCTGACGGTGTCGTTTCCGCTGGGGCAGTTCATCGCGGTCACCGGCGTCTCCGGCTCGGGCAAGTCGACGCTGGTCAACGACATCCTGTACACGGTGCTGGCCAACCAGATCAACGGCGCCCGCCTCGTGCCGGGGCGGCACACGCGGATCACCGGCATCGACGAGGTCGACAAGGTGGTGGGCGTCGACCAGTCGCCGATCGGCCGCACGCCGCGGTCCAACCCCGCGACGTACACGGGGGTCTTCGACCACGTCCGCAAGCTCTTCGCGGAGACGACCGAGGCCAAGGTCCGCGGATACGGGCCGGGGCGGTTCTCGTTCAACGTCAAGGGCGGCCGCTGCGAAAACTGCGCGGGCGACGGCACGATCAAGATCGAGATGAACTTCCTCCCGGATGTGTACGTCCCTTGCGAGGTGTGCAAGGGCGCGCGGTACAACCGCGAGACGCTCGAAGTGCACTACAAGGGACGCACGATCTCCGAGGTGCTGGAGATGCCGATCGAGGAGGCGTCCACCTTCTTCGAGGCGATCCCGGCGATCCACCGCCACCTCAAGACGCTCGTCGACGTCGGCTTGGGGTACGTGCGTCTCGGCCAGCCCGCACCCACCCTCTCCGGCGGCGAGGCACAGCGCGTCAAGCTGGCGTCCGAGCTGCAAAAGCGTTCGACCGGCCGCACGGTGTATGTGCTGGACGAGCCGACCACCGGCCTCCACTTCGAAGACATCCGCAAGCTGCTGCGGGTGCTGGAGAGCCTCGTCGACAAGGGCAACACGGTCATCGTCATCGAGCACAACCTCGACGTCATCAAGACCGCCGACTGGCTGATCGAGATGGGTCCGGACGGCGGCCACAAGGGCGGCACGGTGGTCGCCACCGGCACGCCCGAGGAGATCGCCGAGGTGGCGGAGAGCGCGACCGGCCAGTACCTGCGGCATGTGCTGAAGCTCGACGGCGCCGCGGCGGGCGCGGCCGCGGCGATCTCCCGCGCGGCGAAGGCCAACGGCAGCGCGCCGTCGACCTCGAAGCGCACGCCGGCGGCCGCCTCGAGCAAGGCCGCGTCGAGCAAGGCCGCGTCGAGCAAGGCCGCGGCTCCCGCCAAGGCCGCCAAGGCGACCGGCACGGCGGCGCGTGGAGGCAAGGCCGCGACCGGTGGCAAGACGGCGAGCGGTGGCAAGACGGCGAGCGCGGCGAAGGAGCCCGTGAAGGCGACCCCGGCAAAGGCGCGGCGCGCCACAGCCAAGTCGCGCGGCTGAGGCCGCATCGCCCCCTGTTGGTGACGTGGAGTTACCACGTCGCCGCCGCCATGCGCTGGCGCCGTCCTGCCGTGTGCGCACCCTCGCGGTCGGTAACGGATAGACGGTCGTGGGTTTATCGTGATCTTGTGGGGAAAATGTTGAGCCTTTGACCAGTTTGTCGGATGCTGCCTGAGCAGGGATTGTTCGGTCACGTTTGGCCGTGGGTGGGGGCGATCCGGGGTGCCGGATGAACCGGAGCGGCGGGCGACTCGTGTGTACTGACGTGGCCGCGGCCGGCCTGGCCGCGGTGGGCCGAAGACAGGAAGGGTGAGGTATGAGCGAGGAACAGGCGGTGACGCAATCGGGGGTGACCACCCGCCGGGCGCTGCTGGCGGGCGCGGGAGCCATCGGCACGACCGCGGTACTGGCGGCGTGCGGCACCGACCCCGACGAGGACACCTCCTCCTCCGGCACCCAGTCGAACGGCGGGAGTGACCCATCGGCGGGCGCTGGTGACACCGGTGGTGGTGCGCTCACCCAGACCAGCAAGGTGCCGGTCGGGGGCGGGGCGATCATCACGGCGTCCAGCGTCGTGGTGACGCAGCCGACCGAGGGTGAGTTCAAGTGCTTCAGCTCGACGTGTACGCACCAGGGGTGTCCGGTGACCGGCGTCGAGGGCGGGACGATCAACTGCAACTGCCACGGCAGTAAGTTTTCGATTACGGACGGCTCGGTGAAAAACGGCCCGGCCTCCAAGCCGCTGACCGAGAAGCAGATCAAGGTCGACGGGGAAAACATCACGCTCGTGTGACACCACGCCGGCCGGCCCGCGCCTCGCGAGATTGACAGAGGCGCGGGCTAGGCTTTTTCGCGTGGCAGACCCCTCTACTTACCGTCCGGCGCCCGGCACCATCCCGGACGCCCCGGGGGTCTACCGGTTTCGTGACGCGAGCGGGCGGGTCATCTATGTCGGCAAGGCGAAGAGCCTCCGCAGCCGCCTGAATTCGTACTTCGGCGACCTGTGGCACCTGCACCAGCGCACTCAGCAGATGGTGACGACGGCGTCCTCCGTCGACTGGGTCACGGTGGGCAGTGAGGTCGAGGCGCTCCAGCTGGAGTACTCCTGGATCAAGGAGTTCGACCCCCGCTTCAACGTGAAGTACCGCGACGACAAGTCGTACCCCTATCTCGCTGTCACGCTCGACGAGGAGTACCCGCGTCTGCAGGTCATGCGGGGGGCCAAGCGCAAGGGTGTGCGCTACTTCGGGCCGTACTCGCATGCGTGGGCGATCCGCGAGACGCTGGACCTTCTCCTGCGCGTCTTCCCGGCGCGGACCTGTTCTTCCGGGGTTTTCAAGCGGGCCGGCCAGATCGGGCGGCCCTGCCTGCTCGGCGACATCGGCAAGTGCTCGGCGCCCTGCGTGGGGCGGGTGTCGGCGGAGGAGCACCGCGCGATCGTCGAGGAGTTCTGCGACTTCATGGCGGGCCGCACCGAGACGATGGTCAAGCGGCTGGAGCGGGAGATGATGGCCGCGTCGGAGCGGCTGGAGTTCGAGCTCGCCGCCCGCCTGCGCGACGACGTGGTGGCCCTGCGGCGGGCGCTGGAAAAGCAGGCGGTGGTCTTCGGCGACGGGACGGACGCCGACGTGGTGGCGTTCGCGGAGGATCCGCTGGAGGCCGCGGTGCAGGTCTTCCACGTGCGCGGCGGGCGGATCCGCGGCCAGCGCGGCTGGGTCGTGGAAAAGGTCGAGGATCTGAGCACGGGCGACCTGGTGCACCACTTCTGCAGCCAGGTGTACGGCGGGGCGCAGGGCGAAGGCGACGTCCCCCGCGAGCTGCTCGTCCCCGCGCTGCCACCGGACGCGGACGCGCTCGCCGACTGGTTGAGCCAGCACCGCGGGAGCCGCGTGCAGCTGCGCGTGCCGCAGCGGGGCGACAAGAAGGCGTTGCTGGAGACCGTCGCGCGCAACGCGGCCGAGGCGCTCACCCGCCACAAGCTGCGCCGCTCGGGCGACCTCACCACGCGCAGCAAGGCCCTTGAGGAGATCGCCGAGGCGCTCGACATGTCCACCGCGCCACTGCGCATCGAGTGCTACGACGTCTCGCAGATCCAGGGCACCGACGTGGTGGCGAGCATGGTGGTCTTCGAGGACGGGCTGCCCCGCAAGAGCGAATACCGCAGGTTCGCGGTGCGCGGCGCCACGGACGACCTGTCGGCCTTGTCGGAGGTGCTGCGCCGCAGGTTCGCACGGTACCTGGAGGCGCGCGCGTCGATGGGCGAGCTGGACGCCGAGGAGGCGGAGGACCCGGAGCGGCCGGGCATCGACCCGACGACGGGGAGGCCACGCAAGTTCGCGTACCCGCCTCAGCTCGTCGTCGTCGACGGTGGCCAGCCCCAGGTCAACGCGGCCGCCGCGGTCCTCGCCGACCTGGGCATCGACGACGTGGCACTTTGCGGGCTGGCCAAGCGGCTGGAGGAGGTGTGGCTGCCGTCCTCTGCCGATGGCGCGGGCGACTTCCCGGTGATCCTGCCGCGCGCCTCGGAGGGCCTCTACATGTTGCAGCGCCTGCGCGACGAGGCCCACCGCTTCGCGATCGCCTTCCACCGGGAGCGCCGCTCGAAGCGGATGACGGTGTCCAGTTTGGACTCCATCCCGGGGCTGGGCGAGGTGCGGCGCAAGGCGTTGCTGCGCCACTTCGGCTCACTGAAGCGGCTGGGTGCGGCAACCCCCGACGAGATCGCCGAGGTGCCCGGCATCGGCCGCCGCACAGCGGAGGCGATCGTCGAGGCACTGGGCGGGACGGCGGCGGCGGGCAGCGTCTCGGGCCCGGCGACCGAGCCGGCGCCAGGTCAGGCCACTGAGCTGGACGGGGCGGTGGAGCCAGGCGCGGCGTCCGATGGTGGCGCGGCGTCCGATGTGGGCGCGGCGTCCGCTGGTGGCGCGGCGTCCGCTGGTGGCGCGGCGTCCGAGCTGGGTTCGGCCACCGTGTTAGGGCAGGCGACTGAGCTGGGCGGGGCGGTTGAGCCGGCCGCCGCTGGCGCCGCCAGTGAGCGGGATGGGGCAGTTGAGCGCGGTGCCGCCCCCGAGCCGGGCGCCGACATCGAGCCGACCGCGGCCAGCCAGCCTGGTGCGGCGACCGGGTCGGGCTCCGTCACCGAGCCCGGCGCCGTTACCGAGCCAGCCGACGTTAGCGAGCCGAGCGCGACCAGCGAGCCTGGTGCCGCCACCGAGCCTGGCGCGGCGAGCGAGCCTGGCGCGGCGTCTGAGCTTGGTCCGGTCACCGCGCTGGGTCCGGCGACCGAGCCCGACCGGGCGGATGAGCCGCGCGCAGCCACCGGGCCGGACGCGGCGCCTGCACTGGGCCCGGTTACCGAACTGGGTCCGGCCACCGAGGCCGGCGCGGCCGTCGAGCCAGGCCGAGCCACGAAGCCTGGCGCGGCTACGGAGCTGCGTCCGGCAGCTGAGCCGGGCGCGATGATCGAGCCAGGCCGAGCCACCGAGTCTGGCGCGGCCACCGAGCTGGGTCCGGCGGTCGAGTCAGGTCCGGCGGTCGAGCCAGAATCCGCTACCGACTCGGCGCCTGCTGGGCCACCTCGGGCCTAAACCCAGGTCGCTGGCGGCCGCTCGGTTGATCGCGACCACGCGGCCTGAGCCTCCGAGCCGGGCGGGACTACGGAACCAGGCCGAATCACCGAAGCAGGTCCGAGCGATCGAGCCAGGCGGGGTGACCGAGCCGGGATCCGCCACTGACTCGGCGCCTGCTGGGCGGCTTCGGGCCTGAACCCGGTCGCTGGCGACGGCGTTTGGTTTGACGGGACCAGGCAGGCTGAGCCGTCGTGCGGGGCTGAGCCGCCGAGCCAAGCCCAGCGATCGAGCCGCGCGGGGTGCCCGAGCCGGGACCCGGCGCCGCTGGGCCACCTCGGGCCTGAGCCCTGGCCGCGACCAGGCGCGGAGGGTGAGGCCGCGGGAGCAACGGTCCGGACCACGACGGGCGTCGCGGTAGCTCGCATCTGCGGGGATTTGAAGCGGAGCCGGCGGGAAGTGCGGAGGGTGACGATCGGGCGGGCAGACCCGGCCGTGCCGCCGGGGCGGGCGGTGGCCGGAGCGCCTAGGATTCTCTGGTGCACGACGACTCCAGCGCGCCTCCCGACGACGACACCGAGCTGGTGGTGGTGACCGGCGTCTCCGGCGGCGGTCGCAGCACCGTGGCCAGGGCGCTGGAAAACGTTGGCTTCTACGTGGTCGACAACCTGCCGCAGGCTCTCATGCTGGACATGGCCGAGCTGGCGCAGAAGGCGGGCGGCGCGGCGCAGCACACCGCGATGGTGCTTGATGTGCGCAGCCGCGCGTTTTCTACGGACCTGGTGGGCGCGATCAACGCGCTCAAGGAGCGTGGGTTCCACCCTCGCGTGGTGTTCGTCGACGCGGACGACGAGGTGCTGATCCGGCGGTTTGAGAGCGTGCGGCGTTCGCATCCGTTGCAGGGTGACGGGCGGCTCGCGGACGGCATCGCGGCGGAGCGGAAGCTGCTGGAGGAGGCGCGCGACCACGCCGACGTGATCATTGATACCAGCCACCTCAACGTCAATCAGCTGCGGCGGCGGGTGGAGGAGCTGTTTGGCGGGGAGGACGCGCGGCGGCTGCGGGTGACGGTGCTCTCGTTCGGCTTCAAGTACGGGCTGCCGCAGGACGCCGACTTCGTGCTGGACGCGCGCTTCCTGCCCAACCCCTACTGGGTGCCGGAGCTGCGCGAGCACAACGGCCAGGAGGAGGCCGTCAGCGACTACGTGCTGGGGCAGCCGGGGGCGGGCGAGTTCGTCGCCACGTACGCCAATCTGGTGGGTGCCACCGCGCCGGGCTTCGAGCGTGAAGGTAAGCGGTACCTGACGGTCGCGGTCGGCTGCACGGGTGGAAAGCACCGCAGCGTGGCAATCGCCGAGGAGTTGGCCGACCGGCTGCGGCAGGCGCGCATCTCCGCCCACGCGCAGCACCGGGACCTGGGGCGAGAATGAACGTGGTCGCATTCGGTGGGGGCCATGGGCTCGCCGCCTCGCTGCGGGCGTTGCGCCGGTGCCAGGGTGACCTCGACCTCAACATCACCGCGGTCGTCACGGTGGGTGACGACGGTGGGTCGAGTGGGCGGCTGCGGGCCGAGCGGGGGGCGCTGCCGCCGGGCGATCTGCGCCAGGCGCTGGCCGCTCTCTCCGCGCCGGACTCCGCGTCCACCGCCGACCTCTTTCAGCACCGCTTCCGCCCGCCCGGGCCGCTGACCGGCCACACCGTGGGAAACCTCGTGCTGCTCGGCCTCATGGAGCTGCTCGGCGACCCGGTGACCGCGCTCGACCACGCCGCCGCGATGGTGGGCGCCGCCGGGCGGGTGCTGCCGATGTCGTGCGAGCCGCTCGGCATCGAGGCGGAGGTGCAGGGCGCGGACCCGTCGGTACCCGATGACGTGCTGACCGTGCGCGGGCAGCACGCCGTCGCGGTGACCCGGGGGCGCGTGCTGTCGGTGCGGCTGACGCCGGTCGAGGCGGTGGCGTGCCCGGACGCGGTCGCGGCCATCGCGGAGGCCGACTGGTTGATCTTCGGGCCGGGCAGCTGGTACACGAGCGTGATCCCGCACCTGCTCATGCCCGGCCTGGCCGCCGCGATCGTCGCCAGCCCCGCCCGCCGCCTGGTCACCCTCAACCTCGCGGAGGAGAAGGAGACCCTCGGGCTGTCGGTGGCCGGTCACCTGGCGGCCCTGCGCTGGTACCTGCCCGAACTGAAAATCGACACGGTCATCGCGGACGAGAAGGCCGTAGGCGACCCCGAACCCGTCCGCCATGCGGCAGAATCGCTGGGTGCGCGGCTCACCCTCGCCCCTGTGGCGATGTCCGACGGCAGCGCTCGACACGATCCGGCGGCGCTCGGCGCCGCACTGGTGCCTGTCTTGGGCGCCGGTCGTTAGTCACAACTGAAGCACTCGCAACTGTCCAGGAGATGACGACGAGATGGCTATGACGGCGGCTGTCAAGGACGAGCTGAGCCGGGTCGACGTGCCAAAGCCGTGTTGCCGCCGATCGGAGATGGCCGCCCTGCTCCGTTTTGCGGGCGGCCTGCACATCGTCTCCGGCCGGGTTGTCGTGGAGGCCGAGCTGGACACCGGCGCGGTCGCCCGACGACTTCGGCGCGAGGTGGCCGAGGTTTACGGGTACCCGAGCGAGATTCACGTTCTCGCCTCGGGTGGGCTGCGCAAGGGCAGCCACTACATCGTGCGTGTGGTCAAGGACGGCGAGGCGCTGGCCCGCCAGACCGGCCTGCTCGACGTGCGCGGCCGGCCGGTGCGCGGCCTCCCGCCGCACGTGGTCTCGGCCGGCGTGTGCTGCGCGGTCTCCGCGTGGCGCGGCGCGTTCATGGCGCACGGCTCGCTGACCGAGCCGGGCCGCTCGTGCGCGCTGGAGATCACCAGCCCGGGGCCGGAGTCGGCGCTCGCGCTGGTCGGCGCCGCGCGGCGGATCGGCGTCAGCGCCAAGCAGCGCGAGGTGCGCGGGGTCGACCGCGTGGTGGTCAAGGACGGCGACGCGATCGCCGCGCTGCTCACCCGCATCGGCGCGCACTCCAGCGTGCTGGCGTGGGAGGAGCGGCGGGTGCGGCGCGAGGTGCGCGCCACGGCCAACCGCCTGGCCAACTTCGACGACGCCAACCTGCGGCGCAGCGCCCGGGCCGCGGTGGCGGCGGCCGCCCGGGTCACCCGCGCTCTGGAGATCCTGGCGGAGGACGCGCCCAACCACCTGACAAGTGCCGGCCAGCTCCGCTTGGAGCACCGTCAAGCCTCGCTCGAAGAGCTCGGTGCGCTCGCGGACCCACCGCTGACGAAGGACGCCATCGCGGGGCGGATCCGTCGCCTTCTGGCATTGGCCGACAAGCGCGCCCGCGATCTGGGAATCCCCGACACTGAGGCGGCCGTCACACCCGAAATGCTCGTCGGATAAAGCCTGGGAGCAGGTCACCCCGGGCCAAGTCCAGGACGGCGGCTCCGATACTGTCAGAAGCGGCGACGAGGCCGAATGAAAGCAAAATCCAAAGCGCACGAGGAGATGGACCGTGACCATCCGCGTTGGCATTAACGGCTTCGGCCGGATCGGCCGCAACTTTTTCCGGGCGGTGCTGGCGTCCGGTGCTGACATCGAGCTCGTCGGCGCCAACGACCTCACCGACAACGCGACGCTCGCCCACCTGCTGAAGTACGACAGCATCCTGGGCCGCCTGCCTTACGAGGTCAAGGCCACCGGCGACGAGATCACCGTCAACGGCAAGACCTTCAAGGCGCTTGCCGAGCGCGACCCGGCCAAGCTGCCGTGGAGTGACCTGGGCGCCGATGTGGTGATCGAGTCGACCGGTTTCTTCACCGACGCGAGCAAGGCCAAGGCGCACGTCGAGGCCGGCGCCAAGAAGGTCATCATCTCCGCACCGGCGAAAAACGAAGACGTGACGATCGTCATGGGCGTCAACCACGAGAAGTACGACCCGGCGCAGCACACGGTCATCTCCAACGCCTCCTGCACCACCAACTGCCTCGCCCCGATGGCCAAGGTGCTGCACGACGGGCTCACGATCGAGCGCGGTCTGATGACCACGATCCACGCGTACACGCAGGACCAGAACCTGCAGGACGGCCCGCACAAGGATCTGCGCCGGGCCCGCGCCGCCGCGCTCAACATCGTGCCCACCTCGACCGGCGCCGCCAAGGCGATCGGCCTGGTGCTGCCCGAGCTCAAGGGCAAGCTCGACGGGTACGCGCTGCGCGTGCCGATCCCGACCGGCTCCGCCACCGACCTCACCTTCACCGCCGGTCGTGAGACCTCGGTCGAGGAGGTCAACGGCCTGCTGAAGGCGGCGGCCGAAGGCCCGCTCAAGGGCATCCTCACGTACACCGAGGACGACATCGTCTCGTCGGACATCGTCACCGACCCGGCGTCCTGCATCTTCGACTCGGGCCTGACCAAGGTGATCGGCGACCAGGTCAAGGTCGTCGGTTGGTACGACAACGAGTGGGGTTACTCCAACCGCCTCGTGGACCTGGTCAAGCTGGTGGGTTCCTCGCTCTGATGAAGACGCTGGACGACCTCCTCGCCGAGGGAGTCGAGGGTCGGCGCGTGCTCGTGCGCGCCGACCTCAACGTCCCTCTCGACGGCAACAAGATCACGGACGACGGCCGCATCCGCGCGGTGCTCCCGACGGTGCGCGCGCTCAGCGAGGCGGGCGCCCGGGTGATCGTCGTCTCCCACCTGGGCCGGCCCAAGGGCGCGCCCGACCCGAAGTACTCTCTGGAGCCGGTCGCCGCGCGCCTGGGTGAGCTGCTCGACCGCCCGATCGCGTTCGCCACCGACACCGTCGGTGAGTCGGCGAAGTCGGTGGCCGCGAGCCTCGCCTCGGGTGACGTCGCGCTGCTGGAAAACCTGCGCTTCAACGCCGGCGAGACGAGCAAGGACGAGGCCGAGCGGGGCGCGTTCGCGGATGAGCTGGCGGCACTCGCCGAGGCGTACGTGGATGACGCGTTCGGCGCCGTGCACCGTAAGCACGCGAGCGTGTATGACGTGGCAGCCCGGCTCCCGCACTTCGCGGGCGGCCTTGTGCTGCGTGAGCTTGAGGTGCTCGGCAAGCTGACCGGGCAGCCCGACCGCCCGTACGTCGTGGTGCTCGGCGGCTCGAAGGTCTCCGACAAGCTCGCGGTGATCGAGGCGCTGCTGCCCAAGGTCGACAAGCTGCTCGTCGGCGGCGGCATGTGCTTCACGTTCCTCAAGGCGCAGGGCCACGAGGTGGGCAAGTCGCTGCTCGAAGCGGACATGATCGACACGTGCCGCGACCTGCTCGACCGCGCCGCGGGCCGGATCGTGCTGCCGGTCGACGTGGTGGCGGCGAGCGCGTTCGCGGCCGACGCCGACCACGATGTCGTGCCGGCGGACGGCATCCCGGCCGACCGGCTCGGCCTCGACATCGGTCCGGACAGCGTCGCGCTCTTCGCCGAGGCGCTCGCGGGGGCCAGGACCGTGTTCTGGAACGGGCCGATGGGCGTCTTCGAGCTCGCGCCGTTCGCGGCCGGCACGCGGGGCGTGGCCGAGGCGATCACCAAGGTCGACGGCTTCACCGTGGTCGGTGGCGGCGACTCGGCCGCGGCCGTGCGCACGCTCGGCCTCGACGAGGAAGCCTTCGGGCACATCTCGACCGGCGGGGGCGCCTCGCTGGAGTACCTGGAGGGCAAGACCCTTCCCGGCGTCGCCGCGCTGGAGCAGTGAGCGAGCAGGCGCCGCGGCGTCTGGCGTGCGTGGCCCCGCCGACGGGAGTCGGGGTTCGGGGCCGCGCTTGCCGACGGGGTCGGGTTTTCGGGGTGGCGAGGGAAGAATGGCGCCTTCGGCGCCCCGCGAGTGAGTGAACCAGGAGACGCTGTGGCCAAACCCGCCCGCCGGCCGCTGATGGCCGGCAACTGGAAGATGAACCTCAACCACCTCGAGGCCAACCTGCTCGTGCAGAAGCTGGCCGCGAGCCTCAACGAGCAGCAGCTCAGCGATGTCGAGGCGGTGGTGCTCCCGCCGTTCACCGACATCCGCACGGTGCAGACGCTGGTCGACGGCGACAAGCTCCTCCTCGGGTACGGCGCGCAGGACCTCTCGCCGCACCCCAAGGGCGCCTACACCGGCGACATCTCCGGCGCGATGCTGGCCAAGCTCGGCTGCCAGTACGTGGTGGTGGGCCACTCGGAGCGCCGGCAGTACCACCACGAGGACGACGCGCTGGTCAACACCAAGGTCAAGGCCGCGCTGGCGAACGACCTCGCGCCGATCATGTGTATCGGTGAGGGGCTCGAGGTGCGCGAGGCCGGCGAGCACGTGCCGTTCGTGATCGCGCAGCTCGACGCCGGGCTCGACAAGCTCACGCCGGCGCAGGTCGAGAAGACCGTCGTGGCGTACGAGCCGGTGTGGGCGATCGGCACCGGCAAGACCGCCACGCCGGAAGACGCGCAGGAGGTCTGCGGCGCCATCCGGCAGCGGATCGCGGAAAAGTTCGGTGCGTCCACGGCCGAGGTCGTGCGCGTGCTGTACGGCGGGTCCGTGAAGGCCAACAACGTGGCCAGCATCATGGCCCAGCCCGACGTCGACGGCGCACTCGTCGGCGGGGCGAGCATCGACGCCGAGGAGTTCGTGCAGATCTGCCGCTTCCCGGAGCACATCCAGCGTTGAGCGGGGGCGGGTCCCGGCCCGCCCTCAGCCAACGAGCCCGGCCAGCTTGCCGCGGACCTCGTCCGCCTCGGGCTGCTCCAGCTCGTCCAGCAGCACAAGGGCCTGTCGCCACGCGCGGCGGGCCTTTTCGCGTTCGCCGGCGGCCTGGTGCGCGTCGCCGAGGCGGGTGAGCGTGCCGGCCTCGTGGGACCGGTCGCCGGCCGCGCGGAACATCTCCAGCGCCTGCTGGAAGCTCGCCACCGCCTCGCGCTGGTTGCCCAGGTGGTGGTGCGCGTAGCCGATGCTGTCCAGCGTCGCCGCCACGCCGGGCCGGTGGTCGAGCTCCCGCAGCAGCGCGAGCGCCTGCTCGCAGTACTCCAGCGCCTCCCGGTGCTCGCCGTTCTGCGCGTGGTACCAGCCGACGTTGTTGAGCGCGTTCGCCTCGCCGACCCGGTGGTCGCCGGCCCGGTACAGGTCGAGCGCCTTGCGCGCGTGGTACAGCGCGTCCCGCTGGTGGCCCTGCGCGCCGCACATGAACGCGAGGTTGCGATGGGTGTTGGCCTCACCGAGCCAGTCGCCGATCTCGCCGAAGATGTCGAGGGCGCGCCAGTAGTGCACGTGCGCGTCGACGAAGCGCCCTACCCGCGCGTACGCCCGGGCCAGCCCGCGATGCGCGTCGGCCTCGTCGGCGCGGTGGCCGAGGCGGCGGGCGGCCGTGAGCGCGAACTCCTGCACCTGGGTCCAGTCGTGCCAGTGCCCCTGCCGGTCGAGGTACGTGGTGACCGCCCACGCCAGCTGCCACGTGTGCGTGTCCCAGCCGTCCGTGTCGGTGCGCTCGACGACCGCGAGCAGCGTGGTGTGCTCGGCCGCGAACCAGGCCAGCGCATGCCGCTGGGTGCCCATCTCGTCGATCGTGACGCCGGGCTGGGGCTTGGTGCGGGTGATCTGGTCGCGGTGCGGGTTGAGCTGGGCGTCCGCCGCGTACGCCGTGTGCAGGTAGTGGTCGAGCAGCCGCCGCACCGCCGCGTGCCGCTCCTCGGACTCGTGGGTCTGCGCCGCCAGCTCGGCCGCGTACGCGCGGAGCAGGTCGTGGAACGCGTACCGCCCCGGCGTGTGCTCGGCCAGCAGGCGGGCGCGTGCCAGCTCCGCGAGGTACGGCCGCACCTCCGCCGCCGGTAGGCCGGCGAGGCTGGCCGCGGCGGACGTGGACAGGTCGGCCGCGGGGTGGAGGCCGAGCAGCCGGAAGAGGCGGGCGGCCGGCTCGCTCAGCGACCGGTACGACCACGAGAAGACCGCGCGCACGTCGGTGGCCGGGTCGGTGCCGGAGAACGCGTCCAGCCCTCCGCGCGCCTGCCGCAGCTCCTCGGCGAGCGCGGCGAGGGAGAGGCCGGGCCGCGTCGCCGCGCGTGCGGCCACGATCACCAGGGCGAGGGGGAGGGCGGCGCAGGCGGTGACGATCGCGGCGACCGCCGCCGGCTCGGCCGCCACCCGGTCCGCGCCGAGGCGGCGTGCGAGGAGGCGCGCGGCCTCGTCGGGGTCCAGCAGATCCAGCGGTACGGGGTGCGCGCCCTCGGCCGCCACAAGTCCCGCGAGCTGGTTGCGGCTGGTCACGATCACGAGGCAGCCGGGTGAGCCGGGCAGCAGCGGGCGGACCTGGTCGGCGTCCAGCGCGTTGTCGAGCACCACGAGCATGCGACGGCCGGCCAGGAGGCTGCGGTACAGCGCGGACTGGGCGTCAAGCCCCACGGGTATCCGCTGCCCGGGGACGTGGAGGGCGTCCAGGAAGCCGCGGACGGCCTCGTCGGGCGGCACCGGGCCGGCGGGGTCGAAGCCGCGCAGGTTGACGTACAGCTGGCCGTCGGGGAAGCGGTCGGCGACCCGGTGCGCCCAGTGCACGGCCAGCGCGGTCTTGCCCACGCCGGCCGTGCCGTCGATCGCCGAGATCACCACCGCGGTGCCCTGGCTGGCGCCTTCGCGCGGGAGCAGCGCGTCCAACCGTTCCAGATGGGCGGCGCGGCCCGTGAAGCCCGGCACCGCCGCCGGCAGCTGACGGGGTCGCGGGTCGGCGCGGCGGACCACCTGCTCCTGCCGCAGGATGCGCAGGTGGATGTCGCGCAGCTCGGCGGAGGGCTCGACGCCGAGCTCGTCGGCGAGGCGGCGGCTCACCTCCGCGAACAGCGACAGCGCGGCCGCGCGCTCCCCGGAGCCGGCCAGCGCGACCATGAGCTTGGCGGTCACGCCCTCGTGCAGGGGCTCGTCGGGCACCAGCTCCTGCAGCCGGGCCACCGCGGCCTCGTGGAGGCCGAGGTCGGCGGCCAGGTCCGCGTAGGCCAGGGCGGCGCGCACCCGCTGCCGCGACGTCGCCACCGCCGCGGGGTGGGAGCGCAGCCGCGGGTTTACACCGGCGAGCACCGGGCCGCGCCAGCAACGCAGGGCCCGATCGAGCAGGTCGACAGCGGTCGGCGCATCGTGGGTACCGGTGCCCCGCTCGACGAGCTCCTGAAACTGCGCCAGGTCCAGCTCGGCCGGGCCGAGGTCGATCGCGTATCCGTCGCCGGCCAGCCGGATCACCTTGCCGGGGGAGCGCGGCTCGCGGTCGGGGTCGAGGCGGGCGCGGAGCCGTCCCACGTACGTCTGCACCATGCTCAGGCAGGTCTTCGGCGGCTCGTCGCCCCACAGCACGTCGACGATCTCGTCGCGGCTCACCACCCGGCCGGGCTGGAGGGCGAGCAGCGCGAGGAGGTCGCGCTGCGGGGTCGGGCCGAGGTCGACCGCCGCCGAACCGGCGCGTACCGACAGCGGACCCAGCACCTCGACGCGCAGCCGCCGGTCGCTGTCCGGCGCGGGGCGGGGGCCGGGCAGAGCGGCGAGGAGCCGGTCACGGTCGAACGCGGCGAGCCCGAGCGCCTCGGCCAGCCGGCGCAGCGACGGGGCGCGGGGCGCGTCGACCCGCTCGTGCTCGATGTCTCGGATCGTGCGTACGCTGACGGCGGCGCCGGTGGCCAGCTCCTGCTGGGAGAGTCCGGCGGCCAGGCGATATCGGCGGAGCAACGAGCCCACCGTCGACTCGGCGTTCTGGGGCGCCATATCCGACTTGTTCCTCGCAAGCGTCCGGGCCGGTACGCGGGCCATCCTGCCGCTTTCTGCCGGGCGAGCAAACCGGCTTTCCGGCTGGAAAGCGTTTCCGCCGGTCAACCAGGGTGGCAGCGCCCGCCCAGTCAGTTGTCGCACGTTGTGTCAACGGCGGGCGGCGGTTCATATGGTCATGCTGGCCGGTCGGGCCGGTTCGCACCGGATATGGGGGCGGTACGGGCCGGCCCGCCCGGATACGCTTCCGCTATCCTTGGTGGGCTTACGGTGTCCATCGTCGATGCGGCCCTACGGACGGTAGGGTTCGGCACGCCGGTGGGCTTAGCGTCGAGAGGACTGACCGCCACCATGCCGATCGCGTTCGCATACACGTTGATCGTGTTGCTCGTCATCACCAGCTTCCTGCTGATGCTGCTGATCCTGCTGCACCGCGGCAAGGGCGGCGGCCTGTCGAGCATGTTCGGCGGCGGTGTGAGCACCAGCCTCGCCGGTTCGTCCGTCGCGGAGAAAAACCTCGACCGCTACACCATTCTGGTGGGTATCGTCTGGTTTGCCTGCATTGTCGGCCTAGGCCTTTGGCTCAAACTCGCAATGAACTCTTAGGGCCCTCAGCACCGTACGTAGTCATAGACTCTCCGCGGTCTGATTTATCCCCTGGTTCCCCGTCGCGACGTCGAACCCTCACTCGACGACAGGAGCGAAGAGCCGTGCCACATGGCAGTGCCATTCGCGGCACCCGTGTCGGTTCGGGCCCCATCCGGCCCACCGAGCGGTGTGACCCCGCCCCCCGCCGGCCCGTGACGTACTGGTGCGCAAAGGGCCACTCGATCGAGGTCCTGCTTGCGGCCGAGGTCGCGCCGCCGGCCACGTGGGACTGTCCCCGCTGCGGCCAGCCGGGCGGCCTCGACCAGCTCAACCCGCCTGGCCCGTCGCGCGCCGAGCCTTACAAGTCGCACCTCGCGTATGTGAAGGAGCGCCGCTCGGAGGCCGACGGCGAGGCCTTGCTCGCCGAGGCGTTGGCCGCTTTGCGCCGCCGACGCGGCGAGAGCTGATTCGGTCTGCGCTTTAGCCCCTTGCACCGCGCTTGTGGGCCCGCACCGTTCTTATCCGCTGCGCGTCGCCCTCCAGCGTGGGTCGCCCTTTTGAGCGCTCTCGCTGCTCCGTGTCGTCGGCGGCTCTTCGGCGCTTTGCGATTTCGGCTCTCGGCGTTGCCAGCGGTTCCTGGCGCTCCCGTGATCAGCGTTGACACGTGATCAGCGGCTCCAACTCTCGCGCGGTCAGCGGGCCCCGCGCTCCGTGGATCAGCCGGTCAACAGGCCCCGCGCTCCGTGGGATCAGCGATTCATTGCCCGCGCCCTTCGCGTGGCCATGGTCCCACCCGCGTTGACCATGGCCTGCGCAACAGTTTTGGGCGGTTTGTTCCCGCAGAAAGGGCAGCTCGTGCTCACCCCCCCCCGCCCGCCCGACCTAGCCGGTGGGGTGGGTAGAGGCAACCCGACAGCGTGGTCAGCCTGCGCACCTACGTCAACTCCCGCTACGTGTGCGCCGCACGCCATGGTCACGCGGGTGAGGGGCCTAGGTGCGCGCGCTGCGAGCGGCCGGGCGCGCGCCGCAGGTGGAGCTGGGCGCGCGCCGCTCCGTGTGGACCGCGCGTGGCTAGAAGCGGGCCGGGCTAGCGGAGGCTTCGGAGCCTCGGCGCTACCGCGGCCGCCGCGGCGCGGTCGAGTAGCCACAGGGTGCGCTCCACGCCGTGCACGCCGGACGCGGGCACCTGCACCGGGCCACCGCCGGCCATGGCCATGCCCACCGCGTCGGCCTTTTCCGGGCCGGCTGCCATCAGCCAGACCTCCTCGGCCGTGTTGATGGTCGGCAGCGTCAGGCTCACCCGGACCGGCGGGGGCTTGGGCGAGCCGCGCACCGCGCTGACCACGCGGGTCTCGTACGCGGCCGGGTGCTCCGGGAAGATCGACGCCACGTGCCCGTCCTCGCCCACGCCCAGCATCAGCACGTCGAAGTGCGGGAGCTGTGCGGTGCCCGGCTTGGCGGCGGTGGCCAGCGCCTTCGCGTAACGGGCTGCGGCCGCCTCCGGGTCGTTGCCGTCCGGGCCGTCGGAGGGCGGCATCGGGTGTACCCGGGCCGGGTCGAGCGGGAGCGCCTCCAGTAGCGCCTCGCGGGCCTGGGTCTCGTTGCGGTCCGGGTCGCCGGAGGGCAGGAAGCGCTCGTCGCCCCACCACACGTCGACCCGCGACCAGTCGACGGCGTCGCGGGCGGGCAGGTCGCGCACGGCCTCGTAGACCGCCGCGGCGATCCGGCCGCCCGTCAGCACGATCCCGGCGAAGCCGCGGGCCGCCTGCGCGTCGATGAGCTTGACGACGAGCCGGGCCGCGGCGGCCTGGGCGAGCACCTTCGCGTCCGCGTGGACGACGACGTTCGTCTCACCCATCGACGGAACCACCCTCCGGAGCGGAGCCCGACGCGCCGGAGCCCGAGACAGCGCCCGAGCCCGAAGCGCCCGAGCCCGAGACAGCACCCGAGCCCGAAGCAGGCGAGCCCGAAGCAGCCGAGCCTGAAACAGCGCCCGAACCCGAAACAGCGGCCGAGCCCGAAGCGGGCGAGTCCGAAACAGCGGCCGAGCCGGAAACAGCGGCCGGACCCGACGCCGGCGATACCGCGGCGGCGACCGGAGTGCGCGATGCGAGCACCGGGTCCTTCCAGATGTGCACCCGCTTGTGCGGGCGACTGTCCAACTCGGACACACGTGCCCACGCCCCAGCGCGTCGGCGTAGATCTGGTCCGAGTCCAGGCGGCGCAGCTCCTCCGCCAGCTCCTCGCCCGTGGGGCGGCGCACCAGCGGCAGGTTGCGGTCCGCGTGGCCGCTGCGCGAGAACGTCGCCATGCTGTCCTCGCGCGTCAGCGAGAGCACGTCGCCGCTGGCGCACTTGAGCGTGACCGAGCGCAGGCGCGGGAAGTCGTTGGTCGCCACCAGCTCGGGCTGGATGCCCAGCCGCGCGGTGAGCCAGCCGCTCATGAGCGCCGCGGTCGGGTCGGATGCCGGCGCCACGATCGTCGCGCCGGTGACCCTCGTGTCGAGCGTGTCGAACGCGCCGGCCAGCAGCGTGCGCCACGGCGTGATGCGGGTCCACGCCAGGTCCGTGTCGCCCGGCGCGTAGTCGCTGGCCCGCTGCCGCAGCGCCGCGATCCGGTCATCGGCCTGCCCGGTGTCGGTGATCCGCCGGTCGGCCACGACGCCGAGGAAGTCGTTGGCGATCAGCTCCGGCGGCTCGCCGTGCCACCACGTCACCACCGGTACGTCCGGCACGAGCAGTGGCATCACCACCGACTCGGCGTGCAGGGCGAGCCGGCCGTACATGCGCATGACCACCGCCTCGCACGGGCCCAGCCGGCCGCCGACCACGATCTCGGCGTCGAGGCGGTTGATGGGACGCTCGAAGTCGGAGCGGACCACCATCAGCAGGCGGCACGGGTGCTGCGACGCGGCGATCGTGGCGGCCGCCTCGGCCTCGCGGACGCGCTTTTCGTCCACGACGACGATCAGCGACAGCGCCATGCCGCTGGCGACGCCGCCAGCGCTGCGGCGCTCCGCGGCGAGCGCCTTGACGACCTCATTACCAGTGGTGTCCCACAAGCCGATCATGCCGTCACCTCGCTCCGCCCGGCGTCGCCCTGAAGTTGCCCGCTGGTTTGCTCGCTGCGCTCGCTCATGCACGCCTCCAGTGACGGCCCTCGCGGGCCAGCATCTCGTCCGACGCGCGCGGGCCCCACTCGCCGGAGCGGTACGGCTCGGGCTTGTGGCCCTTCCACGCGTCTTCCAGCGGATCGATCACTTGCCAGCTCTGCTCGACCTCGGCGGCGTCCGGGAAGAGCGTGCGGTCGCCGATCAACACGTCGAGCACCAGCCGCTCGTACGCCTCCGGGCTCTGCTCGGTGAACGCCTCGCCGTACTGGAAGTCCATCGCGATGTCGCGCAACTCCATCGTGGTGCCGGGCACCTTGGAGCCGAACTTGAGCACCACGCCCTCGTCGGGCTGTACCCGGATCACCAGCTGGTTGTGCCCCAGCGCCTCGACGTCGGTCGGGTTGAACGGCAAGTGGGGCGCCTTCTTGAACAGCACCGCCACCTCGGTCACCCGCCGCGGCAACCGCTTGCCCGCGCGGATGTAGAAGGGCACGCCGGCCCAGCGGCGGTTCTGGATGCCGAGCCGCACCGCCACGTACGTCTCCGTCGTCGAATCGGCGGGCACGCCGTCTTCGTCCAGGTACCCCTTGGCCCGCTCGCCGCCGACCCAACCCTGCAGGTACTGCCCGCGCACCGTGCCGTCGTGGATGTCCTTGGGCAGGCTGATCGCGCGCAGCACCTTCAGCTTTTCGGCGCGGATCTCGGAGGCGTCGAAGCTCGTCGGCTCCTCCATCGCGACCAGCGCGAGCAGCTGCAGCAGGTGGTTTTGCAGGACGTCGCGGGCGGTACCGGTGGCGTCGTAGAAGCCGGCCCGGGTGCCGATGCCGACGTCCTCGGCCATCGTGATCTGTACCGAGTCGACGTACTTGGAGTTCCACACCGGCTCGAACAGGGAGTTGGCGAAGCGCAGAGCCATGATGTTCTGCACGGTCTCTTTGCCCAGGTAGTGGTCGATGCGGAACACGTCGTGCCCGGTGAACACGTCGTCGACCAGGTCGTTGAGCGCCTTGGCCGAGGCCAGGTCGGTGCCGAACGGCTTCTCCACGACCACCCGTCGCCAGCCGCCGCACTTTTCGTTGTCGGCCATGCCGGTGCGGGCGAGCTGCTTGAGCACGGTGGGAAACGCCGACGGCGGGATGGAGAAGTAGAACGCGGCGTTGCCGCCGATGCCGTGCGTGTCGCGCAGCTCGTTGAGCGTGTCGTTGAGCCGGTCGAAAGCGGCGTCGTCGTCGAACGCGCCGCCGACGAACTTGATGTTGCCGGCGAGCCGCGCCCACACCTCCTCGCGCCACGGTGTCCGCGCGTGTGCCTTGGCGTTGTCGTACGCCACCTGCTCGAACGTGCCGTGGTCCCAGTCGCGGCGGGCGAAGCCGAGCACCACGAAGCTGGGCGGCAGGAGCCCGCGGTTGGCCAGGTCGTAAATGGCCGGAAGGAGCTTCTTGCGAGCCAGGTCGCCGGTCACCCCGAAGATCACCAGAGCGCAGGGCTCGGGGATCCGCGGCAGCCGCCGGTCCTGGGGATCGCGCAACGGATTACCCACGGGGCTATCCTTTCAGTTCCCTAGGGACCGGGCAGCGTCCAAAAGCTGAACGATGCCCGACGCCCGGTCCGTAAGGTGCAGGCGAACCACCGGGCGTCCGCGGCGCACCAGCGCCTGCCGATCGCCTGCGGCCTGCGCGGCCTGGAGCTGGCCAAACGTGTACTGCCGGCCGGGCACCGCCAGATCGGTGGTGACCGCGCCGGTGATCTGGAGGAACGCGCCGAGCGGCGGTCCGTCCTTGTGGTAGAGCGACGTGGAGTGCAGGAAGCGCGGCCCCCACCCGAAGGTCACCGGCCGGCGGGAGAGTCCGGCCAGGATGGGTCGCACCTGTGCGGCGTCGGCGTCGGCGTGCCGGTCGAGGTAGGCCATGACCGCCACGTAACCGTGCGGCCGCGCCTCCAGCAGGATGGCGCTGAGCGCCCCGGCCAGCGTGGACGTGCCGGTGCCGTAGACCTCCACGGCGCCCTCGACGAACGACGGCTCCTCCTCGGGCGGGCCCTCGGTGAGGATCCGCGCCATGTTGTCCTTGGACTCGCTTTTGCTGGGCATGCCGAGCGGGTCGATGCCGATCACGCGGCCGGCCAGTGCCGTGGCGAACTCCCAGGTCAGAAACTGGGCGCCGAGCGGGCCGTTGACCGCCACGTCGGGGCGTACGCCGCCGCCGGGCACCGCGCCGACCGGCAGCGAGCCGCCCAGCGTCACGGTGAGCACGTCGTTGCCCTCGATCGGCGCTCCCGGCGACTCGAGCACGACCGGCAGCATGCCGGTGCCCTCCTTGCCGGTCGACTCGGCGAGCAGCTGCTCCGCCCAGTCGTCGAGGCCGACGATGCCGGTGCCGTCCGGTACCAGCGCGATCTTGTCCTTGCCCGCGGTCGTCGCCGCCCCGAGCGCCGCGCCCAGCGCGAGCGCCGGGTTGTCGCCGCCGGTGGAAAGCGCGGGCAGCAGCTCCTCGGCCTGGTCGAGCAGCTCGGCCACGTCGACGCCGGCAAGCGCCGCGGGCACGAGGCCGAACGCGGTCAGCGCCGCGTACCGCCCGCCCACCTCGGGGTCGGCGAGCACCACGGTCGCGCCCATCTCCCGGGCCGCCTCCTCCAGGGGCGAGCCGGGATCGGTCACGATCACGAAGTGCCGCCCGGCCTCGGCGGGAGAGAGCCCGGCGTCGAGGAACGCGCCGAGGTACGCCCGGCGCACGCTGTCGGTCTCGATCGTGGTGCCCGACTTGCTGGACACGACCACTACCGTGCGTTCGAGCCGATCGGCGATGGCCCGCCCGATCTGGCCCGGGTCGGTGGTGTCGAGCACGGTCAGCGGCCGGCCGAGCGTACGCGCGATCACCTCGGCCGCGAACGACGAGCCGCCCATTCCGGCGAGCACCACGCGGTCGAGGTCGGCCAGCTCCTCCCTCAGCTCGGCGAGCAGAGGGAGCAGCTCACGGCTGCGCCGGTGGGTGTCGATCCAGCCCAGCCGGATCTTCGCTTCGGCCTCCGCGTCGGGGCCCCACAGCGTGGGGTCCTTCCGCGCGAGGAGCCCCGGGACCCCGTCTCTGACGAGGGCCGCCCGGGCCGCGGCGCCAATGGCATCCGCGCCCCAGACGGCGAGTCCCGCGGCCGCCTCGACTTCACGCATTGGTGGCATTGGAAAGCTGTGTCTCCACCGTCTGCAGCAGCTCCAGCCAGCTTGCCTCGAACTTTTCCACGCCCTCGCGCTCCAGCGTCTCGACCACGTCGTCGTACTCGATGCCGAGCTTGGCGAGGTCGTCGAGCACCTTGCGGGCGTCGTCGTAGGCGCCGGTCACCGTGTCACCCCGGGTCTCGCCGTGGTCGGCGTACGCGTGGATGGTCGGCTCGGGCATGGTGTTGACGACGCCGGGGGCGACCAGCTCCTCGACGTAAATGACGTCCCGGAAGTCCGGGTTCTTCGTCGAGGTGGATGCCCACAGTGGACGCTGCGGGTGCGCGCCCGCGTCGGCCAGCGCCTGCCAGCGCTCGGAGCTGAAGACCTCGGCGTACCGCTCGTACGCCAGCTGGGCGTTGGCGATCGCGGCCTTGCCCTTCAGCGCCTTCGCCTCGTCGCTGCCCACCTTGTCCAGGCGCTTGTCGACCTCGGTGTCGACCCGCGAGACGAAGAACGACGCCACCGAACCGATCTTCGTCAGGTCGTGGCCGTTGGCCTTCGCCTGCTCGAGCCCGGCCAGGAACGCGTCCATCACCTCGCTGTACCGCTGGAGCGAGAAGATCAGCGTGACGTTGACGCTGATGCCCTGCGCGAGCGTGGCGGTGATCGCCGGCAGGCCCGGCTGGGTCGCCGGGATCTTGATGAACAGGTTGGGCCGGTCGACAAGCCACCACAGCGACTTCGCCTCGGCGATGGTCTTCTCGGTCTCGTGCGCCAGGCGCGGGTCGACCTCGATCGACACCCGCCCGTCGACGCCCGCGGAGGCGTCGTACGCCGGTTTCATCACGTCACACGCCCACCGCACGTCGTACGTGGTCATCATGCGCACCGCCTCTTCGACGGTGATCCCCCGCAGGGCGAGGTCGCGCAGCTGGCCGTCGTACGCCGAGGCGTCGCTCAGCGCCTTCGCGAAGATGGTGGGGTTGGTGGTCACACCGACCACGTGCTTCTCACGGCGCAGCTGGTCGAGCCCCCGGACTCCAGCCGGACCCTGGACAGGTCGTCGATCCAAACTGCCACGCCGGCGGCGGACAGTTCACCAAGCCGGTCAGTCATGAGTACCAATCTCCCTCAGCTACCCGTTGTGAATCCTGTGATCTCGCCGACCTTGGCCAGCGACGCGTGCGCGGCGGCCACGACATGGTCGGCGGTGAAGCCAAACTGCTCGAACAGCACCTGATAGGGCGCGCTCGCGCCGTAGTGCTCGATGCTCACGACCTCGCCGCAGTCGCCGACCAGGTCGCGCCAGGACATCGCGATCGCGGCCTCGACGCTCACCCGTGCCTTTACCCCGCGGGGGAGGACCGACTCGCGGTAGGCGCTGTCCTGCTCGCGGAACCACTCCTGGCAGGGCATCGACACGACCCGGGTGGGCGTGCCGTCGGCCTCCAGCCGCTCCCGCGCGGTCACGGCGAGCTGCACCTCCGAGCCGGTGGCGATGATGATCACCTGGGGCTGGCCGCCGGACGCCTCGATCAGCGTGTACCCACCCCGGGCCACGCCCTCGACGCCGGCGACCTCGCTCCGGTCGAGGACCGGCAGCGCCTGCCGGGTCAGCGCCAGCGCGGTGGGCCGGTCGGTGTGCTCCAGCGCCAGCCGCCACGCCTCGGCGGTCTCGTTGGCGTCGGCCGGGCGCACCACGTCGAGGCCGGGGATCGCGCGCAGCGCGGACAGGTGCTCGATCGGCTGGTGCGTCGGGCCGTCCTCGCCGAGGCCGATGGAGTCGTGCGTCCAGACGTAGATGGCCGGCAGCTTCATCAGCGCGGCGAGCCGGACCGCCGGGCGCATGTAGTCGCTGAAGACCAGGAACGTGCCGCCGTACGGCCGCGTGCCGCCGTGCAGCAGGATGCCGTTGAGGATCGCGCCCATCGCGTGCTCGCGGATGCCGAAGTGCAGCGTGCGGCCGTAGATGTCGCCGGGAAACTCCTTGGTCGCGTGCTCCGGCGGCACGAAGGACGGCTCGCCCTTCATCGTGGTGTTGTTGCTCTCGGCGAGGTCGGCCGAGCCGCCCCACAGCTCGGGCAGCACCGGCGCGAGCGCCGAGAGGATTTTGCCGGAGGCGGCCCGGGTCGCGACGCCCTTGGGGTCCGCGGGAAACTCCGGCAGCGCGTCGGTCCAGCCATCCGGCAGCGAACGGGTGGCGAGCCGGTCGAACAGCGCCTTGCGCTCGGGGTTGGCGGCGGCCCAGGCGTCGAACTTCGACCGCCACTGGTCGTGTGCCGCGCGGCCGCGGTCGACCACCTCGCGGGCGTGGGCGAGCACCTTTTCATCCACGGCGAACGACTGCGCCGGGTCGAAGCCGAGCAGCTTCTTCGTGGCGCCGACCTCCTCGGCACCGAGCGCGGAGCCGTGCGCCTTGCCGGTGTTCTGCTTGTTGGGCGCCGGCCACGCGATGATCGTGCGGAGCGCGATGAACGAGGGGCGCTCGGTCTCCGCCTTGGCCGCCTCGAACGCGGCGAACAGCGCCTGCACGTCCTCGTGGTACTCACCCTCGTCGGCGTGGTGGCCGCCCCGCCAGTCGACGGTCTGCACGTGCCAGCCGTACGCCTCGTACCGCTTGGCGATGTCCTCGCTCTTCGCGATCCGGGTGTCGTCCTCGATCGAGATCTCGTTGTCGTCCCACAGAAGGATGAGGTTGCCCAGCTTCTGGTGGCCGGCGAGCGCGCTCGCCTCGTGGCTGATGCCCTCCTCGAGGTCGCCGTCCGAGGCGAAGGCCCAGATGTGGTGGTCGAACGGGGACTGGCCGGGCTCGCTCTCCGGGTCGAACAGGCCCCGCTCGCGCCGCGCCGCGAACGCCATGCCGACCGCGTTTCCGACGCCCTGGCCGAGCGGGCCGGTGGTCGTCTCGACACCCACCGTGTGCCCGTGCTCGGGGTGACCCGGGGTGAGGGATCCCCACTGCCGCAGCGACTTGAGGTCATCGAGGCTCAGCCCGTAGCCGGAGAGGTAGAGCTGTATGTAGAGGGTGAGGCTGGAGTGACCCATGGACAGCACGAAGCGGTCCCGACCCGGCCAATGTGGATCCGTCGGATCATGACGCATCAGCTTGTTGAACAGCAGGTACGCCGCCGGTGCCAGGCTCATCGCGGTGCCGGGGTGGCCGTTGCCGGCCTTCTCCACGGCGTCCATGGCCAGGACCCGTACGGTGTCGACCGCTTTGCGGTCGAGCTCGGACCAGGGTAGTTGGGCTTCGTTCGCGGTCACGATGTGCGCTCCTCGGCAATGCGGCAACCCTCTTGCGATGACCCTATCTACCCGTGCTAAACGTGCGCGGGGTGACCGGCCGACGCGTGGGACAACAAGCTGTGACCGGCGGCACGCTCCGTCTTAACTACGTGGGGTCTGTATTAACTACGTGGGGTCGTAGTAGGTGGCGTTTTTCCAGCGCGTACCCTGTCGGACGGTGCGTTGACCTTGTTGTCCGCGCTGTGCGTCACCCGCCCAACGCCCGGAAGGTGAACCGCCACGTGAGTACGATCACCGAGCGCCCCCACCCGCCGGCCACCGCCCGGCCGTTGGTGCCGGTCGCCCCGCGCGACCTGGTACCGCCCCGGCAGCGCGTGCGCGCGGGCGACGTGGTCGCCGTGATTAAGGCGTACGTGGCGCTGACCAAGCCGCGCATCGTCGAGCTGCTGCTGGTCACCACCGTGCCGGCGATGATGCTCGCGGCCGGCGGTATCCCCTCGCTGTGGCTGGTGGCCGTGGTGCTCGTCGGCGGCTCGCTCGCGGCCGGCGCGGCGAACGCGCTGAACTGCTACATCGACCGCGACATCGACCAGGTGATGAAGCGCACGTCGCGCCGCCCGCTCCCGGCGCACCGGGTCTCGCCGCGCAGCGCACTGGTCTTCGGCCTCGTCCTTGGCGTCGTGTCGGTGGCGCTGATGGCCGCCTTCACCAACTGGCTGGCGACCGGCCTCACCCTCGCGGCGATCGTCTACTACGACGTGGTCTACACCCTGTGGCTCAAGCGCAGCACCCCGGCGAACACGTTCTGGGGCGGTGTGTGCGGCGCGGCGCCGGTGCTCATCGGCTGGGCGGCGGTGACCGGTGGGCTCTCCGCCACCGCGTGGGGGCTGTTCGCCGTCGTGTTCTTCTGGCAGATGCCGCACTTCTACGCGCTCGCGATCCGGTTCAAGGCCGACTACGCCCGCGCCGGCATCCCGATGCTGCCGGTGGTCGCCTCGCAGCGCCGGGTCAACGTGGAGATCCTGCTCTTCAGCTGGCTGACCGTGGCCGCGTCGGTCGCCGTGTGGCCGCTGGGCCGCGGCGCGCTCGGCCTCAGCCCGATCTACGGGGTGACCGCTGTCGTCACCGGCGTGCTGCTGCTCCGCGAGGCGTACGCGCTGGTCGGTCGCGCCAAGCGGGGGAGCAGATGCGTCCCATGCGGCTGTTCCACTGGACGATCACGTACCTGACGATCCTCTTCGTCGCGGTGGCTGCTGACGCCCTCGTCTAATGTCCCTTTCGCTCGAATTAGACCCGGAATCGCCCGACCGCCTCGACCATCGATGAACGCTTGAAGTAGCGTCCCTTTTGTCCCGCCCCTTTGGACTGATTTAAGTCCATAAATCGGGCAAAACCACAGGGATACGGGGATTAAACGTCGGGTAATTGGCATCACAAAAAAACGTGAGAGGGCCGTCGCCGGTAGGTGCCTCTGCTTACGCTCGGTCGCATGGCAGATGGTTCCGATACCAACCTGATCGCCGGCCCGACGGCCACGGCGCAGGCCTCCAGCGGCCTCGTCGCGGGTCTCCGGGCATTCGCCGCCGGTCACGGCGGTGCAAAGGCGGTCATCGAGTACGTCGGCAAGCGTGGCGCCCGCATCGTCCTCGTCGGAGGCGACGGGGAGTGGGCTGACCAGTTCGCCGACGGCACCGACGTGGCGCGCCAGGCGTGCGTCAAGGCAGGCGTCGAGGTGGAAAACGAGTGGGAGCGCGAGCTCATGGACCAGATGCGCCCGAGCAACGACCTGTGGAGGTCGATGGGCCGGCGATCACTCGCTCGTTAGCCGTTGTGTTGAACGAAGTTTCTGTCCCAGCGACCCGGGAGCGATCCCGGGTCGCTCTCGTTACGTGTGACCGCATCCCCGAGCTGGACGCGGACGACCGGCTGGTCGTGCCGGCGTTGCGCGAGCGCGGCGTCGAGGTCGTCCCGGTCGCCTGGGACGCGGCCGTCGACTGGGCCTCCTTCGCCCTCGCCGTGATCCGCTCGCCGTGGGACTACGTGGCCCGGCGCGAGGAGTTCGTCGCCTGGGCCGCCAAGGTGCCCCGCCTGGCCAACCCGGCCGACGTCGTCAGCTGGAACACCGACAAGCGGTACCTGCGCGAGCTGGCCGCCGCTGGCGTGCCCGTCGTGCCCACCACCTGGGTCGAGCCGGGCGAGGCGTGGGAGCCGCCGCTGGTGGGCGAGTTCGTGGTCAAGCCGGCGGTGGGCGCGGGCAGCCTCGACTCCGGGCGGTACAACCTGGTCAAGGCCGAGCACCGCGAGCTCGCCGCCGCGCACGTCGCGCGGCTGCAGGCGGCCGGGCGCCTGGTCATGGTGCAGCCGTACCTGGTCGCCGTCGACACGTACGGGGAAACCGCGCTGCTCTTCTTCCCTGACGATGGCCAGTTCGTTTTCAGCCACGCGGTCCGCAAGGGCGCGATGCTCACCGGGCCGGACGAAAACGTCGAGGGCCTCTACAAGGAGGAGTCGATCCGGCCCCGCACGCCGCTCGACGCCGAGCTGGAGATCGCGCGCAAGGCGCTCGCGGCCGTCCCCGGGGGCGCCGACCGCCTGCTCTACGCGCGGGTCGACCTCATACCCGGCCCCGACGACCTGCCGGTGCTGGTCGAGCTGGAGCTCACCGAGCCGTCGCTGTTCCTCGGCACCGCCGCGGGCGCGCCCGAGCGATTCGCGGAGGCCATCACCTCGCGCCTCTGAGCCCATCCGCGTATAGTCGTCCATCGATGTCCGTTTCGGTGGAGGTGACATAGTGCGGCGGGTTATCGGGCGAGCGGCGGCATTGGTCATGCTGTGCGCTGCTGTTGGTGTTGCACCCGCTGCCGCGTCGGTCCTCGCACCGGCCACGGCCCCCGCCGACTCGCGGGGCGTCACGCTCGTCTCCGGCGACGTCGTGACGGTGACGGCCGGCGACAAGGCGTCCGTGCGGCCGGCACCCGGCCGCGAGGCGATGCCGTTCGTCACCCGCCGCGACGGCGACGGCCACATCCATGTGGTACCGGCGGACGCGCTGCCGCTGCTGCGCGCCGGCGACCTCGACCCCCGCCTGTTCGACGTGACGACGCTGCTGTCGTTCGGCTACGACGGGCGGATCGAGCTGCCGCTGATCGTGGCGTACGCGGGCGACGACGAGCGCGCCCGCGTCGGCGAGCGGGTGGCGGAGGTCGGCGCCCGGGTGACCCGCGAGCTGCCCACCGTCGACGCGCTCGCGGTGGCGGCGCAGTCGGCGCGGCTGGCGTCGTTCTGGGGCACGTTCACCGTCGGCGGGCCGGCCGAGCGGCGGCTCACCATCGGCGTCGACACGATCTGGCTCGACGGCCTGCGCCGGCCCTCGCTCGCGCAGAGCGTGCCGCAGGTGGGCGCGCCGCAGGCGTGGGCGGCCGGCTACGACGGGACCGGCGTCACCGTCGCGGTGCTCGACAGCGGCATCGATGCCGCCCACCCCGCGCTCGCCGACCGGGTGACCGCGCGGCAGAACTTCACCGAGGAGAACGAGGACAGCAAGGACCGCACCGGCCACGGCACGCACGTGGCCTCCACCGTGGCCGGTACCGCCGGTGTGGCGCCCGGCGCGCGCCTGCTCGACGGCAAGGTGTGCGTGGTCGGTGGCTGCGCCGAGTCGTGGATCCTCGCCGGCATGCAGTGGGCGGCCGACCAGGGCGCCAAGGTCGTCAACCTCAGCCTCGGAGGGCCGGACACGCCCGGTCTCGACCCGATCGAGGAGGCGGTCGGCACGCTGACCGCCGAGCACGGCACGCTGTTCGTGGTCGCGGCCGGCAACGTGCCCGGTACCGGAACGATCGCCTCCCCGGCCAGCGCGGACGCCGCGCTCGCGGTCGGCGCGGTGAGCAAGTCGGACGTCCTGGCCGCCTTCTCCAGCCGCGGCCCGCGCGTCGACGGCGCCATCAAGCCGGACATCACCGCGCCGGGCGTCGACATCGTCGCCGCCCGCGGCGCCGACTCCGGGCTGCCGGGGCAGGGCGAGACGGCCCTTTCGGGTACCTCGATGGCCGCGCCGCACGTCGCCGGTGCCGCCGCGATCCTCGCCCAGCAGCACCCCGACTGGACGCCGGCCCAGCTCAAGGGCGGGCTGATGAGCGCGGCGCGGCCGGTGCTCGGCGACGCGTTCGCCGAGGGGGCGGGGCGGCTCGACGTGGGTCGCGCGGTGGCCCAGTCGCTGACGGCGAGCCCCGCCAGCGTCAGCTTCGGCCGCCTGGCGTGGCCGCACGTCGACGACCAGCCGGTCACCCGGGTCGTCTCGCTGCGCAACGCCGGTGACGCCGCGGTGGACCTCGACGTATCCGTGGACGGGCCGCGGGTGTTCACCGTCGCTCCGGCCTCGGTGAGCGTTCCGGCCGGCGGGTCGGCCGAGGTGACGGTGACGGCGGATGGCACCGTCGACGGCGGCGAGGGCCTGCTCACCGGCCATCTTGTCGCCGGCGCGCTGCGGCTGCCGCTCGCCGTGGACCGCGAGGTGGAGAGCTACGACGTGACAGTCGCGCACGTGGGGCGGGACGGCGCGGCCGCCGACGGGTACGTGACAGTCCTCGCCTCCGCCGACGGCAAGATCGCACAGAGCCTGCCCGCCTCCGCCGGCACGGTCACCACCCGCGTGCCCAAGGGGCGGTACGCGGTGCTCAGCGCGATCACCGGGCCGGACGGCAACGGGTACGCCACCACGATCGTCGGCCAGCCCACCCTGGACGTGGCCGGCGCGACCACCGCGACCCTCGACGCGCGGCAGGGCGCGCCGATCTCCGTGACGCTGCCGAGGGCCGACGCGGTACAGGAGTTCGCCGAGGTGGCCGCGGTGTCGATCGCGCCCGGCCGCACGGTCGAGGTCGGCACGCTGGGCCGCACGTTCGGCGGGCTCTACACGGCGGGCATCGGCGGCACCGGGGCCGGCTTCGTCAACCGGGTCTCCGCGACGTACGGCTTCGACGGTGGCGCGTACCTGCTCGGCTGGCTCACCGAGGACCGCATGCCGACCGGCTTCGGGCGCACGCTCACCGCCGCCGACCTGGCCACCGTCCGCGCGGACCACGGCCACGAGGCATCGGGTACCACCGGGCAGAAGATGGCGTGGCCGGTGCTGCCCGACACCGTGATGGGCGGCTTCGCCTACGCGATGCCCGTCGCCCTGCCCTCGGCGCGCACCGAGTACTACAACGTCGAGGGGCGTGTGCGGTGGTTCCGCTCGTTCGACGAGATGACCACCGACCAGTACGTGACGTCCACCGTCGCGCCGCCCGTGGCGTACCGGGGCGGCCAGGCGTACCAGGAGCAGTGGAGCCGCGGCGTCTTCGGCCCGACGGTGGCCTCCCCGGCGTACGAGCACCAGTGGGTGACCCGCCGCGGCGACACGCTCCTGGTGCTCGCCCCGCTGTACGGCGACGGCGCAGGCCGGGCCGGCTACTCCTCGATCGCCGCCGGCCGGATCACGCTGTACCGCGCCTCGTCCGTCGTCGCGTCCGCCGACGAGCTGACGGCGGAGTTCGAGGTGCCGCCGGAGGCGGCCGACTACCGCCTGGAGATGAGCGCCGAGCGCAGCGGCCCGGCCACGCTCTCCACGCGGGTCAGCGTGGCTTGGACGTTCCGCTCGGCGCACGTCACCGGTGACGCGGCGGCGCGGCTGCCGCTGTCCACGGTGCGGTTCGCGCCGCGGGTCGACGAGGAGAACGCCGCGCCGTCCGGGCAGACCGTGACGGTACCGGTGAGCGTGGTGGCACAGCCCGACTCGGCGGCCGGCGCCAACCGCAGCCTGGCGGTCGAGGTCTCGTACGACGACGGCGCGACCTGGGCGCCCGCCCCGGTGGTGGCCGGCCAGGCGACGCTCACCCACCCGGCCCGCGACGGCTACGTCTCGCTCCGCGCGACCGCGGCGGACAGCGCCGGCAACACGGTGACGCAGACGGTGATCCGGGCGTACAAGCTGGCCGGGTGAGGGCGCTCCGGAGCTACTACGTACGATAGTTTCCGTGCTCCGCCGCCTCGCCCTCGCTTCCATCGTCGCCAACGTCGCCATCGTGGTGACGGGCGGCGCGGTGCGGCTGACCGACTCCGGGCTGGGCTGCCCCACGTGGCCGCGCTGTACCGACGAGTCGTACACGACGACCGCCGAGATGGGCGTCCACGGCGTCATCGAGTTCGGCAACCGCCTGCTGACCTTCGTGGTCGCCGCGGTCGCGGTCGCCGGCGTGGTGGCCGCCTGGCGCCACCGGGGCCGCCTGCGGTGGCTCTCGGTCGCCGTCTTCCTGGGCATCCCCGCGCAGGGCGTGATCGGCGGCTTCACGGTCCTCACCGACCTCAACCCGTGGGTGGTCGGCCTGCACTTTCTCGCGTCGATCGCCGTGATCGCCCTGGCGTACGCCTTCTGGCGCGCCACCGACCCACCCGAGCCCGCGACACCGGTCCCGCCCGCGCTGCGCCCGCTGGCCTGGGCCGTGGCCATCGCGAGCGCCGCCGTGCTGGTGGTCGGCACGTGGGTCACGGGCAGCGGCCCGCACTCCGGCGACCACGGTGCCGCCCGCAACGGCCTGGACCCCGAGACCATCTCCCAGGTACACGCCGACCTGGTGTTCCTGCTGATCGGCCTGACGGTGGCCGCGTGGATCACTCTGCGCGCGATGGGCCAGCGCACTGCCGCCCGCGCGGCGGCGGTGCTGCTCGCGGTCGAGCTCGGCCAGGGCCTGATCGGCTTCGTGCAGTACTTCACCGACCTGCCGGTCCTGCTGGTCGGCGCCCACATGCTCGGCGCCTGTTTGGTCTGGCTCGCCACGCTGTCGCTCGTCTGGTCCCTGCGCCCCGCGTCCACACCACCCGCCGCCCAGACCGACGCTCCGGCCCACACCCAGCCGGTCCCCATCCCCGCCCACGTCCCGTAGCTCCGTCCCACCGCACCGAGACCTCCGGACCACCGCGGACATCGCGGTAGCTCAAATCCTGGTCCTGAAGCGGGTCGGCGAGCGCCCCCGGCCGCGGAAGAGTGCCCAGCCGCGGCGGGGGGCCGGCGGCCACGTAGCATCGCAGTGCGGCGCGGTCCAGGCCGCCCACAATGGGGCGAAGCGGACGACTCGCACGATCGGGGGATTCTGGGCTCACCCCGGTGGGGTGGATCACGCCGACCCGGGTTTGCGGGCGCTCGCGGAAATACGTAACGTGGGCGTTGTGAAAAACGTGGCGGCGCTCCCTGAGCACCCGGCGGCGGTCGACGGGCGCACCCGTGACCGCGTTGCCCGGCTGCTCCTGGCGCACGGCTCGGCCACCGCGGCCGAGCTTGGCGCCGAGCTGGGGCTCAGCTCCGCCGCCATCCGCAAGCACCTTGACGCCATGCTGGCCGACGGGGCCGTCGTCTCGCGCGAGCGCCCGGTTCGGGGCCACCGAGGCCGCGGGCGACCTGCCCGCGTGTTCGTGCTGACGGACGCCGGCAAGCAGGACTGCGGCACCCACTTCTACGACGGCATGGCCACCGCCGCGCTGCGCTGGATCTCCCGTAACAACGGGGCGGCAGCGGTGTCGGAGTTCGCCGCCGAGCAGGTGTCCGGGCTGGAGGCGCGCTGCCGCGCCGCGATGGAGGGGGCCGGTGAGGACCCGCTCGCGCGTGCCGAGGCGCTCGCCGACGCCCTGACCGCGGAGGGCTACGCTGCCAACGCGTCGACCATCGCGTCCGGCGGCCAGCTCTGCCAGCACCACTGCCCGGTGGCGCACGTGGCCGCCGAGTTTCCCCAGCTGTGCGAGGCCGAGACCGCGGTGATCTCCCGCCTGATCGGCACCCACGTGCAGCGCCTAGCCACCATCGCGCACGGCGACGGGGTGTGCACCACGCACATTCCGGCACAAACAATCACGGTGAGGACCGAATAGATGACCGAGCAGATGACCCAAGCGGAGCAGCTCGCCGTCCTCGGTAACTACGAGTACGGCTGGGCCGACTCGGACGTCGCCGGCGCCGCCGCACAGCGGGGTCTCAACGAGGCGGTCGTCCGCGACATCTCGGCGAAGAAGAACGAGCCGGAGTGGATGCTCGACCTGCGGCTCAAGGGCCTGCGGCTGTTCGGTCGCAAGCCGATGCCCGCCTGGGGCGCCGACCTCACCGGCATTGACTTCAACAACATCAAGTACTTCGTGCGCTCCACGGAGAAGCAGGCGGCCACCTGGGACGACCTGCCCGCCGACATCAAGAACACGTACGACAAGCTGGGCATCCCCGAGGCGGAGAAGCAGCGCCTCGTGGCGGGTGTCGCCGCGCAGTACGAGTCCGAGGTCGTCTACCACAAGATCCGTGAGGACCTTGAGGAGCAGGGCGTCGTCTTCCTCGACACCGACACCGCGCTCAAGGAGCACCCGGAGCTCTTCAAGGAGTACTTCGGCACGGTGATCCCGGTCGGCGACAACAAGTTCGCCGCGCTCAACACCGCGGTGTGGTCCGGTGGCTCGTTCATCTACGTGCCGAAGGGCGTAAACGTGGAGATCCCGCTCCAGGCCTACTTCCGGATCAACACGGAAAACATGGGCCAGTTCGAGCGGACCCTGATCATCGTCGACGAGGGTGCGTACGTGCACTACGTCGAGGGCTGCACCGCGCCGATCTACTCCTCCGACTCGCTGCACAGCGCGGTCGTCGAGATCATCGTGAAGAAGAACGCGCGCTGCCGGTACACGACGATCCAGAACTGGTCGAACAACGTCTACAACCTGGTCACCAAGCGCGCCGTGGCGCACGAGGGCGCGACCATGGAGTGGATCGACGGCAACATCGGCTCCAAGGTCACGATGAAGTACCCGGCCGTGTACATGACCGGCGACCACGCCAAGGGCGAGGTGCTCTCGGTCGCGATGGCCGGCGAGGGGCAGCACCAGGACGCCGGCGCCAAGATGGTGCACGCCGCGCCCAACACGTCCTCCACCATCATCAGCAAGTCGATCGCCCGTGGCGGCGGCCGCACCTCGTACCGGGGCCTGGTCCAGGTGCTCGAGGGCTCGCACCACAGCAAGAGCACGGTGAAGTGCGACGCGCTGCTGGTCGACACGATCTCGCGCTCCGACACGTACCCGTACGTGGACATCCGCGAGGACGACGTCTCGATGGGTCACGAGGCGACCGTCTCCAAGGTCAGTGAGGACCAGCTCTTCTACCTGATGAGCCGGGGCCTGACCGAGGACGAGGCGATGGCGATGATCGTGCGCGGCTTCATCGAGCCGATCGCCAAGGAGCTCCCGATGGAGTACGCGCTGGAGCTCAACCGCCTCATCGAACTGCAGATGGAAGGAGCCGTCGGCTAGATGACCGACACCCTGGCCGCAGGTGCACCGAAGACGCTGAGCCCACCCAAGAGCAAAGCGCAGGCGCTGCGGTCGTACGACGTCGCCGATTTCCCCGCCCTCACCGGCCTGGAGGAAGACTGGCGCTTCACGCCGCTCAAGCGCCTCCGCGGCCTGACCGGCGACGTGGTCGGTGGTCCCGCTCCCGCCATCGGGTACACGTCGCTTCCGGCCGGCGTCAGCGTGTCCACTGTGGACAAGACTGATGCGCGGATCGGTAGCGTGCTGACGCCGTTCGACCGGGTCAGCGCCCTCGCCTACGGCCGCGTGACCCAGGCGTCCGTGATCGCGGTCGACGCCGAGTCGGTGCTCGACGCGCCAGCCATCCTCAAGGTGGTCGGCGACGGCGCGGTGAGCTTCGGGCACACGTTCATCGAGGTCGGGCGGTTCGCCGAGGCCACGATCGTGCTGGAGCAGACCGGTTCGGTCACGCTCGCCGACAACGTCGAGGTCGCGATCGCCGACGGTGCGAAGCTCACTTTCGTCACCGTGGCCGACTGGGCCCCCGACGCCGTGCAGGCGCAGCACATCCGCTTCCGGCTCGGCCGCGACGCGCGGGTGACGCACGTGCAGGTGTCGCTCGGCGGTGACCTTGTGCGGCAGTACACAAGCGTCGACTACACCGGGCGCGGCGGCGAGGCCGAGCTCTACGGGCTGTACTTCGCCGACGCCGGCCAGCACCTCGAGCACCGCCAGCTCGTCGACCACAGCGTGCCGGACTGCCGCAGCTACGTCGGCTACCGCGGGGCGCTGCAGGGCGAGGGCGCGCACACCGTGTGGGTCGGCGATGTGCTGATCCAGGTGCAGGCGACCGGCACCGACACGTACGAGATCAACCGCAACCTCGTGCTGACGGACGGTGCGCGGGCGGACTCGGTACCCAATCTGGAGATCGAGACCGGCGAGGTGGCCGGCGCCGGCCACGCGAGCGCGACCGGCCGATTCGATGACGAGCAGCTTTTCTATCTGATGGCCCGGGGGATCCCGGAGTCCGAGGCGCGCAAGCTCGTCGTGCGCGGCTTCTTCGCCGAGCTGATCAACAAGATCCCCGTCGAGGAGCTGCGCGAGCGGCTCGGCGCCTCGATCGAGGAGCGCCTGCTGAAGGCGGGCACATGATCAAGGTCTGTTCCGTGGAGGACGTGCCCAAGGGCTCCTCAGTCGCCGCCGCCATCGACGGCGTCGAGGTCGCGCTGGTGCACGCCGAAGACGACAACTTCTACGCCATCCACGACATGTGCTCGCACGCCGAGGTGCCGCTCTCGGAGGGTGAGGTCGACGGCTGCACGCTCGAGTGCTGGCTGCACGGCTCCCGCTTCGACCTGCGCACCGGCCAGCCCACCGGCCTGCCGGCCACCGAGCCCGTCCCGATCTACCCGGTCGAGGTCCGCGACGGCGACGTCTATATCTCAGTTGACGAAAATGGCCGGCCCAAACCTAGCAATGGAGTACACCCGTCATGAGCACCCTGGAGATCCGCGACCTGCAGGTGTCGGTCAAGCTGCCCGAGGGTGAGCTGAAGCCGATCCTCGCCGGGGTCAACCTGACCGTCCGCGCTGGTGAGACGCACGCGATCATGGGGCCGAACGGGTCGGGCAAGTCCACCCTGGCGTACTCGATCGCCGGCCACCCCAAGTACCAGGTCACCGCCGGCACCGTCACCCTCGACGGCGCCGACGTGCTGTCCATGACCGTCGACGAGCGGGCCCGGGCGGGCCTCTTCCTCGCCATGCAGTACCCGGTGGAGGTCCCCGGCGTCTCGGTGGCCAACTTCCTGCGCACCGCCAAGACCGCGATCGACGGCGAGGCGCCGAAGCTGCGCACCTGGGCCGGTGAGCTGCGCGGCGCGATGGAGCGGCTGCACATGGACCCCGCCTTCGCCCAGCGCAACGTCAACGAGGGCTTCTCCGGCGGTGAGAAGAAGCGCCACGAGATCATGCAGCTCGAGCTGCTCAACCCGCGCGTGGCGATCCTCGACGAGACCGACTCCGGCCTCGACATCGACGCGCTGCGCGTGGTCAGCGAGGGCGTCAACCGCGTCCGCGCCACCGGCGAGACCGGCCTGCTGCTGATCACGCACTACACCCGGATCCTCCGGTACATCCAGCCCGACTTCGTGCACGTCTTCGTGGCCGGCCGGATCGTCGAGGAGGGCGGCCCGGAGCTCGCCGAAAAGCTCGAAGCCGAGGGCTACGAGCGCTACCTGGCAGGGGCCGGACCGGCCACCGCCTGAGGGGTTACACATGAGCGAGCTTGCGAGCGAATCATCCAACTCAGCGAATTCGTGGCCGCGGGCGGCGAGAAGCCGGGAGACCGGATCATGACCATCACGATCCCGGAGGGCATGCCGCAGTACGGCGACGTGCCTCGCTTCGACGTGGAGAAGGTGCGCGCCGACTTCCCGATCCTGGGTCGGGAGGTCAACGGCCACCCGATGGTGTACCTGGACAGCGGCAACACCTCGCAGAAGCCGCGCCAGGTGATCGACGCGATGACGGAGCACCTCGAGCGGCACAACGGCAACGTGGCCCGCTCGGTGCACCAGGTCGGCACCGAGGCGACGGAGGCGTACGAGGGGGCCCGCGCCAAGGTGGCCCACTTCGTCAACGCCGCGCGCCCCGAGGAGATCGTCTTCGTCAAGAACGCGACCGAGGCGATCAACCTCGTGGCGTACGCGATCTCCAACTCGCCGAAGGGCTCGCGGCTCGCGATCGGCCCCGGCGACGAGATCGTGATCTCCGAGATGGAGCACCACTCCAACATCGTGCCGTGGCAGCTGCTGTGCGAGCGCACCGGCGCGACGCTGCGGTGGTTCCGGGTGACCGACGCCGGCCGCCTCGACCTCGAAGACCTGGACGAGCTTGTCAACGAGCGCACCAAGCTCGTGTCGTACGCGCTCGTCTCCAACGTCCTCGGCACCATCAACCCCACCTCCGCCATCACCACGCGGGCGCACGAGGTGGGCGCGCTGGTACTGCTCGACGCCTCGCAGGCCGCGCCGCACATCCCGGTCGACGTGGCTGATCTGGGCGCCGACTTCCTGGCGTTCACCGGGCACAAGATGTGCGGTCCCACCGGCATCGGCGTGCTGTGGGGACGGCACGAGCTGCTGGAGGCGATGCCGCCGGTGCTCGGCGGCGGCTCCATGATCGAGACGGTCACGATGGAGCGGTCGACGTTCGCGCCGCCGCCGGCCCGGTTCGAGGCGGGCACCCCGCCGATCGCCGAGGCCGTGGGGCTGGGCGCCGCCGTCGACTACCTCACCGGCATCGGCATGGAAGCCATCCGGTGGCACGAGAAGGAGCTCGCGGCGTACGCGCTGGACGCCCTCGCCACCGTGCCCGGCCTGCGCATCTTCGGTCCCACCACGCCGGTGGGCCGGGGCGGCACGATCTCGTTCGGGCTCGACGGGATACATCCACACGACGTGGGGCAGATCCTCGACTCGGTCGGCGTGGAGGTGCGCGTCGGCCACCACTGCGCCCGTCCGCTCTGCGTGCGGTACGGGGTGCCCGCCATGACCCGGGCGTCGTTCTACCTCTACACGACGGCTGGCGAGGTCGACGCGCTGGTGCGCGGCCTCGAGCAGGTTCGGAAGGTGTTCGACTGATGGAGTTCGAGCAGCTGTACCAGGAAATCATCCTCGACCACTACAAGCACCCGCACGGCCGTGGGCTGCGCGAGCCTGGTGCCGGCTCGTCGGTGGGCGAGGCGCATCACGTCAACCCCACCTGCGGTGACGAGGTCACCATCCGGGTGGCCACCGACGGCGACGAGCTGACCGACATCTCGTACGACGGCATGGGCTGCTCGATCAGCCAGGCCTCGGCGAGCGTGCTGCACGAGCTGCTGCGCGGCCAAGAAGCCGGCCGGGCGTTCAAGATCATGGACGGCTTCGTCGAGCTGATGGGCGGCCGGGGCCAGGTGACGCCCGACGAGGAGCTGCTCGGCGACGGCATCGCCTTCGCCGGCGTGGCCCGCTACCCGGCGCGCGTGAAGTGCGCGTTGTTACCGTGGATGGCGTTCAAGGACGCCGCGGTGCGGGCCGGCGTGACCGGCTCGCCTTCGTCCGCCGCTGCATCGGAGGTACAGGGATCATGAGTGACGTGACGAAGTCCGCCGTCGCGGACGTCGAAGAGGCGATGAAGGACGTCGTCGACCCCGAGCTGGGCATCAACGTCGTCGACCTCGGCCTCGTCTACGGCATCCACGTCGACGACGAAAACGTGGCGACGCTGGACATGACGCTGACGTCGGCGGCCTGCCCGCTCACGGACGTGATCGAGGACCAGACGCGTTCCGCGCTGACCACCGGCCCGGGCGGCGGCCTGGTGAAGGACTTCCGCATCAACTGGGTGTGGCTGCCGCCGTGGGGCCCGGACAAGATTACGGACGAGGGCCGCGACCAGCTGCGGGCGCTCGGCTTCAACGTCTGACGACCTTCGCGGGGCGGGTGGGCGGCCGCGGCACGTTGGTTGCCCGGCCGGCGCCGAGGGTTGGCCGCGCCGCTAGCCGAGGCGCCGGGGCCGCCTTTGCCGTACATCAGGTAGCCGCCGCGCTGGAGGACCGCGGAGGGTGAGGCTGCGGGAGCAACGGTCCGGACCACCGCGGACATCGCGGTAGCTCGGCTATGTGGCGGGCGTCGCGGCCGCGAGGTCGGCGCGGACCTTGTCGGCCTCGGGGACGCCGAGTGCCTCGAAGACGGCCAGCGCCCGCTCCCACGCCGCCCGCGCCGCCTCCTGGTCGCCCAGCTCGGCGTGGGTCAGGCCCAGCTCGCTGAGGCAGAGGCCGGCGCTGCGGCGCTCGTCCACCTTTTCGGCCAGCTCCAGCGCGGTGCCCAGCCGATCGAGGGCCTGGGTGTGCTGGCCGCGCAGGCGGTACACGCGGCCGAGCTGGGTCAGGACCGTGGCCTGGCCGACCGCGATTCCCAGGTCGACGAACATCGCGTAGCTCTGTTCGTAGCACTCCTGCGCCTGCGGGTACGCGCCCTGCCGCTCGTAGACCTGTGCCAGGTTGCTCAGCACCGCGGCCTGGCTGCGCCGGTTGCCGTTGCCGCGGAAGATGCCGAGCGCCTCGCGCAGGCTCTCCACCGCGGGGCCGTGCTCGCCGAGTCCACAGTAGACTTCGCCGAGGTTGTTGAGGCTGATCGCCGCGCTGTGGCGGTCGTCCAGGTCGCGGCTGATGGCGAGGCTCCGTTCGAGGCTGGCGGCCGCCTCGGTGAGCTGGCCGAGGCTGTCGTAGACGGTGCCGAGCCCGTTCAGGCAGGCCGCCTCGCCGGGCCGGTCACCCGCGGCCGCGTAGCGGTCGAGGGCCTCGCGCAGGCGGTCGAGCGCCTTCGGGTACTCGCCGCGTACCTCGAACGCCGCACCGAGGTCGCGGCTCGCGTGCGCCTCGGCGATCGGGTCGGCGGCGCGGCGGGCGACCGTGCGGGCCACCTCGTTGACCTCGACCCAGTCGTTGAGGTAGCCGCGTATGTGGAAGAAAGCGAACATCGCGCGGGCCAGGCTGCTCGCGGCGGCGGCGGGCAGCGTGGGGGTCTGCGCGATCTGGTGTACGGCGGCGAGGAGGTTGGCCCGCTCGGACTCCAGCCAGTCGAGGGCACCGGCCACATCGGAGAACGGCGTGCCCCGCTCGGCCCACTCGCCGGCGGTCTCCGGCCGCGCGTCCGCGGGGCGCAGCAGCCGGAACGCTTCCCACGCCGTGGTCGAGTACCAGCGCAGGAGCCGCACGAGCGCGTCGGGGTCCGCTGTGGACACTGAGCGGCCGAACAGGCGGAGCAGGTCGTGCAGCCGGAAGCGGCCGGGCGCCGGGCTCGCCAGCAGCTGGCAGTCGACGAGCCGGTCGAGTATCCGCTCCGCCTCCAGCGGCGGCAGGTCGAGCAGTGCGGCGGCGGCCGGCAGGCTGAGGTCGGCCGCGTCCGGCAGCGCGATCAGCGCGAACGCCCGCGCCGCCGCCCTGTCGTCCGCCTCCGCGCCGTCGCGCAGCAGCTCGTAGCTGACCTGGAAGCTGGAGCGCACGCCCAGCTCGCCGAAGCGCAGCTCGTCCAGCCGGCGGCGGGTGTCGGAGAGGCGGTCGGCCAGCTCGCGTACCGGCCATGACGGGCGGGCGGCCAGCCGCGCTCCGGCGATCCGCAGCGCGAGAGGCAGGCAGCCGCACCAGGCGGCCACCCGCTGCGCGCCGCCCGGGTCGGCGGCCACGCGGTCCGCACCGGCGAGCCGGCTGAGCAGCAGCATCGCCTCGGCCGGCGGGAGCACGTCGAGGTGTACGTGCGCCGCGTTGTCCAAGGTGGACAGCACGGGCCGGCTCGTTACCAGCACCGCGGTGTGCGTGCCGGCGGGAAGCAGCGGGCGTACCTGCTCGGCGTCGTGCGCGTTGTCCAGCACGACGAGCAGCCGCCGCCCCGCCGCGGCCGCGCGGAACGCCGCGCTCGCCTCGTCCACTGTGGTCGCGTCGGTGTCCCGGACGCCGAGCGCGCGCAGAAACCGGCCGAGCACCTCCAGCGGCGGCAGCGGCCGCAGTCCCGCCGTGGCGCCCTGCAGGTCGACGTAGAGCTGCCCGTCCGGGAAGTGGTGCGCGAGCCGGTGCGCCAGGTAGACGGCGAGGGCCGACTTGCCCACCCCACCCGGCCCCGCGATCGCGACAAGTGGCGCGGGACGCAGCGGCGACGTCGCGAGCCGGGCGCGGGCGGCGGTGACCTCGCGGTGCCGGCCGGTGAACGCCGCGATGTCGGGTGGCAGCTGCCGTGGCGCCGGCGGGCTCCCGCTGACCGCGCCGGCTGCGCCGGGCGGGTCGAGCGCCGGGTCGGCGGTGAGGATCTGGCGCTGCAGCCGCTGCAGGGCGTGGCCGGGTTCGACGCCGAGGTCGGCCACGAGCCGGCGCCGCAGCTGGCGGAACATCTCCAGCGCGTCGGCCTGCCGCCCGGACCGGTAGAGCGCGAGCATCGCCAGCTCGTGCAGCCGCTCGCGCAGGGGCTGCTCGGCGGTGGCCGCAGCGAGTGCGGGCAGCAGCGTACCGGCGTGGTCACCGATCGAGAGCCGCGACTGCGCCCAGTGCTCCAGCACGGTGAGCCGCCGCTCGGCGAGATCGGCCAATGTGGACTCCGCGGCGGCGCCCAGCTCGAGCCCGTCCAGCGGGCGGCCGCGCCAGAGACCGAGCGCCCGCTCCCACCGGTCGGCCGCGGTGGCCAGGTCACCCCGCGCCGCGGCGCGGTGCCCCTCGCCGACGAGCCGGTCGAACAGCAGCATGTCGAGGTCGTACGGGTCGACGGCGATCTGGTAACCCGGCGGGCGGGCGATCAGCCCGGTCAGGTGGAGCGAGGTGCGCAGGTTGGAGACGTGGGTGCGCAGCGCGCCGGCGGCCGTGCGGGGCGGCTTGAGCGGCCACAGCGCCTCGGTGAGGGTGCTCACGCCGACCGGCCGGTTGGCGTGGAGCAGGAGCAGGCCGAGCAGCGTGCGGGGTTTGGTGGCGGTGAGCTGCACGGGCCGCCCCTGCGGCCCCGCGACCTCCAGCGGACCGAGAATGCGGAACGTGACCATTGCCCACCTCGCTCCGTCGCCCCCTACCCCTCGACCAGATGCACGCGCCTGGCGCCGGATGGTTCAGCGATCAACCACTTAAATTCGGTCGCCCGGACCCGGCTGGTGACGCAGACTGGCACCGTGATCGAGTCGAAAACCTTCCGCGTCCCTGTCGCTGCCGTCCTCGCCGGCACGCGACAGCAGCGTGGCGGGCTGCCGGCTGCGATCCCGCACCCACGATCATGATCGCCGCGTTTCTGGATGGCGTGATCGCCGGCTACGGCGTGGCCGTCCCGGTCGGCGCCATCGCCATTTTGATCATGGGGCTCGCGGCCCGCACGTCCTTCCGCGTCGGCGCGGCGGCGGCCATGGGCGTGGCCACCGCCGACGGGCTGTACGCGATCGTCGCCGTTGTCGGCGGCGCGGCCCTCGCCGGCGTGATCGAGCCGGCCGCGACACCGTTGCGCTGGGTGGCCGTGGCGGTGCTGCTCGGGCTCGCCGCCCGCACCGCGTACACGGCGGTCCGGCACCACCGCGACCCGGCCCGCGCGGCCCGCTCGGACGCGGGGCTCGCCTCGCCGCTGCGGGCGTACGGCGGGCTGCTGGCGCTCACGCTCCTCAACCCGATGACGATCGTCTACTTCGGAGCGCTCGTGCTCGGTCGGCAGGCGTCGGACAGCCTGAGCGCCGGGGGAGAGGCGCTCTTCGTGGCGGGCGCGTTCCTCGCGTCGGCGAGCTGGCAACTCGTCATCGCCGGCGGCGGCACGCTCGTAGGGCGGCTGCTGACCGGGCCGCGTGGCCGGCTGGCAACCGCCCTCGTGTCGAGCGCGTTGATCATCGCGTTGGCGGCGGGCACCGCCCTAGCGTGAGTACACCTCCATCTCGTACAGCGAATAGCCGTAAGAGGTCGCCCGGCGGGCGCCCGCCATGCGGACGTAGCGGGCGTCCCGCGCGGTGAAGGCGTCGTTGTCGGTGCCGCCGTTGCCGGCGGCGGTCGACCACGCGGTGGTCCAGGTGACACCGTCGGTCGAGGTCTCGATGCGGTACCCGGACGCGTACGCCGCCTCCCACCGCAGGATGACCCGGCCCACGCTCCGGACCGATCCCAGGTCGACGGTCAGCGACTGGTTGTCGGTCCAGGAGCTGGCCCACCGGCTCCCCGGGTCGCCGTCGAAGGCCCGCGACGCCGCGTGCGGCCATTGCGAGCCGGTCGCGGTGGCCGGGCGCCCGGCGGCGAGGTTGGTCACGTCCTGGCCGCGCCCGGCCGGAAACGAGACCACCTGCTGGTACGTGGGACGGTTCTGCCACGCGATGACCGGCATGGTGATGCCGCCGAGCGGGGAATGCACGATCGCGTCGGCGCACCACTGGTCGCCGGCGGCGCAGTGCTCGTCAGCGGGGTACACAGTGGACGCCGGCTGCGCCGCCGCCGCGCGGAGCGTGTCGAGCAGCACCGTGCGGCAGGCGGTCAGGTCGCCGTTGCCGCAGTACGCGCGGCCCGGCCCGCCCTGCACCGGCTCGCCCAACACCCGCCGGATGTCCTTGTCCACATAGCCCCACCAGCCGTACTGGAACGCCGAGCCCTTGTGCGGCTGGGAACCGTCGTCGGAGGGCGACTCGTCGATCTGGATGGCGTTGACCAGCGCCTGGTACAGGTCGGCGCCAAGGCCGGGCTTGAACTGCCCGTCCACAAGGAGCGGCCACCACGCGTCGAAGACCCGGATCGCGGCGGCGTGCTGGTACGCCTTGGACCCGGCCGAGGTCTCCTTGCGGTTGGCGCCGGCCTGCTGCCACGCCTTGAGCTGGGTGACCGCCGCGGCGAGCCCGGCGTCGGTGACCGGCTGGCTCTCGATGAGCCGGAGCAGGTCGTCGAGCACCTCCTTGCCGCGCAGGTCCACAGTGGCCGCGTCCTCCACAAGCCGCACGACCGCGGCGCGGTCGAGCTTCTGCCCGGCGCCCAGCGCGGCCTTCACCGGGGCGTCAAGCAAATCGCCGCGGTGCACCGAGCCGAAGCTGAAGTTGCCGTCCGCCGCGCTGAAGTCACGGGCCTGCTTGTTGTTCCAGGAGATGTAGTAGTCCTGGTTTGTCGACTGTGGATGAGCGGAGACCGGCGCGAACCCCGTCCACTCGTACTGCGCGGCCATCGGCAGGTTGGGGTTGGAGCCGGCGGCACGCACCGGGTTGCGACCGGAGTTGAAATACGCCGACTGGGTCGAGTTGACGTAGAACCAGTTGAACGCGTACTCCACGTTGGATGCCGCCGCGACGAAGGCATTGGCGTCGCCCATCGCCGCGGGGTCGTTGAATATCTGGAAGCCGATCGCGGACTGCGCCTCCCGGCCGTACGTGGAGCGGCGCTGGGTGAACGCGTACGGCTGGCCGCCCACCGTGCCCCGCCACGCGACGAGGCCGAGCGCGGTGCGCCAGGCGATGATGCGGTACGAGCCGGCCGGCGTGCTGTCGGCGACGGTGGGGCGCCAGGAGTTGACGTGTGACAGCTCCTCCATCGCCTTGCACTGTCCCTGGTGGAGGTAGCGGTTGGTGGCGAGCGTCGGTGCCGAGCCGTCGGTGGTGCACAGCGGCAACGCGTAGGTGTCGGTGATGTCCTGCACGGCCGACGTGGCGCTCCACGCGTAGTCCTGGCCGCGCCCGAGCAGCACGTACAGGCTCACGCCGGCGAACGCGACGCCATGCGCGCTGATGCCCGGCCCCTGCAGCTCCTGCATCAGCAGCAGCTGCGGCGAGAAGTAGCCGGTCTGCGGCCCGAAGACCGCCACCGGGTTGCCGGAGGTCGTGTGCTGGCCGGAGACGACGACGGCGTTGGACATGCCGCGGTGGGCCGCGCCGATCTGGAGCTCCGCGAGAGCGACGGCGCCGTCGGTGGCGGATCCGGTAGCGTCCCTGACCACCGGCTCAGGGCGGACCGAGCCGGCGTCCGGCATGACCACGCTGGGCGCGTCGTCGGGTGCCGAACCGTAGGGGAAGCTCTGACCGTTGTGGAGGGTCAGCACCGTCTCCGGGTCGTTCTGCGCGCGGAACCCGCGCCACACCGCGTCGCCGTCGGCCGGCCCGTACTTGGCCCGCGCGGCGATCCGCACCAGCGCGGACTGCATCTCGTTGCCGCCGCCACCGCCGAAGAGGCCGCCGACGACGCCGGCGATCGCGATGAGGTCGGTCATCGCGAAGCGCTCCGGCCCGCCCGCGTTCGTGATCGCGTCGAGGTGGCCGGTGAGCACGTACTCGCCGGGGCAGTTGCGCCCCCGCATGCAGGCGTCGATGTAGGCGTTGATGCCCGCGATGTACGCCTCGACGTCCGCGTACAGCTGCTCGCCCCGCGCACCCTGCTGGCGCAGCGCGGCGACCTGGGCCTGGAGGTCGGCCTCCGTGTAGGGGGAGTTGCGCCAGACGCTCTGCTCCAGCGCGCGGTTGCCGGCCGCACCGCCGGCGAACGGGGTGAGCGTCCCCCGCCCGACGTGCCGCAGCAGGTCCATCGTGAAGAGGCGGTCCTCGGCACCGGCGTACCCGGCGCCGAACATCGTGCCGGCCCGCGTGGTGCCGGTGATGTGCGGGGTGCCGGTGGCCCGGTCGCGCACCACGGTCACGTCGGAGCGCGGCTGGTAGGTGCGCTCGGCCTGCCCGGCGGGCACGCCGAACGAGGCGTTGTTGAAGTAGCTGTTGATCTGGTCGTCGTTGAGGCCGGCGTAGTTGTAGACGAGGTTGGCGTACTCGTCGAGCTGGTCCGCCGAGTGCGCGGGGCGGGTGCCGAGCGCCTGGTGGGCGAGGATCTCGACGAGCGTGGCGTTGCCGTTCTGGCCGGGCGGGAGGATGTCGGAGCACTGCTCCAGGCAGTAGTCGTTGGCAGCGAGCACGGCGGCTCGCGCCTGCGCGGCCTTGGCCTCCGCCGTGGCGGTGGCCGGTGTGGGGACGATGAGGCTGGTCGTCGCGGTGAGCAGCGCCGCGGCGAGGACCGGGAGGGTGGCGGGTCTGCGCATGGCGATCCTCGTGATTGTAAATATATGAGGAACATTCGTGTACCGGATGGTAACTTGTCCGGCCCACTTATGCCTAGAGGTTCTTCAATGCCTCTCGCGCCGACAGGGGTGCCAGCCGGTGCGCCGACACGAACGCGCGGACCGCCGCCGGGTCCGTCTTGGCGTACTCCCGCAGCGCCCAGCCGATCGCCTTGCGTACGAAGAAGTCGGTGTGCCCGGCCTGCCGCGTGCAGTAGCCGAAGAGCCGACCGGTGTCGGTCCGCTCCTTGTAGCGCAACTGGTGCAGGATCGCCGTGCGCACCAACCACATGTCGCGGTCGACAGCCCACTCGTCCATCGTGGACGCCAGCTCCGGGTGCTCGGACACGAGCGTGCCCACCAGATGCGCGGCGAGCGCGTCCACTGTGTCCCACCACGGCTTGGTCACGACGAGGAAACGCGCCGTCTCCAGGAATCCCGCCGAGCAGACCCGCGCGTGCCGCCGCAGCAGGCCGCAGGCAAAGTACTGGTACTCCCGCTCGGGCAGGGCCCAGCACGCCTCGGCCACGTCGCGCAGGTCGTCCTCGGTGGGGCGCGGCAGCCCCGCGAGCACCTCGCGCGAGAGCACCCGCTGCGCCGGCGACTGGACGCCGAGGAAGGGAAACAGGTCCCGCATGTAGGCCGCCATCGCCCGCGCCCGCTCCGGGTCACGCGCCGCACCGTACACGCGGGTGAGGCGACCCAGAACCTCGGTGGCGAGCGGCGTCATCGCCCGATCATGCCGTACCGTCGGGCCCATGGGCAGTCGACCGGCCGCGGGCGGCGGGCGCTGGGTCGACGTCGACCCCGAGCGCCTGCCAAGGTGGGTCGAGGGCTTCGCCGCCCGCCACGGCACGCCGGAGCCCACGACCGCCGACTTCGGCATCACGCTGCGCGCACCGGACGGCGCGGTGGCCGAGCTGCACGCCCCGCCCGGCGTCACCGCGTACACCGACCTGTCCACATTCCAGTCCGCGACGCTGGAGTCGCGACTGCTGGGCCTGTTGCTGGCCCGCAAGGGCGCGGTGGCGGTGGGCATCGCGCTAGGCGACCGCCTGACAGCATCCAAAGTGGACACCAGCTACGTGCAGAGCCGCACGGCCGCGGGCGGCTGGTCCCAGCAACGGTTCGCCCGCCGCCGCGAAAACCAGGCCAAGGCCGCCGCCGGCGACGCCGCCGACCTGGCCGCCCGCGTGCTGCTGCCCGCGGCCGGCGAGCTGGCCGCCCTGGTCTGCGGCGGCGACCGCCGCACGGTCGACACGATCCTCACCGACCGCCGGCTCGCCCCGCTGGCCGCCCTCCGCGCCGACCGCCACCTCCAGGTCCCCGACCCGAGGCACGCCGTCCTGCTCGACGCCGCCAAGGCCGCCCGCGCGGTGGAGATCCACCTCCCACCCGAATAGCCCCTCGAAACCTCGAGCTACCGCGACGCCCGCGGTGGTCCGGACCGTTGCTCCCGCGGCCTCACCCTCCGCGGTGGCCAACCTGCCCCCGGCCGGCTACGCCGCCCCGCTGCGCTTCCGCCCGCCCGGCCCGCTTCGTCACGCGCCGCGCTGCCCGGCGCTGCTCCGTGCCGCGCTGCTCCGTGCCGCCCCGCCCCGTGCCGCTCCGCGCTGCGCCGTGCCGCCCCGCCCCGTGCTGCTCCGCGCTGCTCCGCGCTGCTCCGTGCCGCTCCGTGCCGCGCCACCCTGCCCGTGTCGCCGCCTTGCGCCAACCCGCCCCTGCGCCACCCTGCGCCGTGGTGGGCTGCCCGCGCCAACCCGCCGTGGCCGCCCCGGGCCGCGCAACGTTGCAGCGCGTGATCACGGTCTGCCAGCGTTGACCATGGTTTGGGCGGCAGTTTTTGGGCGAATTGCTCCTGCTCAAACCATGGTCGCGAGGGCCCGACGCGAGGGCCGGACGGGACGCCCGGACGGGAGGGGCAGACGCGAGGGCTGTGCGCGTGGGGCGGGACCAGCTTCCCGCCGAGCCCCGCAGGCGGCGCGAGGGCCGGGTGCGAGGCCGGGGCGCGAGAGCTGTGCGAGGGGGCGCACACGGGGCCGTGCGCGAGGAGCGATATGGGCCGTGCAGGAGGAGCGATGTCGGGGAGTGGGCGCATTCGTGCGCCCAGGTTGAGAGGCACCTGCGGCGCGACACCACGCGGCCGGTGAGCTGCGGGAGTGTCGGTGCCGAGCGGGTTCGCAGCGGACGGCGCGCAGGACGTTGGCCTGGCCGAGCGGGTGGCCCTTGCCCCTCGCATCCAGACGTGTGCTGTCGCTGCGATCGTCCATCACCGACAGTGACGCCCGCCTCGCGGTCAGGGTGCCCTCTTAAAGTCCGACCCGAGTGAGACGTGAGCTGCCGCTATGCCGCGGTGCCGCCTCACCCTCTGCGGTCGCCCGGCTCAACCCACGAGCCCGATCCGGCAGATCTTGGCAAGTTAGCGTCGAAATAACGCGCTAACTCGCCAAGATCTCGAAGCTCACGCCGCCTGCGCCTGATCGACAGTTACAGACCGCGACGAGGGTGGACTCATGCGCTCCCGCCTCCAAGATCTGCAGAAGCACGGGTAGGGGAAGACCAGACCGGTGGATCTTGTTTCTTGCCGGGTCAATGCCTAACCCCGTAAACCGGCCACCGCGGCGCGGACACCGTGAGCTGGTAAGGACGCCGGAGGCTGTCGTACGGCGAGCAATCCCAACTCCTAAAGTCGAGCAACGCCAACTCGCCAAGATCTGCGGGAGCGGGGTGAGCTGGGCCACCGCGGAGGGTGAGGCCGCGGGAGCAACGGTCTGGACCACCGCGGGCGTCGCGGTAGCTCAAAAATCGCTCATGGGGTGATCACGTCGAGGGATTCCAGGCCGCGGAAGAAGTAGCTCGCGATGTACGTCGGCTCGTAGCCGGCGGCCAGGCGGAGGTCGGGCAGGCGGGCGAAGAGCGTCTCCACCGCGACCCGGATCTCGGCGCGGGCCAGCGGCGCGCCAGGGCAGAAGTGCAGGCCCTTGCCGAAGGCTACGTGGTCGCGCACGTTCGGGCGGTCGAGGTCGACGGTGTCGGCGTCGGGAAAGTGGGCCGGGTCGCGGTTGGCCGAGCCGAACAGGAGCAGCAGCAGCGAGCCCTTGGGCAGGAGGGCGCCGCCCAGCTCGACCTCGCGGGTGGTGATGCGGAAGAGGCCGCGGTGCGGGGCGTCGCGGCGTAGGGCCTCCTCGATGACCTTCACGATCGTGCGGGTGGGGTCGTCGGTGATGCGCGCGCGGATCGACGGGTCGCGCAGGGCGATCAGGATGGTGGCGGTGATCGCGTCGCGGGTGGTGTCCAGGCCGGCCACCCGCTTGCCGCGGATGTAGTTGTGCAGGTAGTCCTCGGCGAGGCCGGGGTGGCCGTCGATGCCGTGCACCAGGGTGGAGATCATGTCGTCGCGGGGGTGGGCGCGGCGGTCGTCGATGAGCGTCTGGATGTAGCGGGTGTAGTCGCCGAGCCGCCGGGCGGCGGCGACGCGGTCCTCGACCGGGATGAAGTGGTTCCACAGCAGGTTGAGGTCTTCGGTCCAGGCGTGTACGCGTGCGGTGTCCTCGGGCGGGAAGCCGATCGCGGCGCCGATGATCGTCTGGACGAAGGGGGCGGCGTAGGCGCTGACCAGGTCGGTCGTGCCCGGGGTGAAACCGTCGATCAGCTCGTTCGCCCGGCGGTGCATCAGTGGCAGCAGTGCGCGCACCCGGGCGCCGCTGAACGCGGCCTCGGTGAGCGCGCGGACGTGGGCGTGCGCGGGCGGGTCGGTGTTGACCAGCACGGTGGTCTCCGGCACGTTGCCGGCCTTCAGCTCGGCGACCACCTCGGGCGGGTTGTCGTAGATCCACGGGAGGGAGGCCGACGAGGAGTACGTCCGCGGGTCGTCGAGGACGGCGGTGACGTCGGCGTAGCGGCTGACCATGTAGGCGCCGATGGATTCGCTGAAGGTGACGGGCCGCTCGCGCGCGGCCCGGTAGAACAGGTGCGGGTCCTCCCGGTGCGGGCTGACCATGGGATTGAAGTCGAGCATGGAGCCCCCTGCCTGATCACGGTCGCGGGGGCGCGGTCGACCCCCTCACCACCAGTGTCAGGGGAAGCAGCACCGATCGGGGATGTCGATCTGGCTCCTGAATTTCAGTGAGCAGCAGGCGCGCGGCTTCGGCGCCGAGCTCGTAGTGGGGGATGCGCACGGTGGTCAGCGGTGGGCTCAGCTTGTCCATGAACGGCGTGTCGTTGAAACCCACCACGCTCACGTCGTCCGGGCAGCGGAGGCCGCGTGCCGCGAGCGCGTCGTAGCAGCCCAGCGCGAGCAGGTCGTTGCCGGCGAGCACGGCGGTGAAGTCCACATCGGAGTCGAGCAGGGCGGTGAGCGCGGCGGCGCCGGCCGATTCGGTCCACGATGTACAGACGATCAGCCGCTCGGGGTCGTCGGGGAGTCCGTGGTCCTGCAGCGCCTGCCGGAACGCGCGCAGCCGGCCCCGCCCGGTGGAGAGGTCCTGCGGCCCGGCCAGGTGGGCGATCCGCTGGTGGCCGAGCTCGACCAGGTGCCGCACGGCCAGCGCCACACCTGTCGCGTCGTCGGCGGTGACCGACGGGATCGCGGCGGTGGCGATGCGGCGGTTGACCAGCACGACCGGGCTGCCGGCGGCGGTGAGCTCGTCGAGCAGCGGGTGCTCCAGCCGGGCGGTGGCGAAGACGAAGCCCTCCACGTTGCGTACCCGCATGGACTCGACGGCGTCCGCCTCGCGGGCCGGGTCGTTGTCGGTGTTGACGATCCAGGCGCTGTACCCCACGGGCCGCAGCACGTCTTCGACGCCGCGCGCGATCGGCGGGAAGAGCGGGTTGGTCAGGTCGGGAATGACCAGCCCGATGCTCGCCGAGCGGGAGGTCTTGAGGCTGCGCGCGATCGGGTTCGGCCGGTAGCCGAGCGAGCGCGCGACCCGCTCCACCCGGTCGGCGGTCTCGGCGTTGACGAGGTGGCGGGTGGCCGGGTTGAGCGCGCGCGAAGCGGTGGCCCGGTGCACCTGGGCGTTGTCCGCCACGTCCTGGAGGGTCGGCTGCCGCACCTTCGAATGGTAAGAGCGCGTCATGAGCGCACCGCCACCGGTGAGCGCCACCGGGACCGCGCGAGCGCGCCGAGCACACCCAGCGGGACCAGGAGCACCGCCGCCACCCCGAACACAAGCCCGAAGCGGCCGGCCTCCACCGGCGGGCCGCCGGCCACCGCGCCGAGCGCGCTGCCGGTGAAGAGCGCGCAGGCGAACAGCGAGACCGAGGCCAGCCCGGCCTCCGGCACCACCTCGGTCGCCCAGGTCTGCAACGTGGAGTGCATCGAGGCCCAGGCGGCGCCGAACAGCAGGCACACCACCGCGGCGGCGACCGGTGCCGTGGTGAACGCGGCGAGCAGGCAGCCGACCGCGGCCAGGCCGGCGCCCGCCACGATGAGGGCGGCCGCGGGCACGCGCTGCTGGACGCGGCCGACGATCGGGGCGCAGACGAGCACGGCCACCCCGTACGCGGCGGTGACGCCGCCCGCGACCGCGGTGCCGCTGCCGGTGGCGCCGACCGCCGCGGGCAGGAACGTGAGCGCGCCCATCAACAGGGCACCCTCCACGGTGGCCAGCAGCAGGAGTACGCGCGCGGGGCGGGAGCGCAGGACGGCGCGGAGCGGCGCGAAGAGGCCGTCGGCGGCGGCCCGGGGCGCCGGCAGCTCGGGCACCCGGCCGAGCACCAGGCAGGCGACCAGCGCGGTGGCGCCGGTGAGCAGGAAGGCGGACCGCCAGCCGACCGTGGCCGCCAGCACACCGGCTCCCGCCGTCGCACCGGCCGTGCCGAGCGCGACGCCGGACATCAGGGCGGTGATGTCGCGGTGCCGGCGCCCCGGTGCGGCGGTGGCGCCGGCGTAGAAGAGCGCCGTGGGTACGGCAGCGCTGAAGGCACCGCCCGCGACGAGCCGGAATGCCACGAGCGAGGTGGCGTCGACGGCCAGCGTGGTACCGGCGGTGGCGACGGCCGCCACGAGCATCGCCAGCCGCAGCGACCGGATCACGCCGACGCGGGCGCTGATGAGGCCCCAGAGGGGTTGGACCAGCCCGTACGCCAAGAAGTAGGCGCCAGCCGCGCTGGCCACCCGGACACCGGGATGTCGAGGTCGCGCGAGATGGCCAGCAGCATGGGCGGCATCGCGAACCGGTCGAGCGTGCTGGCGAGCGCGGTGAACTGGAGCAGCCGGGTGTGCCGGGTCATGCCGGTGACGGTCCGCTCAGGAACCGCTCGTCGACGAGGCCGGAACCGGGTGCGGCGAGCGCGTCGAGCTCCGGGCCACCGGCACCGTGGCTGCTGCGCAGCCAGCACAGCGTCTCCAGCGAGCGGGCGTCGAGCCGGCCGGTGGGCACCAGGCCCTCGCGGGGGTCGACGAGCGTGCGCAGGTACCGCGAGACACCGTCGGCGTCGAGGCCGAGGCGCTCGGCGGCCACCTCCGCGGCCGGGCGGGCCAGGCGACCGGCGACGAGCGCGGCGGCGGTGGCGAGCAGCGCCGAGGTGAGCGCGCGCAGGGCCGGCGCACGACGCTCCACGGTGGAGCCGAGCGCCGCGAGGACGGAGCCGACGTAGGGCCCGAGGGTGGAGGCGCGGCTGATCCGGGCGCAGCCGGCCACCTCGGCGCGCAGGTCGCTGCCCGCGTTGAGCACGCTCATCGTGCACTCGCCGGCGGCCAGCGCGGCGGCCCGGCGCGGGGTGGAGCCGATCGCCCGCACGTCGTAGTCGAGGCCGGCGTGCAGACCGAGGCGGGCGAGCAGCGCATACGCCACGAAGGCGAAGCCGGAGCGCGGCACGTCGACGGCGAGCACGCCGCCGCGCAGGCCGGCACCCGGGTCGGCGCCGCCGGAGCGGATGCCCGGGCGGGCGAAGAGGGACAGGCCCAGGCCGCGGTCGACGGCGGCGATGATGCGCACGCCCGCGTGTGGATGGGCGAAGATGTTGTCCGGGCTGGTCAGCACCGCGTCGAGGTCACCGGCGACCAGCGCGGCAAACTGCTGGGGCGACGAGGTGGCAGGCACCTCCTCGACGGCGAGGCCGGCCCGGTCGAGGGCACCGGTGGTGGCGGCCACGCCGAGCAGCACCGAAGGGCTGAAGACCCCCAACCGCAGCGTGACCCTCACGACCGACACCCTACCGCAACCGATTGCATCACCTGTATGTCGATGTCTTGTGCGCTATTGACAGGCAGTGGCGTGGCTCACATGATGCGAGGATCGCAATCGATTGCGGTAGGAGATCCGAGCCAAGGAGGGCCCCATGGCTGGCCTGCTGTCTCGCCTCGCGCTCCTCACGACCGCCGCGCTCGCCACCGCCGTCGCCGGCTGCGGGGAGCGGCCCAGTGCCTCCTCCGCCGACTCGGACAAGCCGATCAGGATCGGCATCTCGCTGCCGCTGACCGGCGACTTCTCCCAGCCGGGCACCCAGGCGAAGCGGGGGTACGAGGTCTGGGTCAACATGGTCAACGCAAAGGGCGGCCTGCTCGGCCGGCAGGTCGAGCTCAAGATCACCGACGATGCCAGCAATCAGGACACGGTGGTCGCCGACTACACCCGGCTGATCACACAGGACAAGGTCGACCTGCTGCTCGGCACGTTCTCGTCCCTGCTCAACTACCCGGCCTCGGCCGTAGCCGAGAAGAACGGCATGCTCTACGTCGAGCCGGCCGGCGGCGCGCCCCGCATGTTCGAGCGCGGCTTCAAATACCTGATCTACGCCCAGCCGGCGACCGCGCCGAAGCAGGCCGACGTGATGCTCGACTGGGTCGAGTCGCTCGCCGCCGACCAGCGGCCGAAGACCGCGGCGTACCCCACGCAGGACGACCCCTTCACCCGCCCGGTCATCGAGACCCTCCAGGCCGGCCTCGAGGCGCTCGGCGTGCGCACCGTCTACTCCACGGTGTACCCGCCGGACGCGACGAACTTCCAGACCATCGCCAGCGCGCTGGCCGCCCGCAAGCCGGACCTCGTCGCGCAGGGCGCGGTCTTCGAGGACGGCGTCGGGCTGGTCCGCTCGCTCAAGCAGCTCGGCTTCTCGCCGAAGGTGCTCTTCCAGACCTCCGCGCCGAGCAACGCCGGGCAGTACAGCGATGGCGTCGGCGCGGCCAACACCGAGGGCGTCTTCTACACGGTCAGCTGGAACGAGAAGGCCAAGACACCGCTGAACGGGGACTTCGTCGCGGCGTACGGCAAGGCGTACGGCGGGGAGACACCGGCCGAGGACGCGGCGGACGCGTTCGCGGCGGCGCAGGTGCTGCAGGCGGCCGTCGAGGCGGTGGGCAGGATCGACCAGAAGGCGCTCGCCGACTGGCTGCACGCGAACTCCGTCGACACGATCCTCGGCAAGCTCAACTGGGACGAGACGGGCGCGCCGCAGTCGCAGTTCCTGCTCGCGCAGTGGCAGCGCGGCAAGGTCGAGATCGTGCTGCCGGCGGACCGGGCGACCACCACGACGGTCATCCACCCGAAGCCGGGCTGGCAGTGAGCCTGGAGGGACAGTGACGCAGCTGGTACAGGCGGTCGCGCTGGGCGTGCTGATCGGCGGCGTGTACGCGCTGCTCGCCTCCGGCCTCACGCTCATCTTCGGCGTGATGCACGTCGTCAACGTGGCGCACGGCGCGCTGCTCGTGCTCGTCGCGATGCTCACCTGGTGGATGTGGCGCCACACCGGCATCGACCCGATCGTCGCGTCGGTGGTCACGACGCCGCTGATGTTCGGCCTCGGCTGGGCGCTCTACAGAGGACTCGTGGTGCGCATCCGGGGCGCGCCGGCGTCGATGTCGGTACTGCTCACGTTCGGGCTCGCGCTCACCATCGAGGGCGTGCTCAACGTGACCGCCGGCAACAAGTTCCGTTCGGCGACGCCCGGCTACTTCGAGGAGTCGTACCGGATCCGCGGTGTCTCGCTGCCCAAGCCCCAGCTGTACGGCTTCCTCGCCGCCGTCGCCGTGCTCGCGCTGCTCTACGTCGTGCTCACCCGCACCTGGACCGGCCGCGCGATCCGGGCCACCGCGCAAAACCCGGACGGCGCCGCGCTGATCGGCGTGAGCGCCACGGCCACGGCCGCCCTGGCGTTCGCGATCGGCACGGCGACCACCGGCGTCGGCGGCTCCATCATGTCGGTGCTGTACCCGTTCTTCCCCGCCTCCCACTACGACTGGATCTCCCGCCTGCTCAGCATCATCGTGCTCGGCGGCCTGGGCAGCCTGCCCGGCGCGCTGGTCGGCGCGCTCGTGCTCGGGCTGGCCGAGACGCTCACCGCCACGTACGGCTCGCTGCGCTGGTCCACATTGGTCTTCTACGTGGTGATCCTCGCTGTGCTGCTCGTGCGCAAGCAGGGCATCTTCGGGGCGCGGCTGCGTGAGGACGTGGCGTCGTGAAGTGGGCGGCCCTGCCGCTGGCGGCACTGGTGCTGTATCCCGTGATCCGGCCGTTCGACGCGTACCAGCAGACCGTGCTGCTGCTCGCCTTCCTGCTGGCGGTGCAGGCGGTGAGCTGGAACATCATCTCCGGGTACGCCGGCTACGTCTCGCTGGGGCACAGCGCGTTCCTCGGGCTTGGCTCGTACACGGCCGGCATCGTCGGCGTCCACACCGGACTCAACCCGTTTCTCGCCGCACCACTGGGTGGGATCGTGGCGGTGCTCGGTGCGCTCGTGCTGGGCGCGGTGGTGCTGCGGGCGCGCGGGCACGCGTTCGTCATCATCACGATCGCGCTACTGCTCGCCATGCAGGTCGTGGCCACGAACTGGTCGTCGCTGACCAACGGGTCGAACGGGATCACGCTGGAGCTGCCCTTCTGGTCGCGCGACTTCCAGAACGTGCCCTTCTACTACTTCTTCCTGCTGCTGATGTTCGCGGCGATCGGGTTCAGCTGGGCTATCCGGCGCACCAAGTTCGGCACCGGGCTGGTGGCGATCCGGGAGGACGAGGGCAAGGCCGCCGCGATCGGCGTGGACACGACCCGGTACAAGATCGTCGCCTTCTGCTGCAGCACGTTCTTCGTGGGCATGGCCGGCGCGGGGTACGCGTACTTCCTCACGTTCCTCAACCCGGTCGGCGCGTTCGGCATCCTCGGCAGCGTCACGATCGTGCTCGCCGCCCTCGTCGGCGGGCGCGGCACGCTGTGGGGACCGGTGATCGGCGCGTTCATCGTGCAGATCGCGAGCGAGCTGGCCACCGTCTACGGTGGAGGATCGCAGAGCCGGGTGCTGCTCTTCGGCGTCGCGCTCGTGCTCGTCGTCCTCTTCCTGCCGGCCGGCCTGCTCCCCGCCATCGCCGCGCGCGTGCGCCGCGGGTCCACGGTGGAGTTCATCGACCAGTCGGGCGCGCTGGCGTCGGCCCGCGTGGAGGTCCACGTGCCGGAGGCACCGCCCGGGCCCATCCTCGAGGTGCGGGGCGTGTCCAAAGGCTTTGGCGGGCTCGTCGCGGTCGACGGCACTGACGTCACCGTCCAGCGGGGGAGCGTCACCGCGCTCATCGGGCCCAACGGCTCCGGCAAGACCACCCTTTTCAACCTGGTGACGGGCGCGATGCGGGCGGACGCCGGCGAGATCTGGTTCGACGGGCGGCGGATCGACCGGCTGCCGCCGTGGACCCGCGGGCACCTCGGGCTGGGCCGCACATTCCAGGTCACCCGCCTCTTCCGGAGCATGACCGTCCTGCAGAACGTGGTCGCCCCGCTCCCGGACGCCCGCTGGCGCACGATGCTCGCCGGCGCGGTCCGCGGGCACGAGGCCGACCGGGCGCGCGAGCTGCTCGGCTTCGTCGGGCTCGCGCGCTTCGCCGACCAGCCCGCCGGCTCCCTCTCGTACGGGCAGCAGAAGCTCGTCGAGCTCGCCCAGGTGCTGATGATGGAGCCGAAGCTGGTGCTCCTCGACGAGCCCGCGGGCGGGGTCAACCCCAGCCTCGTCGGCCGGATCTGCGACATCGTGCGCGGCCTCAACGAGCAGGGCGTCACGTTTCTGGTCGTGGAGCACAACATCCCGATGGTGCTCGGGCTCTGCGACCCGGTCGTGGTCTTCTCCCGCGGCCGTCCCATCGCCGAGGGGCCGCCCGCCGCGATCCGCAACGACCCGCTCGTGCTCGACGCGTACCTGGGTGAGGAGGCGGGCGCCGATGCTTACGCTTGACGGCGTCGTCGCCGGCTACGGCGCGGGTGACGTGCTCCAGGGCGTCGACCTCGAATGCCCGGTCGGCTCCATCACCTGTGTCGTCGGTCCGAACGGCGCCGGCAAGTCCACCGTCCTGCGCGTGGTGAGCGGCCTGCTGCGCCCCCGCGCCGGCACGGTGACGCTCTCCGGACGGCCGATCGGCGGCCTTCCCGCCGACGAGATCCTCCGCCTCGGCGTCACGCAGGTGCCGCAGTTCAACGCGATCTTCCCACGATGAGCGTGCGGGAGAACGTGCTCATGGGCGGCTTCCTCATCCGCCGAGACCGGGCGCTGCTGCGCCGGCGGTACGCGGCCGTGGAAGAGCTCGTCCCGCTGGTCGCCGAGCGCCGCGCCGACCCGGCCGGCAACCTCTCCGGCGGCCAACGGCGCATGGTCGAGATCGGACGGTGCCTGATGCTCGACCCGTCGCTGATCCTCCTCGACGAACCGTCGCTCGGGCTCGACCCGAAGGCGCTCTCCGCGGTGGCCCGGCTGGTCCGGCGCCTGAACGAGGGCGGTACCACCGTGCTGCTCGTTGAGCAGAACGTGCGGCTGGGACTGGGCATGGCGACGCTCGGCGTGGTGATGGAGGGCGGCCGCGTCCGGCTCGCCGGCACCGCCGCCGAGATCCTCCGGCACCCGGAGATCGCGACGCTCTACCTCGGAGGTGTCCCCAGTGGATGAGCTCGTCGCGTCGGCCATCGCCAACTGGGCGCCGCGCTTTACCACGAACGGCGTGGCCGTCGCGGACTTCGAGCGGGTGGCGCAGTCCGTCGCCCGGTGGGAGGACTGGGGCGCGAGCTGGTCCTGCGTCGCGGCCGAGCACGAGGCGCTCGGGTTGGAGGCGACCGCGCAGGGCCGGTACCGCTCGGCCGCGCAGCACTACGCGCAGGCGGCCGTCTACTACCACTTCGGCAAGTTCCTCTTCGTGCGCGACCTGGCGCAGATGCGGGCCACGCACACCGCGGCCGTGCGCTGCCTCGACGCCGCCCTGCCACACCTCGACCCACCCGGGCGGCGGGTCGAGATCCCGTACGGCGGAGCACGTCTGGTCGGCGTGCTCCGGCTGCCCTGCCGGCCCGGGCCGCACCCGGTGGTCGTGCTGGTGCCGGGGCTCGACTCGGCCAAGGAGGAGTTCCGGTCGACCGAGGCGCTCTTCCTCGAACGGGGTGTCGGCACCTTCAGCGTCGACGGGCCGGGGCAGGGCGAGGCCGAGTACGACCTGCCGATCCAGGCCGACTGGGCGGCACCCGGCGCCGCCATCCTCGACGCGCTGTCCACTCAGGACGGCGTCGACGCGGAGCGGCTCGGGGTCTGGGGCGTGAGCCTCGGCGGCTACTACGCGCCCCGGATCGCCGCCGCCGACCCTCGGGTGCGCGCGTGCGTGGCACTCGCCGGCCCCTACGACTTCGGCGAGTGCTGGCAAGCCCTGCCGGCGCTGACCCGCGAGGCGTTCCGCGTGCGCTCCCGCTCCGCCGACGACCGCGCGGCCCGCGCCGCCGCGCGCACGCTCACCCTCGCCGGACACGCCGACGCGATCCGCTGCCCGCTGCTCGTCGTGACCGGCAAGCGCGACCGGCTGTTTCCGTGGCAGCACGGCGAACGGCTGGCCGCCGAGGCGAACGGTCCCGTCACTCTCCTGCTGCTGGTCAACGGCAACCACGGCTGCATGAACGTGGCCGCCCTGCACCGCCACCGCACGGCTGACTGGGTGGCCAGTCAGCTGGGCGTGGCCTGCGAACGGGCGGCACAAGGTACAACCGCACTGAGAGGGAACGCACCGTTATGACCCACCACATGACGGTCGGCTGGATCGGCACCGGGCGGATGGGGTCGGCGATGGCTCGGCGGCTGGCCCGCGCCGGCTTCGACGTCACCGCCTGGAACCGCACCCGCGCCAAGACCGAGGCCCTGACCGGCGACGGCATCCGCGCCGCCGACCACATCACCGACCTTGCCGACTGTGACGTCGTGTTCACGATGGTGTCCACGTCGACCGACCTGGAGGCGGTGCTCACCGACCTCTTCGCCCGCACCGACGCCGCACCGTCCACTGTGGTCGACTGCTCGACGGTGAGCGCGGAGGCGTCGGCCGCCGTGCGCGCCGCCGCGCAGGACCGGGGCGTTGACTTCCTCGCCGCGCCGGTCAGTGGCAACGGCAAGGTGGTCGCCGCCGGCAGGCTGAGCCTCGTCGTCTCCGGCCCCGAGCCCGTCTACCACCGCGTGGAGCCGCTGCTGGCCGCGCTGGGCCGTTCCACCACGTACGTCGGCGACGGCGAGACCGCCCGCCTGGTCAAGCTCTGCCACAACCTCCTGCTCGGCGTCGTCATCCAGTCGGTCGCCGAAATCACGGTGCTGGCCGAGCGGGGCGGGGTGTCGCGCGCCGCGTTCCTGGACTTCCTCAACCACAGCGTGATGGGCTCGATGTTCACCCGCTACAAGACGCCGGCGCTGGTCAAGCTCGACTACACGCCGACCTTCACGCCGGTCCTGCTGCGCAAGGACTTCGACCTCGGCCTGGCCGCCGCGCAGGACCTCGGCGTACCGATGCCGGTGGCGGCGCTCACCCAGCAGATCATCCAGGGCGTGATCAGCGGCGGCCGCGGCGCCGACGACTTCGCCGTCCTGCTCGAACAGCAGGCCGCGGCGGCCGGCCTGGACCTCAAGCCCGAGTCCGCCGAGGTCGACGACGGACTGTGACAGGGACCGGAGCGGTCGGCGCTACAGCGGGTTGCCGTGCTCGTCCACGGCGATGGCGCGCTTGATTTCGAGGTTGGCCAGCGCGGTGGCGGTCAGGTCGAAGGCGGACCAGTCCGCGGGCGGCTGCTCGGCGGCGTGGCGTTCCTCGGCCTCGTGCTCACCGACGGCGCGGTCGGCCTCTTCGACGGCCGCGCGCAGGGCTTCGACGCCGGCGGTGTCGCGGCGGGCCTCGTCCACGAAGGAGCGCAGGTCCGCCACGTCGAACTGCGCGCCAAGGTCAACCGGGTAGCGCTGGCGCTCCTCGCCGGGCGGTGCCCAGACCAGGCCCCGGGCGGCGACGAACGCGTCGACCGAGGCGAGCTGCCGGACCAGGTCGGCCACCTCGGTCAGGCGGTCGCGGTAGAGCTCGCGGGCGAGTGTGGAATGGCCCAGGAGCCGGTCGAACATGTCGTCGAGCGGGCCATCCAGCTGCGTGGACAGGCCGTCCCACACGGGCTGGTAGACGAGTGCGTGGTGGAGGGTTTCGCCGTCCAGTGTGACGGCCGGCGCGAAGCCGGCCGGGTCGTCGTCCAGGAAGCCGAGGCTGTTGCGTTCCACCACCTCGAGCAGGCGGTCGATGTCGTCGGTGGGCTCCAGCGGCTCGTCGTCGCTCACCGCGAGACGGCCGTCCGCGAGGCGATCGACGGCGTACCGCCAGAGCAGGCCGGCGTGTGCGTCCTCGACCACCGAGTCGATCGTGCCGTAACAGTTGTAGATGCCCCGCAGCCCCAGCGCGGCCGGCCGGTAGCCGTCGCCGACCCTTGTCAGCAGGACGGCCGTGGCCGGGTCGTTCGCCGTCAGCGGCAGGCCGGTGACCATGCACCGGAGGTCCCACATGCCCATTCGTGCCTCCCCGTTTCGACCGGCGGACTTTTCGGCCGGCGGACAGCTTAGGCGTCGATGGCGGCGACGATCCGGTCGGGGGTGAGGGGGAGGTCGCGGACGCGTACGCCAAGGGCGGCCGCCAGGCCGTTGCCGATCGCGGCGGCCGTCGGTCCCTGGGCCGCCTCGCCGGCGCCGACGCTCGGCTCGTCGGGGCGCCCGAGCAGTGCCACGTCGACGCCGGGCACCTCGCTGAAGCGCAGGATCGGGTAGCTCTCCCAGTCGGCGCTGGTCACCCGCCGGCGGTCGAACCTCACCCGCTCCTTGAGCGTCCAGCTCGCGGCCTGCACCGCGCCGCCCTCGATCTGGTTGCGCACGCCGTCCGGGTTGACCACGCGGCCCACGTCGACGGCGATGGCGAGGCGGCGTACCCGGACGTCGTGCTCGGCCTCGACCTCCGCGACCACCGCGCAGTACGCGCCGCGCTCCTTGTAGCGGGCCAGGCCCAGCCCGCGGTTGCCGCCGCCCCACCCGCCCAGCTCGGCGGCGGCGAGCAGCACCGCGCGGGCGCGCGGGTCGGTGAGGTGGGCCAGGCGGAAGTCGAGCGGGTCACGGCCGGCCGCGGCGGCGAGCTCGTCCATGAAGGACTCGATGGCGAAGACGTTGAGGAACGCGCCGAGCGAGCGCAGCGACGAGGACCGCAGCGGGGCGCGCAGCGCGCGGTGGGCGCGGATCGAGCGCTCCGGAAAGGCATAGATGGGTACCGCGTTGCGAGCGATGCCGGCCCCCGCGAAAGGGGCGGGTCGGCGGGCGGCGGCAGCGGATGCGGGTCGGCGAGGTGCGCGGCGGCGAGCAGGCCGGGGCTGCCCGCGTAGCCGGGGCGGGAGACGTGGCCCTGGCTCCACACGTCGTACGACCAGCCGGTCACCATCCCCGCGCCGTCCACAGTGGCCGCGACGTCCGCGACCATCGCGGAGCCGAAGGGCGCCCAGGTCAGCTCGTCCCGCCGGCTCCACCGCACCTGCACGGGGCGGCCGGGCACCGTGCGGGCGAGCAGCACCGCGTCGAAGGCGGCGTCGTCGGCGGCGTTGTGCCCGTACGCACCGGCGCCCTCGACATGCCGCACCTCGACCCGCTCCGCCGGAAGGCCGAGCGCCTGCGCGATCGCGCGGCGCAGCGGATGCGGGCCCTGCGTGTGGCTCCACACCCGCACCGTGCCGCCGTCCCACTGAGCCACGGCACAGCTCGGGGCGATGGAGGCGTGCGCGATGAAGGGCCGGGTGTACGTCGCCCGGTGCGCCGCCTCTCCCACCCGGCCGTCGACCACTGTGGACGTCTCCAGTGGACCCTCGCGCAGATACGAGGCGAGCGCGTCCTCGTCGGGCAGCGTGTCGGCCTCCGCCCAGCGGGCCGTGGAAGCGAGCGCCTCGGCGGCACGCGCGACCGACGCCTCCGTGGCGGCCACCACGCCCAGGAAGCTGCCGTCGACGACGGTGCCGGGCAGGGTCGTGTCCACCGACACGAGCCGGGCGCCGGGCGACGGCGGGCGGATCACGCGCCCGTAGAGCTGGCCGGGCAGGCGCAGGTCGTGCACGTAGCGGGGTCGACCGGCCACCTTGTCGGGCAGGTCCAGCCTGGGCACGCTCGTACCCACCACCCGCAGCTGCGCCGCGCTCTTCGGGCTCGCCACACCGTCCGCGTCGCGGTCCCACGTGGTGGCGCCGGCGGCACGCAGCGCGCGTACCTCCGCGCATGCCTGCCGGAGCGCGGCGCCGGACTCGGCGACGGAGAGGCTGCCCGCGGTGATCCCCTCGTCCGGGCCTTCGGCCGTGCCGGGCGGGACCATGCGGATCCGGTCGAGCGGCACGTCGAGCTCGTCGGCGGCGATCTGGGCGAGCGCCGTGAGGATGCCCTGTCCCAGCTCGACCTTACCGACGCGGATCTCGAAGGTGCCGTCCGCGGCGAGCCGTACCCAGTCGGAGAGCCGGGGGTTGGCGGCGAGCGACCGGGGGAGTGTCACGCGCCGGCCGCTCGCAGGACCGCGCGGACCATCCGACCGTGTGCGCCGCAGCGGCACAGGTGGCGGTCGAGCGCGCCCTTGACCGCCTCCTCGTCCGGGTGCGGCTCGCGGGCCAGCAGGGCGGCGGCGCTGACCAGGACGCCGGAGACGCAGTAGCCGCACTGGGCCGCCTGCTCCGCCACGAACGCCGGAAGCAGCGGGTGCCCGGCCAGGCCCTCCACAGTGGTCACCGCCTTGCCCGCGGCCGACCACAGTGGAACATCGCAGGCCGGCGCCGGATGGCCGTCCAGCAGTACGAAGCAGGCGCCGCACAGCCCCGTGCCGCACCCGAAGCGGCTGCCCACCAGGCCGAGGTCGCCGCGGAGGACGTCGAGCAGGGACGTGTCCGGGTCGGCCTCGACGGTGTGCCGCTCCCCGTTGATCGTCAGCTCATGGCAATCGATTGCACCACTCTACCGTCAGAGCGCGTTGCCGAACGTGTCGCAGCGCTTCGGGTCGCCGGTCCGGTACCCCTGGTCGAACCACTGCTGCCGCTGCTGCGCGCTGCCGTGGGTGAACGCCTGCTCGTTGACCCGCCCGCCGGCCTTGCGCTGGATCGTGTCGTCGCCGACGGCCGCCGCCGCGGTCAGCGCCTGCTGGATGTCCTGCTGGGTGACGTTTGTGAACAGCGGCTGCCCGCCGGCATCGGTCGTGGTCGTGGCCGCGCGGGCCCACACGCCGGCGTAGCAGTCCGCCTGGAGCTCCAGCATGACCGACAGCGCGTTGGTGTTGCCCGGGTCGCGCTGCTGCTGGCGGCGCATCTGCGCCTCGGTGCCGAGCAGCGTCTGCACGTGGTGGCCGTACTCGTGCGCCATCACGTACGCCTGCGCGAACTGCCCCGGCGCCCCGAACCGGGTGGCCAGCTCGTCGTAGAAGCTCAGGTCGATGTAGACGTGGTTGTCCGCCGGGCAGTAGAACGGGCCCACCCCCGCGTCGGCGGAGCCGCAGCCGGTGCTGACCGCGCCGGAGAAGTACCGCGTGGTGGCCGTCTGGTACGGCCGGCCGAAGTTTTCCGGGAGGCCGCGCTGCCAGTAGGCCTGGATGGAGTTGACGAAGGCGAGGTTGACGCAGGCCGGGTCGTCGAACCGGTTGGTGTTCTGGCGCGAGCAGGTCTCGTCGAGCGGGGCGCTGCTGGCGGTGTCCGCCTCGGTGCCGGTGAGGCCGCCGAGGCTGCCGAGACTGCCGAGACTGCCCAGGCCGCCCTGCCCGAGACAGCCGAACCCGCACAGGCACAGCAGCACGACGAGCACGATCGCGATCCCGGCCTTGCCGGCGGGGAGCTTGACGCCGGAGCCGCCGAGGCCACCGCCGCCAAGCCCGCCGCCGCCGCTTCCACCGCGCCCGCCGGGGAGGCGGAACCGGCCGCCTCCGCCGCGCGAGCCACGCATGTCCTCGACCTGGCTGGGATCGAGGTTCGCGTCATCGTTCAGCTCCACGCCCTCATGCTAGGGCGACAAAAGCCTCAAAAGGGTCATTCAGTTGGAGTTACAGCGCGTTACCGAACGTGTCGCAGGACTTCGGATCCCCGGTGTCGTACCCGCGGCCGAACCACTCCTGCCGCTGCGCCGAGGTGCCGTGGGTGAACTGCGACTCGTCGATCCGCCCGCCCGACTTCTTCTGGATGGCGTCGTCGCCGATCGCGGCCGCGGTGTCCAGCCCCTCCTTGATGTCCTGCTGCGTGATGCTCTTGAAGATCTTCTGGCCGCCGGCGTCGGTCGAGCCGGTCATGTTCTTGGCCGCCGCACCCGCGTAGCAGTCCGCCTGCAGCTCCAGCATCACCGACAGCTGGTTGGCGTTGTCGGGGTCGCGCTGCTGCTGGCGGCGCATCTGCGCCTCGGTGCCGAGCAGCGACTGCACGTGGTGGCCGTACTCGTGGGCCAGCACGTACGGCTGCGCGAACTCGCCCGGTGCGCCGAGCTGCGTCGCCAGCTGCTCGTAGAAGGTCAGGTCGATGTACACCTGGTGGTCCGCGGGGCAGTAGAACGGCCCCACGCCCGAGTCAGCCGAGCCGCAGCCGGTGTTCACGGCCTGGCTGAAGAGCACGGTGTCGGCCTGCTGGTACGGCTTGCCGAAGTTTTCCGGCAGGGCCTTCTGCCAGTACGCCTGCACCGCGTTCACGTAGAGCGTGTTGCGGCAGTCGAGCTGGTCCAGCGCGTTCTCCGTCGTGCATTTCTGCTCCAGGGCGGTGTTGTCGCCCTGCCCCTCGCCCCCGCCGCCGATCTGGGTCAGGCCGGCGCCGCCGCCGGCGACAGCCACCAGAAGTGCCACGACGAGGCCGATCCACCCACCCTTACCGCTCGGCAGCGGGATGCCGCCGAGTCCGCCTCCGCCGCCCGATCCGCGCCGGTCCTCGACCTGGCTGGTATCGATACGGGCATCTTCGTTGAGTTCCACGCCGAACCCGGTACCCAGTGATCTTGATTCTTACTCGGTTGGGGCACTCTTGCGGGCCGGGTAGAATCGCTCCCGTGCTGCTCTGCGAAGGCTGAGCCTCTCTGAGCCGACCGGGTCGACGACCGGCCGGCTCATTAGCGCGCCCTGAGTCAGCCTTCGATCACGAGAGCGAGTTGCCACCATGATCACCGCCACCGGCCTGGAGCTTCGCGCGGGCTCGCGGATCCTGCTGTCCGACGCCACGCTCCGCGTGCAGCCCGGCGACCGGATCGGCCTGGTCGGCCGCAACGGCGCCGGCAAGACGACCACCCTCAAGGTGCTGGCCGGCGAGGGCACGCCCTACACGGGCGCCGTCGACCGGCGCAGCGCCGTCGGCTACCTGCCGCAGGACCCGCGCACCGGCGACCTCGACGTCACCGCGCGGGACCGCGTGCTGTCCGCACGCGGCCTCGACACGCTCCTGGCCGAGATGAAGGCCATGGAGGGCAGACTGGCCGACGACGAGCGCGCCCTCCGCCGGTACGGCGCGCTTGAGGACCAGTTCGCCTCCCTCGGTGGGTACGCGGCGGAGGCCGAAGCCGCGCGCATCTGCGCCAACCTCGGGCTGCCTGACCGGGTGCTGGCCCAGACGATCGGCACCCTCTCCGGCGGCCAGCGGCGGCGCATCGAGCTCGCCCGCATCCTCTTCCGCGACGCGGGCGAGGACGGTGCCGGCATCCTGCTGCTCGACGAGCCGACCAACCACCTCGACGCCGACTCGATCACGTGGCTGCGCGGGTACATGGCGGCCCACAAGGGCGGCCTCGTCGTGATCAGCCACGACGTGGCGCTGCTCGACACCGTGGTCAACAAGGTTTGGTACCTGGACGCCAACCGCGCGGTCGTCGACATCTACAACGTGGGCTGGAAGAAGTACCTGGAGCAGCGCGAGACCGACGAGCGGCGGCGCAAGCGGGAGCGGGCCAACGCGGAGAAGAAGGCCGGCGCGCTCATGGCCCAGGCCGACAAGATGCGGGCCAAGGCCACGAAGACGGTCGCCGCGCAAAACATGGCACGCCGCGCCGAAAAGCTGCTGTCCGGCCTGGAGGAGGAGCGGGTCTCGGACAAGGTCGCCAAGGTGCGCTTCCCCACGCCGGCCTCCTGCGGGCGCACACCGCTGACCGCCACCGGTCTGTCCAAGTCGTACGGTTCGCTGGAGATCTTCACGGACGTCGACGTGGCCGTCGACCGCGGCTCCCGGGTCGCGATCCTCGGCCTCAACGGCGCGGGCAAGACCACGCTGCTGCGCATCCTCGGCGGCTTGCTGCCGCCGGACACCGGCGAGGTGGTCGCGGGGCACGGGCTGCGGATCGGGTACTACGCGCAGGAGCACGAGACGCTCGACGTGGAGCGCACTGTCCTGGACCACATGCGCAGCGCGGCGTTCGAGCAGTCGGACACCGACCTCCGCAAGATCCTCGGCGCGTTCCTCTTCTCCGGCGACGACGTCGACAAGCCGGCCGGTGTGCTTTCCGGCGGCGAAAAGACCCGGCTGGCGCTGGCCACGCTGGTCTGCTCCGGCGCCAACGTGCTGCTGCTCGACGAGCCGACCAACAACCTCGACCCGGTCAGCCGCGAGCAGGTCCTCGACGCGATAGCCCGGTACCCCGGCGCGATCGTGCTGGTCACCCACGACCCGGGCGCGGTGCAGGCGCTCAAGCCCGACCGCGCGATCCTGCTCCCGGACGGCGACGAAGACGCGTGGAGCGACGACCTGCTCGAGCTGGTCGAGTTGGCCTGACCGGGTCGCCCTTGTCGATCCGCGCCGGCTGGCCCCGGCACTGATCGCGCCCGGCTTCGCGTGGTGATCGCGGCTTTCCGGCGACAAATCACCCATCTTGTGCCGTTTAGGGCATGATCACCGCTGTGAACGCCATGATCACGCCCGTGGTCCAGCGGGCCTCCGGTGGGCACCCGGCGGCGCGACCCTGCGGATGCCACCCCAGCGCGTCGGCCGAGTGCACGCCACCCCGGCGCACATCGGCCCCCGCGGGTGCCCCCAGCGCGCGTTTGCCCTGCGAGTAGCCACCCCACCGCGTGTCATCCCCGGGCGCGCAACGGCCCAAGGAGTGCCACCGGAGCGGGCGCCAACCGCGCCCACCCGACGCCAGTCCACCAGCGGGAACCCCGGCGGGCGCCGCCCCACCGGGTGATCGTGGAGGCCGGGATCAGCCAAGCAGGCCGGACGCGAGTATCAAAGATAAAGCCCGCCTCACTGAAGCACCGCCCGAAGCACAACAGCCGCCCCGGCTCCCACAGCGACCAGCAGCAGTGGGCTCGGCACCGGGGGTCCGGCCTGGCGTTCCGGGGCCGTGGCGGCGACCGTCAGCCACGGAAAGAACGTCAGCCACGCGTGCTCGACGCCACCGCGGGCGAGCCCGGCGAGCACAGTGGACAGTACGGCCGCGCCGGCGCCGACCAGGAAAGGCCAGCCGGGGGTGTTGCGCATCTTGCGCAGGCTGGCCACGAGCGCCGGGCCGGCGGCCAGCACCAGCACCGCCAGGCTGAGCACGCCCCACCAGATGACCGGCCGCTCGTGCTGGGCGGCCAGCAGGCCGTCGACCCAGCGGAAGCCGAGCAGTTGCGCGATTGCCACGGGGACGAGTGCGCCGAGGCCGGTGACGAAGTTGAGCGCTGCCCGCCGTCTCGCAAAATAAAGACAAACCAGAGAAAAGCCCATCCAAGCGACAGCGAACGAGAACATCGCCGCCACCCCCAGCAGCAGCCCGGCGGTGAGTGCGCCGGCACCCGCCTTCGGGCCGGTTCGGCGGTGGTCGCTGGCCCACGCGCCGGCCGCCACCATGGCCGCCACCAGCACCGCGACCAGGGCGTCGAGGCTGGCGGCGACCCATATGGCGTACGGAGCGAGCACCACCACGGGCAAGTAGCGGCGGGCTTCCAGGTCGCCGCAGCCGTTGCGCACCGCGACCAGGACGAGCGGCACCAGGAGCGCGCCGACGGCGGTCAGCAGCAGGCCCACGGCGAGGGGGTCGGTGACGCCGGCGCGGTGGATCCAGCGCAGCACCAGAGCGGGTCCGGGCGGCTCTCCGGGGTGATTCGCTGGACCGAACAAGCCGTGAACACCGTTGACAACGGCCAATGCGACGGTCCACATTAGGCCCGCCAGATAGCCAGTGAGCAGCACGATTGGCCACGATGCGCGGTCCCACCAACCTCGGGCGGCGACAGTGAACACGATGGCGGCGACCGCTGGTGCGAGCAGTGACGCCGGTCTGACGTTAGACCTGTACGTGCCGAGGAAAGGCGCGGCATCGGTCCCGAGTGGAGACGCGAACCGAACCGCCAGCCAGGTGAACGCGAGTCCGGCGGCGGCAAGTGCCAGCCACACGAACAGGTCCCACCGCGTCACCCGCGCTTCGCTCATCACGGCGCCCTACGGTATCGGGTAGGCGACAAGGTGTGCGTGTCGCTTGGCGAAGGGTTGATATCTAGCGCATGATCGTTCGAGGCGGTCTAATAGACAGGACCGCAAAGAAACCGCACAGTCTGGGACGTGAGGAATCGACATGGCAGCCACCGGCACAGCCACCAGCACTGAGAAGGGTCGCCGGATCGTCGGGGCCGAGCGGCAGACGCTCGCTAAAGACCTGGTCAAGCGGTATACGTCCGGCGAGAGCATTCGTGCTCTGGCGGCCTCCACCGGCCGTTCGTACGGGTTCGTGCACCGGGTCCTGACCGAGTCGGGCGTGCAGCTCCGCCAGCGCGGCGGTGCGCGTCGCCGCAAGAAGGCGTGAGAGCCTTTCGCCTGTTCGGCACCCTGCCGCTGTCGGAAACCCCCCGATGACCGACGACAGCGGCGTTCGGCTGGAATGCGCCGGGCCGGTCGCAACTGTGACGTTGTGCCGGCCCGACGTGCTCAACGCGCAAACGCCGGCGATGTGGACGGCGTTGTCGCGCTTCTCCCGCGACCTGCCCGGTGATGTGCGGGTCGTAATCGTGAAGGCCGAGGGACGGGCCTTCTCCGCGGGGTTGGACCTTTCACTAGTGAGTGGTGAAGGGACGAATTCTTTCACGGAGTTGGCCCGCCTCACCCCTGAGGAAAGCGTGGATCGCATTCACGCCTTTCAAATGGGATTCACGTGGTTGAGACGCCCTGACATCGTTAGCATCGCCGCCGTCCAGGGTCATGCGATCGGCGCCGGATTCCAGCTCGCCTTGGCGTGTGATCTGCGCGTACTCGCCGACGACGCACAACTCTCCATGGCCGAGGTCACGCTCGGGCTGGTACCCGATCTCGGCGGCACCAAACGCCTGCTGGAGCTCGTCGGGTACGGACGCGCTCTGGAGATCTGCGCCACCGGGCGCCGGATGGGCGCCGCGGAGGCCGAGCGGACCGGCATCGCCAACCTCGTCGTCCCGCGCGCCGACCTCGACGGAGCGGCGCGCGACCTCGCCGCCGCCGTGCTGGCCGCGCCGCGCAACGCCGTCGTGGAGGTCAAGGCGCTGCTCGCCGGCGCCGCCGACCGCACGTACGGCGAGCAGGACCTGGCCGAGCGCGAGGCGCAGGTCCGCCGCATCCGCGACCTCGCGGGACTGGGTGAGTAAGGAGTCCCCGGGAACAGCTCGCTTACCTGGCGAGTTCTGTCATACCGGGGATGGAGACTTGTCCCAGGACTGACGCGGAGGTGACGCGCGTGTCGTACGGCGGCATGGGGGGTTGGGAGACCTTGCGGGCGATCCGCGCCCGCGACAAGGTGGCCGGCCACCGACTTGCCCGCGGCACCGGAAAGCGCATCGTGGCGTTCGCGCGGCCCTACCGCGCCGAGATCATCGTGTTCCTGGTCACCGTCGTGCTCTCCGCGGGCATCGGGGTGGCCACGCCGGTCCTCGCCGGCGAGGTGATCAACGCGATCACCGGCAGCCACCCGGACGCCTCGGGCACGGTGGTGCGGCTGGCCTTCTTCATCGCCGGCCTCGCCGTGATCGACGCGCTGCTCTCCCTCGCCCAAAGGTGGTATTCGGCACGCATAGGCGAGGGCATCATCCTCGACCTGCGCACCCAGGTGTACGACCACGTGCAGCGGATGCCGCTCCAGTTCTTCACCCGCACGCAGACCGGCGCGCTGGTCAGCCGCCTCAACAACGACGTGATGGGCGCGCAGCGGGCGTTCACGTCCACGCTCTCCAGCGTCGTGAGCAACGTGATCCAGCTCGTGCTCACCGCCGTCGTCATGTTCACGCTGTCGTGGCAGATCACCGCGCTCTCGCTGGTGATGCTGCCGCTCTTCATCATCCCGGCGCGGCGGGTGGGCAAGCGCCTCGCCGAGATCACCAAGGAGAGCTACGACCTCGACGCGAAGATGAACGCCACGATGACCGAGCGCTTCGGCGTCGCCGGCGCGTTGCTCGTCAAGCTCTTCGGGCAGCCCGACGCCGAGGCGCGGCGGTTCGGCGATCGGGCCGAGCGGGTGCGCGACATCGGCATCCAGTCCGCGATGTACTCGCGCACCTTCTTCGTCTCGATGCTGCTGGTCGCCTCGCTGGCCCAGGCCCTCACATACGGCCTTGGCGGCTGGCTCGCGGTCAACGGCACGGTCAGTGCAGGCACCGTCGTCACGCTCGCGCTGCTGCTCACCCGCCTGTACGGGCCGCTGACCGCCCTCTCCAACGTGCGGGTCGACGTGATGAGCGCGCTGGTCTCGTTCGACCGCGTCTTCGAGATCCTCGACCTCAAGCCCTCGATCGCCGAAAAGCCCGACGCGGTCGCGATCCCGGCCGGCGCGGGGCGGCTGGAGTTCCGCGACGTGCGGTTCCGCTACCCGTCGGCCGCCGAGGTCTCGCTCGCGTCGCTGGAAGACGTGGTGACGCTCGACCGCACGGTGTCCGAGCCGGTGCTGCGGGGCGTCTCGTTCGCCGTCGAGCCGGGCCAGATGGTCGCGCTCGTCGGCCCCTCCGGCGCCGGCAAGAGCACGACGTCGATGCTCGTCTCCCGGGTGTACGACGTGACCGACGGCCAAGTGCTCGTCGGCGGTGTCGACGTCCGCGACGCCACGCTGGAGTCACTGCGCGACACGATCGGCGTGGTCACCCAGGACTCGCACCTCTTCCACGAGACCATCGCGGAAAACCTGCGATACGCCAAGCCCGACGCCACCGACGACGAGCTGTGGTCCGCCCTGCGCGGCGCCCAGGTCGCCGACCTGGTGCAGACGCTGCCCGACGGCCTGGAGACGATGGTCGGCGAGCGCGGCTACCGCTTCTCCGGCGGCGAAAAGCAGCGCATCGCGATCGCCCGCCTGCTGCTCAAGGCCCCCTCGATCGTCATCCTCGACGAGGCCACCGCCCACCTCGACTCCGAGTCCGAGGCAGCCGTGCAGCGCGCCCTGTCGGTCGCCCTGGCCGGCCGCACCGCGCTGGTCATCGCCCACCGCCTCTCCACGGTCCGCGACGCCGACCAGATCCTGGTGCTCGACGAGGGCAAAATCGTCGAGCGCGGCCGCCACGACGAGCTCGTCGCGGTGGGCGGCCTTTACGCCGAGCTGTACCGCACGCAGTTCGCCGTGGCCGACTCCCCAACGCCGTACGCCGATCCCGACCACCCCGAGCCGGTCACCGTGCCACCCCGCGACTACGCCACCGAGTCGTGACCCACCCCTGACCCGCGCCGCACGGCCCGAGCACCCGCGGCGCCGTGACCCTCCAGACAAGCATTCGAGCTACCGCGACGCCCGTCGTGGTCCGGACCGTTGCTCCCGCGGCCTAACCCTCCGCGTTTGGCCCAGCTCACCCCGGGGCCTGCGGCCAGCCCTGTCGCGGATCCATTTTGTCCGCGCCCGCCCCCTGCGTCTGGCGGCGGCGGACTCATGCGACTCGCCACACTTCTCCGGGCGGCGTTGTCAGGTGCCGCAACTGCGCGTCGGCGCCCTCCGCGACCGACGCTCTCCGGCGCCCCGGCCTGCGCGTCAGTGGCCGTTCGCGGTGCGTAACCACTACCGCACCTCGCGGGCCCGGCGACGGTAGCGGTGCGCGCACCAACCAACTGGCCGGCGCGGCGTGGGCTTGTCGCGCGGAGCCGGCAGCGGAGGCCGGGGAAGTCGGCGAGCCCTGGCGAGCCGCCGGCCGGAGCGGTGCCCGCGGGAGCGTGCGGTCCGCAGGTGACGCGGGCGCGGGAAAATTCGCGGGCCGAAAGCGGAAACAGCGCCTACGCGCTCGCCGCCTCGCGGAGCTTGGCGAACTCGGCGGCCAGCGAGTCCGGCGTGTAGTGGGCGTTGAGGCCGCTCGGGTTGGGCAGCACCCACAGGCGGGTCGTGCCGATCGTCTCCACCTGTGCGCCAAACGTCGCCTTCGGGCGTTGGAAGGCGGTCCGGTAGGCGGTCACGCCCACCACCGCGAGCCAGCGGGGGCGTTGGCGGCGGACCTTGGCGGCGAGCTGGGTGGCCCCGGCCTGGAGTTCGGCGGTGGTCAGCTCGTCGGCGCGGGCGGTGGCGCGGGGGGCGATGTTCGTGATGCCGAGGCCGTACGCGAGCAGGTCCTCCTGCTCGTCCGGGCGCAGTTGCCGCGGGGTGAAGCCGGAGCGGTGCAGGGCCGGCCAGAAGCGGTTGCCGGGGCGGGCGAAGTGGTGGCCGGTGGCGGCGGAGTACAGGCCGGGGTTGATGCCGCTGAAAAGCACGGCCAGCCCGGGCGCGATGACGTCCGGGATCGTGCGGTCTGCGGCGGCGGCGAGCTGGTCCTTGGTCGGCTTGGCCGGCGCACCCACCGCGCCGCCGCGCGGGCCGGACGCAGAGAGCGGGCCGGGCGCAGAGAGCGGGCTGGTCACAGGGCGCGGACCGCGCCGCCGTCGACGGGGATCGACGTGCCGGTGACGTAGCTGGCGGCCGGCGAGAGCAGGAAGGCGGCCACGCGCCCGAACTCGGCCGGCTCGCCCAGCCGGCCCATCGGGATGGTCGCTTCCGCGTCCCGCTGGGCGCGTTCGGGGTCGCCGGTCGCCTCGAAGAGCTCGCGGTTGCGGTCGGTGAGGATGCGGCCGGGCAGGAGGCTGAAGACGCGGATGCCGCGCGGGCCGTACTCGTCGGACATGTCCTTGGCCACGCCGGCGAGCCCCGGGCGCAGGCCGTTGGAGAGGCCGAGCCCGGCGAGGGGGCTGCGCACCGATGTGGACAGTACGAGGCCGATCGCGGCGCCCTCGCCCACCGCGTTGGCGACGGTGCGCGCCAGGCGTACCGAGCCGAGGAACACCGTCTCGAACGACTCGCGCCACTGCGCGTCCTCCAGGGCGGCGACGGTGCCGCGCGGCGGGCCGCCTACGGAGATGAGCGCGCCGTCGAGCCGCCCGAACCGTTCGCGTGCCGCCGCCACCAGCCGCTCGGCTGCCAGCGGGTCGCCGAGGTCTGCTGCCACGCCGATCGCCCGGTCCTTGGCGCCGAGGCGCTCGGCGGCTGCCGTCACGCCCTCCGGCGAGCGGGAGGAGACGACGACGCTGGCGCCCTCGGCGACGAGGCATTCGGCTGTGGCGTATCCGAGACCGCGGGAGGCACCGGTGAGGAGATAGACACGTCCGCCAAGTCCGAGATCCATGACGCCGATCCTGCCACCACCCGCGCCGCTCGGCTCGCCACGGCCGGTGGGAGAGCGCGCGGCCCGGGAGAGCGCACCGGCCGGGAGAGCGCACGGCCGGGGGAGAGCGCGGCCCGGGGAGCGCTACACGCCCGGGGAGAGCACGGCCCGGGAGAGCACACGGCCGGGGGAGCGCGGGGTCAGCGGCGGAAGAGCCGGGCCAGGCGGGAGCGTGGGCGCAGGTCGCGTTCGCGGTCGGCGAGCTCGCCGGCGGCGGCGCCGGTCAGCGGCAGCGAGCGGGCCAGGGTGAGGCCGTCCTGGAAGGAGCCTTCCGCGGGGCGGCCGTCAGCCCACTCGGCGAAGACCTCCGGCCAGCGCGGGCCGAACGACGCCGCGAGCAGTGGCCACTGCCGCGCCACGTCGCCGGAACGCTTGCGCAGCAACGCCCGCCGCGCGGTGTCGATCAGGCGGGGGTCGAAGCCGTCCGGGACCGGCGCGCCGGCCACGAGCGCGGCGACGAGGGCGGCCTGGCGTTCGGCGAGCGTGCTCATGTCACGGCTGGATAGCCGGAGGCGGCGGCGATCGCGTCGAGCTCGGCGCGCAGGGTGGCGGCGGGTGGGTAGTGGCCGTCCCGTTCGAGCATCAGAGCCGGCGGCCGGTGCCGCGCGCACAGCTCGCCGACCAGGTCGAGCACCTCGCTCGGCACCGCGTCGGTGTGGGTGTCGTGGTAGATGCCGTCGTGTTCGGCGCCGCCGGCCACATGCACGTACGCGACGCGCTCCAGCGGCAGCCGGTCGAGCAGGTCGGTGGGCTCGGCGCCGCGGTTGCGGGCGTTGGCGTAGACGTTGGCGATGTCGAGCAGCAGCAGCGCGCCGGTGCGGTCGAGGATCTCGGTGAGGAACGCGGCCTCGTCCAGCTCGTCGTCGGGCCAGTCGAAGATGGCGGCGATCGGTTCGAGGGCGAGGGGCACGGGTAGCTCGGCCTGGGTGCGGGCGACGTTCGCGACGACGGCGTCGACCGCCTCGCGGCTGCGCGGGAGGGGGAGCAGGTGGCCCGCCTCGAGCCCGCCGGCCCTGACAAACGCGATGTGCTCGCTCACCAGCGGCGCGTCCAGCCGCCGCGCCGCCGCTGCCAGGTGTGCGACGCGGGCGGGTTCGACGGGCTCGGCCCCGCCCAGCGAGAGCCGCACGCCGTGCGGAATGACCGCGGCGCCGGCGTCACGGAGTGCGGTGAGGTGAGCCGGCACCGGCCCGGAGGCCGGCACCGACTCGGCGATCACCTCGGTGAAGCGGAGGCCGGGCAGCGCGGCCACGAAGCCCGCGATCTCCGGCCGCCACCCGATGCCGACGCCGTACGAGCCGCCGGGGGCGGTCATCCGCCGCAGCCTCCACCGCACCCGCCGCCACAACCACCGCCGCCCCCGCTGTCGCCGCCCCCGCTGCCGGAGTCGGAGCTGCTGCCGGAGTCGCCGGAACCGCCGTAGTAGCCGCCGCTGCCGGAGGTCGACGCGTACTGGCGCTGGATCTCGGCCTCCTCGGCGAAGGCGGCGTCCGCCTGCCAGAGCGACGCCGCACCGTACAGGCCGACGCCGAGCGCTAGCCCGGCCGCGCCGTAGGTGGCCCAGGCGGGACCCATCGAGGGGGACAGGTGCGCGTAGTGGCGGCGCAGATCGTCGAGCGCCCGCCGGGCCGCGCGGGTGCGGGTGGGGGTCGTGCGGAAGAGGACCAACGTGACCACTGCCAGGATCAGGAGCAGCACGACGAGGAAGCCCACCGGCTTGCCGGCCGAGATGCCGGCGAACAGCCGCGTCGCGCCGACGCCGATCAGCATCACCATCAGGAAGGGCACGGTGCGCGCCGCGGCGCGGGCGCCCTCGCTCGGTGCGAGCCCTTGCCGCTCCAGGTCCTCGCGGAGCGTGGACAGCGCCATCGCCACCCACTGGTGGCCGCTCACGTCGCGGGCCGGCACGCGCTTGGCGGCGGCGTTGTACACGGCCTGGTCGAGCGGGGTTGCGCCGGCCGGCATCGGGCCCGACGTCATGAGCGTGCGGCCGGGTCCCATCTCGATAGCGCCCGCGCCGCGGAGGCCGGCGAGCGAGGAGTAGACCGCGAGCTTGTCGCCGCCGTTGAGGTAGGCGACCTGCTGGGGGCCGAGCCGGTCGACGGGAGTGTGGTGGCCGGCGAAGAGCACGGCCCGGTGGATCAGGGCGGCGATCACCAGGATGCCGGCGGCGGTGGCGAAGAGCGCCAGGAAGGTCGGCCCGGGGATCCCCCAGGTGTCACCTTGAGCGGCGAGAACCGTCTGCATGGGCCCAGTGTGGACCAAGGTGTCACGCCTTCCGAACGGCCTCTTCGACAAGATCGAGCACCCGGCCGAGGTCGCCCGGCGGGCGACCGGTGGCGAGGTGGAGGACCAGCCCGTCATAGGCCAGCTCGAGAAACTGGGTCAGCAGGTCGAGCGGCACGTCGTCGCGGAGCACGCCGGCCTCGCGCTGGCGGTGCAGGCGCTCGTGGGTGGCGTCGGTGATGGCCTGCGAGCGCTGCGCCCACCGCTTCGCGAACGCGGGATCCGTGCGCAGCCGCCGCGACACCTCCAGCTGGCTGCCCAGCCACCCGGCCGTCTCGGTGGAGTCGGCGCGCGCCAGCAGGTCGCGCATCACCTGCACGAGCCCGTTGCGCGCGACGGTCTCGACCATCGCGGCCGCGTCGTCCTCGGCCACCGCGAGGAAGAGCGAGTCCTTGTCGCGGAAGTGGTGGAAGATCGCGCCGCGCGAAAGGCCGGTCTCTTCCTCGAGGCGGCGGACCGTGGCACCCTCGTATCCGTGCCGAGCGAAACAGGCGCGAGCGGCGGCGAGGATCTCCTGCCGCCGCGCGTCGAGCTGGTCCTGACTCACTCTGGGCACGTGACCGATCGTGTCACGGTGAGCGGTTGCCCGGCAATCCGTACGTACGGCTTGGTGGCATGCGCCCGCTGACAGTGGCCGCGGTGCAGGCCGAGGCGACCCCCGGCGACGTGGCGGGCAACGCGGCACGCGCGGCCCGCTGGGCACGGATCGCCGCCGACCAGGGGGCCACTGTCGTGGTACTCCCGGAGCTTTTTCTGCCGGCTTACGACCCGCCGGCGCTGCGCGCGAGCCCGGCCACCACGGACGTCGCGGCCGACCGCGGCGGGTGGGTGGCCGACGCGCGCCTCGACCCCATCCGCGCGGCCGCCGCCGACCGCGCGGCCGCCATCGTGGTCGGCGCCGCGGTCCGCCGCCCGGACGGCCGCCGCACCTGCGCGGCGCTCGTGGTGGATCGGCGTGGCCGCGTCGCCGCGGCCTACGACAAGCAACATTTGTGCGGGCCCGAGGAAAAAGACCTTTTCATCCCTGGTACCCGTGGCACGACGCTCGACATCGACGGATGGCGGCTGGGGCTCGGCGTCTGCTATGACGGCTGCTTTCCCGAGCACGCGCGCGCAGCCGCGGTGGCCGGGGCGGACGGCTACCTGTGCCCGAGCGCGTACGTGCGGGGTTCGGCCCACCGGCGCGACGTGTACTACGCGGCGCGGGCGCTGGACAACACGATGTACGTGGCCTTCGCCAACCCGGTCGGCGGCGTGGATCCCTGGTGCTTCAACGGTGGCGCCGCCGTCTACGACCCGGAAGGGCGGCCGCTGGCCCGCGGCGCCGACGACGGCGAGGCGGTCGTCGTGGCGACCCTCGACGCGGCCGAGCTCGCCCGGGTCCGCGCGGCGCACCAGATGCTCGCCGAGCACCGCACCGACCTGGGCGCCGATCGTGCCGTGCTGAGTGGCTAGGTTGTTTACGAATCGGGGCTGTTCTGGGGTGCGCCCGATCACATACAGTGCGCGAGTGCCCCTCCTGCTCCTCGATCTCGACAACACCCTGCTCGATCGGGCAGGGACGTTTCGCGCGTGGGCACAGGACTTTCTGGCGGAGATCGGCGCTCCCGCGGAAGACCTGCAGTGGTTGCTGTCCATCGACGCCGACGGTTTGACCGACCGCTGGGACGTGGCCGACGCGATCCGCGACCGGTACCGGTTGCGCGTCTCCTCGATCGACCTTGTCGACGAGCTCACCGAGGGCCTCGTGGAGCGCCTCACGCTCGACCCGCTCGTCGCCTGCGCGCTGCGGATCGCCGACGACTCGGGCTGGGTGCCCGTCGTGGTGACAAACGGGACGGTCCGCCAGCAGGACATCAAGATCCGGCGCACCGGCCTCGACCGCTACGTGGCCGACTGGGTCATCTCCGAGGACGCCGGCGTGAGCAAACCCAACCCCCGCATCTTCGCGATGGCCGCCCAGCGCGTGCGCATGCGCCTGCAGGGCGCGTGGGTCGTCGGCGACAGCCCCGAGGCCGACATCGGCGGCGCAGCCGCGATGGGCCTGCCGAGCGTGTGGCTGCACCGCGGCCGCGGGTGGATGGAGTCCCGCTTCCGCCCCACGCGCACGGCGGAGGGCATCATCCCCGCGGTGGCGACGGTGCTGTCCGCGGCCGGCGTCGCCCGATACGCCTAGGCGATCCAGCTCCTTCGGGCGCGGGCGCCTTCGGGCCGGAGGGTTGAGGTCCGCGACCGCGGAGGGTGAGGCCGCGGGAGCAACGGTCTGGACCACCGCGGGCGTCGCGGTAGCTCAAATCGCTTGGAATGGATCCTCCGGCCCGGGCGCGGCTACTGGAGGTAACCCTCCACTTCGGACTTCGGGCGGGCCTGCGCGCCCTCGGGGTCCTGGCCCGCCTCGCGCGCGGCACGGCGCTGGCGCAGCAGGTCCCAGCACTGGTCGAGCGACTCCTCGACCGCGCGCAGCCGCCCCCGCTCGTCGTCGGACGAGAGCTCGCCCTTCTGCACCTGGGAGCGGAGCCGGTGCTCCTCCTCGACCAGCTTGTGGATCTCGGACAGGATCGTGGTGTCTTCCATGACCATGAGCCTACGAGAGAGGGCCCGACCGCCGGCGCGGTCGGGCCCTTTCCGGTCTCGTGTCAGGCGGAGAGCATCTTCCGAAGTACGTACTGGAGGATGCCGCCGTGCCGGTAGTAGTCGGCCTCGCCCGGCGTGTCGATCCGCACGACCGCGTCGAACTCCACGCCCGCGTCCGTGGTCACCTTGACCGTGCGCGGCGTGGTGCCCTCGTTGAGCTGCTCCACGCCGGTGATCGTGAAGGTCTCCGTGCCCTCCAGCCCCAGCGTCTCGGCGGTCTCGCCGGCCGGGTACTGCAGCGGGAGCACGCCCATGCCGATGAGGTTGGAGCGGTGGATCCGCTCGTACGACTCGGCGATGACCGCGCGCACGCCGAGGAGCATCGTGCCCTTGGCCGCCCAGTCGCGCGACGAGCCCGAGCCGTACTCCTTGCCGGCCAGGATCACCAGCGGTACGCCGGCCTCCTGGTACGCGACCGAGGCGTCGTAGATCGTGCTCTGCTCGCCGGTGAGGTGGTTGACCGTGAAGCCACCCTCGACGCCGGGCACGAGCTGGTTGCGCAGCCGGATGTTGGCGAACGTGCCGCGGATCATCACCTCGTGGTTGCCGCGGCGCGAGCCGTACGAGTTGAACTCGTGCCGCTGCACGCCGTGCTCCGCCAGGTACTTGCCGGCGGGCGAGTCCGGCTTGATGGAGCCGGCGGGCGAGATGTGGTCGGTGGTCACCGAGTCGCCGAGGCGGGCCAGCACGCGCGCGCCCGCGATGTCGGTCACGGGGGCCGGATCGGGCGCCATGCCCTCGAAGTACGGGGGCTTGCGCACGTACGTCGAGTCGCCCGACCACGAGAACGTGTCACCGGTCGGCGTGGGCAGCGACTGCCACCGCTCGTCGCCGGCGAAGACGTCCGCGTAGTCGCGGGTGAACATCTCGCTCGCGATCGATTTGGCGATCACGTCTTCGATCTCGGTGGGGCTGGGCCAGATGTCGTTGAGGAACACCGGCTGCCCGTCCGACCCGGTGCCGAGCGGCTCGTTGGCCAGGTCGATGTCCATCGTGCCGGCCAGCGCGTACGCGACGACGAGCGGCGGGGACGCGAGGTAGTTCATCTTCACGTCGGGGTTGATGCGCCCCTCGAAGTTGCGGTTGCCGGAGAGCACCGACACCACGCTGAGGTCGGCCTCGTTGACCGCCGCCGAGATCGCCTCGGGCAGCGGGCCGGAGTTTCCGATGCAGGTGGTGCAGCCGTAGCCGACGAGGTGGAAGCCGAGCTTCTCCAGGTACGGCGTGAGGCCGGCCCGCTCGTAGTAGTCCATGACCACCTTGGAACCGGGCGCGAGCGTGGTCTTCACCCACGGCTTGCGGTTGAGTCCCTTGTCCACCGCGTTGCGGGCGAGCAGCGCGGCGCCGATCATGACCTGCGGGTTGGACGTGTTGGTGCACGAGGTGATCGCGGCGATCACCACGGCACCGTGGTCGAGCTCGAACTCCGCGCCGTCGTCACCGGTCACCCGCACCGGGTTGGAGGCGCGCCCGTTGGCGCCGGCCGCGGCCGACACGAGGTCGCGCGGCTGGTCGTTGGGGTCGTCGGCGTGGCCCACCGCGGGCGGGTCGCTCGCCGGGAACGACTCCTCGGACGCCTCGTCGGCCGAGCCGTTTTCCTGCACGTAGCTCTTCAGCGCGCCCCGGAACAGCGTCTTCGCGCTGCCCAGCGGCACCCGGTCCTGCGGGCGCTTGGGGCCGGCGAGCGAGGGCTCGATCGTGGCGAGGTCGAGCTCCAGCCGCTCCGAGTAGTCCGGCTCGGCGTCGGGGTCGTGCCACATGCCCTGCCGCTTCGCGTACGCCTCGACGAGCGCCACCTGCTGCTCGGTGCGGCCGGTCAGCCGCAGGTAGCGGATGGTCTCCGCGTCGATCGGGAAGATCGCGACGGTCGACCCGTACTCCGGCGACATGTTGCCGATCGTCGCCCGGTTGGCCAGCGGCACCGCGGCCACGCCAGGCCCGTAGAACTCCACGAACTTGCCGACCACGCCGTGCTTGCGCAGCATCTCGGTGATCGTGAGGACCAGGTCGGTCGCGGTGGTGCCGGGAGGCGCCTCGCCGTGCAGCTTGAAGCCGACAACGCGGGGGATGAGCATGCTGACGGGCTGGCCGAGCATGGCCGCCTCGGCCTCGATGCCGCCCACGCCCCAGCCGAGCACGCCGAGGCCGTTGACCATCGTGGTGTGCGAGTCGGTGCCGACGACCGTGTCCGGGTACGCCTGGCCGTTGCGCTCCATGACGGTGCGCGCCAGGTACTCGATGTTGACCTGGTGCACGATGCCCGTGCCCGGCGGCACGACCTTGAACTCGTTGAACGCCGTCTGCCCCCACCGCAGGAACTGGTAGCGCTCGCGGTTGCGCTGGTACTCCAGCTCCACGTTGCGCGCGAACGCGTCCTGGCGCCCGAACAGGTCCGCGATCACCGAGTGGTCGATGACCAACTCCGCCGGCGCCAGCGGGTTGACCTTGGTGGGGTCGCCGCCGAGGTCGCGCACGGCCTCGCGCATGGTGGCGAGGTCGACGACGCACGGCACGCCCGTGAAGTCCTGCATCAGCACCCGGGCGGGCGTGAACTGGATCTCCACGCTCGGCTCCGCGGTGGAGTCCCAGCCGCCGAGTGCGCGGATGTGGTCGGCGGTGATGTTCGCGCCGTCCTCGGTACGGAGGAGGTTTTCGAGCAGGATCTTCAAGCTGTACGGCAGGCGTTCGTGCCCCTCAACCTTGTCGACCGTGAAGATCTCGTAGCTCGCGTCACCGACGTCGAGCCGGCTCTTGGCACCGAAACTGTCGAGACTCGCCACGTCGTGCTCCCTCCTGCCGTGTCGTCACTGCCAGTCTTTCGCACAGGGATGCCCACCGCCGTGGTGAGGCAACCCTTAGAAACCGTACGTCCGTCTTGTTGCCGTGACCCAGCTTACCCTGCTTCCGAGCCAAGCCCTCCCCCGGGTGCGCCCGCAGTTCGGCACGATCGTCGCGGTCGGTGACTGTGGATCAGGTGCAGGCGGTGTGAGCTTCGAAATCTTGGTGGGTTAGCGCGCTATTTCGACGCTAACTTGCCGAGATCTGCCGGAGCGGGCTCCTGGGTCGAGCTGGGCGACAGCGGAGGGTGAGGCGGCAACCGCGTGCACAGCGGCAGCTCACAGCAAAGTCGCGCTGCCTCACTTCGATCGAGGGAAGAGCCGCCAGCACGCTAGGCGGCAGCGCACCCCACCGCCAAGCCCTTCCCCATCTCCGAGGCGGCCCGGGGTCTGGGGCCGGAGGCCCCAGGGTCTTCGTGGGCTGAGCGCAACCAACAACGAAGGGCGAGGCCGCGGGAGCAACGGTCCGGATCACCACGGACACCGCGGCAGCCCAAAAACCGACCCCGGACGACCCGGCGCCCGTATCCGCAAGCTCGCCCCCGATTGCAGCCGCCGCCAACCTGATGCCCCGGGCCGGGCCCCAAGCCGGACCCGGACCACCGCGGACAGCTCAGTACCTCAAGCCGCCGTCCACGGCGCGTTCGCTCCACACAGGATCAAACAAGGATGGTCACCCGGCATCGTCCCGGCCAGCCACGCCGCGAACGGTGCCGCCGCCGCGGGCTCGACCGCGAGCCGGAACTCCTCCCACAACCGATCCCGCGCCGCGACGATCGCCTTGTCCTCGACCAGCGCCAGATGCAAGTTCGCGTCGCGGAGGATGGCGAACGGGATGCGGCCCAGCCGGGTGGCGCCGAGCGCGGACGCGGCGATCGAGTCGACCGGGCTGTCGACCGGCTCGCCGGCGGCGATCGCGGCGTGCAGGCAGGCGCAGTTTTCCGGCTCGACGCCGACCACGGCGGTGCCGGGCGGGGAGGCGAGCGCTACGCCGGAGATGAGGCCGCCACCGCCGACCGCTACCGCCACGGTGTCGCACTCGGGGGCCTGGGTGGCGATCTCCAGCGCGATCGTGCCCTGGCCGGCCACCACGTCGGGGTCGTCGTACGCCGGCAGGTAGCGCAGGCCCGCACGCTCGGCGTGTGCCCGCGCGGCCGCCTCCGCCTCGGCGTACCGGCTGCCGTGGCGGACCACCTCGGCGCCGGTGGCGGCGATGCGCGCGGCCTTGTCCGGCGGCACCGTCTGTGGCACGTAGATGGTGGCGCGGACGCCGAGCTGCGCCGCGGCCGTCGATACGCCGATGCCGTGGTTTCCGCCGGAGGCGGTCACGACCGGCGCGGCGTGGCCCGCCGACAGCAGCGCGTTGAGCGCGCCGCGCACCTTGAACGAGCCCGTGAGCTGCAGGTGCTCCAGCTTGAACGTCACCGGCCTGCCGTCCACGACGGTGGGGAAGACGGGCGTGCGCCGCACGTACGGCGCGATCCGTCCCGCGGCCGCCGCCACGTCCCCGGCGACGGGCAGCACCAACTCGACCATCCGACCCCTCCTGCAACATCTTGCAGAATCTTTCTGCAAGGGCTAGCGTGCGGACACCCCGGAACCCCAGGAAGGCCGTCGATGAAACGCTCCGTCCTGCTGTCCGTCGCTGCCGTGTCCACACTCCTCATCAGCACCGCACCGGCGAGCGCCGCCGCGGAAAAGGCACCGCCACCAGCCAAGCACGAGATCACCGCGAAGGCCGAGCAGTTCTACTTCATGCTGCCCGACCGCTTCGCGAACGGTGACCGGCGCAACGACCGCGGCGGGCTGGCGGGCGATCGGCTCGCCACCGGGTACGACCCGGGCGACAAGGGGTTCTACCACGGCGGTGACCTGCGGGGCGTGATCGACAAGCTGGACTACATCCAGGGGCTGGGCACCACGGCCATCTGGATGGCGCCGGTCTTCAAGAACCGGCCCGTGCAGGGCGACAGCGCCGGCTACCACGGGTACTGGATCACCGATTTCACCGAGCTCGACCCGCACTTCGGCACGAAGGCCGACCTGCGTGAGCTCATCGCCAAGGCACATTCGCGTGGCATCAAGGTCTACCTGGACATCATCACCAACCACACCGCCGACGTGATCCGGTACGCCGAAGGCGAGTACGGCTACGTCGACAAGGCCACCGAGCCGTACCGTGACGCGCAGGGGCGCCCCTTCGAGGACCGCAACTACGCCGACGGCACGCGCGCCTTCCCCGCCGTCGACGCGGCCAAGAGCTTCCCCTACACGCCGGTCTTTCCCACGAAGGCCGACGAGCGGGTCAAGGTGCCGGCGTGGCTGAACGATCCGACCATGTACCACAACCGCGGCGACTCGACCTTCTCCGGCGAAAACAGCGAGTACGGCGACTTCTTCGGCCTCGACGACCTCTGGACCGAGCGGCCCGAGGTGGTGGAGGGGATGACGAAGATCTACGCCGACTGGGTCAGGTCGATGGGCGTGGACGGCTTCCGCATCGACACCACCAAGCACGTCAACATGGACTTCTGGCCGCGGTTCACCAGCGGGATCGAGCGGGTCGCCAAGCCGGACTTCTTCATGTTCGGCGAGGTCTACAGCGCCGACCCGGCGTTCACCTCCTCCTACGTGCGCCAGGGTGGGCTGCCGGCCACGCTCGACTTCCCGTTCCAGGAGGCGGCCCGCGGCTACGCGGCGCAGGGTGCCTCGGCGCGGACGCTCGCCGACCTGTACGCGGCCGACGACCTCTACACCGCCCGCGAAACCGGCGCGACCCGGCTGCCCACGTTCCTCGGAAACCACGACATGGGGCGGATCGGGTCGTTCGTCGCGGCCGGCGGCACCGACCCGGCCACCCACCTGCGGCGGGACGTGCTCGCGCACGAGCTGATGTTCCTCACCCGCGGCCAGCCGGTGATCTACTCCGGCGACGAGCAGGGCTTCACGGGGCCGGGCGGGGACAAGGACGCGCGGCAGGACATGTTCGCCTCGACCACGCCCGACTACCTCGACGACGACCTGCTCGGCACGGACCGCACCCACGCCACCGACCAGTTCGACACCGGCCACCCGATCTACCGGGCCATCGCCGACCTGGCCAAGCTGCGCCGCGACCACCGCGCACTGCGCGACGGGGTCCAGGTCACCCGCCACGCCGACGACGGCGCCGGCGTCTTCGCCTTCTCCCGCATCGACCCGCGCGAGCGAGTTGAATACATCGCGGCCGTCAACAACGCCACCTCCGCGCGGACGATCACCGTCGACACGTGGTCCAGCTCTTTCACGAAGGTGTACGGGCAGGGGAGCGCGACCGGCGGCGGACGCCTCACGATCACGGTGCCCCCGCTCTCCTCCACTGTCTTCCGCGCTGCCGCGCCGGTCCCGCCCGGCGCCGCCCCCACGGTCGCGCTCACCTCGTCCACCGGCCCCGTCGCCGGCCAGGCCGAGGTGGTGGCCGAGGTCACCGGCGACCCGCTGGCCACTGTCACGTTCGAGGCGCGGGTGGACGATGGACGGTGGACGGAGCTGGGCACGGCCCGGCGGGCGCCGTACCGGGTCACGCACGACCTGGCCGGACTGCCCGCCGGCGCCGCGCTGGAGTATCGGGCGGTGGTCCGCGACAGCGAGGGGAGGACGGCGTCGGTGCGGTCCCGGGCGAGCGTGGCGACACCCCCTCAGGGCGGCAGCCGGGACTGGCTCGTCGTGCACTACGACCGCGCGGAGGACGACTACGGCGACTGGGGCCTCTACACGTGGGGCGACATCGACTCCGCGTGGGAGACCCAGTGGCCGGCCGGGCAGCCGTTCGCCGGCGAGGACGAGTACGGGCGCTTCGCCTGGGTCAAGCTCAAGCCGGGCGCGAAGAGCGTCGGCTTCATCGTGGTCAACTCCGCCGGCGTGAAGGATGTCGACGCCGACCGCTTCGTCGACGTGACCAAGCACGGCGAGGTGTGGGTGCGGCAGGGTGACCCGGCCGTGGCGACGAGCCACGACAAGCCGCCCGTGGAGGAGGGCGTGGCGATCCTCCACTACCGCCGGCCGGCCGGAGACTGCCTTTCCGACCTATGCCTTACGGCCGGAGACCCTTATGACGGCTGGGGCCTGCACGTGTGGGACGGCGCCGCCAGCCCCACCGACTGGGCCAGCCCGCTGCCACCGGCGTCGCGGGACGCGTTCGGTGTGACGTTCCGCGTGCCGCTCGCCGCCGGGGCCTCAGGCCTCAGCTACATCGTCCACAAGGGAGACGCGAAGGACTTGCCGGACGACCAGCGCCTCGACTTCGGCACGGCCGGGCGGGAGGCGTGGCTGCTCGCCGCCACTCCACAGCGGCTGCTGCCGGTGCCGGTGACGGCCGGCGGCGACAAGGACCTGTCGAAGTCCCGCGCGCACTGGATCGACCGGGGCAGCGTCGCCTGGCAGATCCCCTCGACCGACGGCAAGCGCTACGAGCTCGCCCTCGCACCGGCCGGCGGCCTGTCCATCGTGGATGGTGAGCTGGCCGGTTCCCACGAGACGATCCCGCTCGCCGCCACCCGCAACGGGCTGACCGAGAAGCAGCGCGGCAGGTTCCCGCACCTGTGGCAGTACACCGTGCTGAGCCTGTCCAAAAAGGACCAGAGCAGGGTGGCCGAGGCGCTGCGCGGGCAGGTCGTGGTGACCGAGCGGGACCACGAGGGCAAGCTGCTGGCCGCGACCGGCGTGCAGGTGCCGGGCGTGCTCGACGACCTCTACGCCGGCCGGGCGACAAAGGCGACGCTCGGCCCGACCGTCAAGGGCGACCGGGCCACGCTCTCCGTGTGGGCGCCGACCGCCCGCTCGGTGGCCCTGGAGCTCTACGACGCCCCCTCCGGCAGCCCGCAGGTCACGCCGATGCGCCGCGACGGCAGGACCGGCGTGTGGTCGGCCACCGGCCCGTGGAAGGGCAAGTACTACAAGTACCGGGTCGAGGCGTGGCAGCCGGCCGTCCAGCGGGTGGTCACGGCGTCGGTCACCGACCCGTACTCGCTCGCGCTCGCCGCTGACTCGACGCACAGCCTCGTCGCCGACCTCGCTGACCCGGCGCTCAGCCCTCCGGGCTGGGACCGGCTGCGCAAGCCGGCGGCGGTGCCCGCGACGCGTACGCAGATCACCGAGCTGTCGGTCCGCGACTTCTCCATCGCCGACGCGACCGTGCCGGCTCCGCAGCGCGGCACGTACGCCGCCTTCACCGGTGACGGGGCGGGCGCGGCGCACCTGAGGAAGCTCGGGGACGCCGGCGTGACCCACGTGCACCTGCTGCCCGCCTTCGACTTCGCCACGATCCCCGAGCGCCGCGCCGACCAGGCCACGCCGCCGTGCGACCTCGCCGCGCTGCCGCCGGACTCGGACAAGCAGCAGGCGTGCATCGCCGAGGTGGCCGAGCGGGACGGCTACAACTGGGGCTACGACCCGCTGCACTACACGGTGCCCGAGGGTGGGTACGCCGTGGATCCCGACTCGCGGACCCGTGAGTTCAGGCAGATGGTGGCCGCGCTCAACGGCAGCGGGCTGCGCGTGGTGATGGACGTCGTCTACAACCACACCTCGGCGTCCGGTGTGGACGACCGCTCGGTGCTGGACCAGATCGTGCCCGGCTACTACCACCGGCTGCTGGCGGACGGCGCGGTCGCCAACTCCACCTGCTGCAGCAACACCGCGCCCGAGCACGCGATGATGGGCAAGCTCGTGGTCGACTCGGTGGTCACCTGGGCCCGGCAGTACAAGGTGGACGGCTTCCGCTTCGACCTGATGGGCCACCACCCCAAGGCCAACCTGCTGGCGGTGCGCAAGGCGCTCGACGGCCTCACACCGCGGCGCGACGGGGTGGACGGCAAGGCGATCCTGCTCTACGGCGAGGGCTGGGACTTCGGCGAGGTGGCCGGCGGCGCCCGCTTCGTGCAGGCGACCCAGGCGAACATGGCCGGTACCGGCATCGCCACATTCAACGACCGGCTGCGGGACGCGGTGCGCGGCGGCGGGCCGTTCGACGCCAACCCGCGGCAGCAGGGCTTCGCGTCCGGGCTCTACACCGACCCGAACGGCGACCCTGTCAACGGCTCGACCGACGAGCAGCGGGCCCGCCTGCTGCACCAGCACGACCAGATCAAGGTGGGGCTGGCCGGCAACCTGGCCGGGTACCGCTTCACCGACACGTCCGGCAAGCTCGTCACCGGCGCCGAGGTCGACTACAACGGCTCGCCGGCCGGCTACACGGCGGCGCCGGGCGAGGCGGTCACCTACGTCGACGCGCACGACAACGAGATCCTGTACGACGCGCTGGCCTACAAGCTGCCGCAGGCGACCACCCCGACCGACCGGGCGCGCATGCAGGTGCTCGCGCTTTCCACGGTCGTCCTCGGCCAGGGCATCGGCTTCGTCACGGCCGGCACGGAGCGGCTGCGCTCGAAGTCGCTGGACCGCAACTCGTACAACTCCGGGGACTGGTTCAACCAGATCCGGTGGGACTGCGACAGCGGCAACGGCTTCGGCGCCGGGCTCCCGCCGGCCGCGGACAACCAGGACAAGTGGCAGTACGCCCGGCCGCTGCTCGCCGACCCGGCGCTCGTGCCGGACTGCGCGGCGATCGGGCTGGCCGAGGCGCGGTACGCCGAGCTGCTCAGGATCCGGGCCTCGTCGCCGCTGTTCTCCCTCGGCACGGCGGCCGAGGTGCAGAAGAAGCTGACGTTCCCGCTGTCCGGGCCGCTGGAGGTGCCCGGCGTGATCACGATGCAGCTCGGCGGCGGCGCGGTGACCGTGCTCTTCAACGCCACACCGCAGGCGGTGCGGCAGCCGGTGCCGGCCGCCCGCGGCGCGCGCCTCGCCCTGCACCCGGTGCTGCGACAGTCGGCCGACCCGGTGCTGCGTACCGCGTCGTTCGACAGCGCCACCGGCACCTTCACGGTGCCGGCCCGCAGCGTCGCGGTGTTCGTGAAGAGCTGACGGTGGCCTTTACGGGAGGCGGGGACCCGCCTCCCGTTGGGCGGCGAGCCAGGCTTCCACCTCGTCGGAGCGGCGCGGGAGTCCCGTGGAGAGGATGACCGCGCCCTCCGCGGTGACCAGCACGTCGTCCTCGATGCGGACGCCGATGCCGCGCAGCTCGGCCGGTACCAGGTCGTCTTCGGGCTGGAAGTAGAGGCCGGGCTCGACGGTCAGCACGTAGCCCTCGTCGAGCTCGCCCTCCCGGTACTTCTCCTTGCGGGCCTTCGCGCAGTCGTGCACGTCGGTGCCGAGCATGTGCCCGAAGCCGTGCAGCGACCAGCGGCGGTACAGCGTCGAGTCGGACTCCATCGCCTCGTCGACGCTCACCGGCAGCACGCCCAGCGCGTGCAGGCCCTCGGCGAGCACGCGCATGCAGGCCTGGTGCACGTCCTTGAAGCCGACGCCCGGCTTGATCGAGTCGATGCCGGCCTGCTGCGACGCGTACACGATGTCGTAGACCTGCCGCTGCAGCGGCGTGAACGTGCCGTTGACCGGGACGGTGCGGGTGACGTCCGCCGTGTACAGATGTGGCCCCTCCACGCCCATGTCCATGAGCAGCAGCTCGCCCGGGACCGTGGTGCCGTGGTTGCGGATCCAGTGCAGGATCGTGCCGTGGGCGCCGGCGCCGACGATCGAGCTGTAGCCGACGCCGTTGCCGTCGTGGCGGGCGCGCAGGTTGAAGACGCCCTCGATGAGGCGCTCGGAGACGCCGCGGTCGGCCGGGAGGATCCGGGCGACGTCTTCGAAGCCGCGCACCGTCGCCTCGATCGCGCCGCGCAGCTGGGCGATCTCCCACTCGTCCTTGACGAGCTTGAGCTCGGCGATCACGCGGGCCAGCTCGGCGTCGCGGGCGCCGGCCTCCTCGGTGTCGTACGGCTGGACGGCCGCGTCCACCAGCTGGTCGAAGCCGCGCAGCACGCGGGTGCGCCCGGGCGCCAGGCCGGCGAGGGCGGGGGAGAGGTCGGACAGCGCGGCGGTCTGTATGCCCAGCTCGGTGGCCTTCTCGCCGAGCGTCTGGCGGCGCCCGAGCCACAGCTCGCCCTCGCGGCTGCGGAAGAACTCGTCGCTGTCGCGGGGCGAGCGGGTGCGGGTGTACAGGACCGCCTCGCCGCCCGGGTGCAGCACCAGCACGCTGCCGTAGTCGTAGTCGCCGGTGAGCCACGCGAAGTCGCTGCCCGGCCGGAACGTGTAGTTGGTGTCGTTCGCCCGCACCCGCTCGTGGCCGGTGGGCACGACGAGGGTCTCGCCGGGGAAGGCCGCGGAGAGGGCGGCACGGCGGCGAGCGTGGTGGCCCGCGTGTGGCCGCTCGGGCAGCGGCACGGCGTCGTCGCGCCAGCCGGTGCGCATGAACTCCAGGAGCTTCTCCGGGTACTCGGGGTCGTGCGACTCGGTCCGCGGTTTCTCGTTCATTTCTGACTCTCCCGTAATCCCGGATTCCCAGCGTCAGACGTTACCCCCTGTCAGAATGGCGCATATGTGCGGAATTCTGGCTTTCTTCTCCACTCGGGGCGATGCGGGCGCTCACCGGGACGCGATAGCGGGCGCGCTGGAGTGCCTGCACCACCGGGGGCCGGACGAGACCGGCGTCGACGTCGTCGACGGCGACGCGGTCTTCGCGCACAAGCGACTGTCGATCATCGACGTGGAGTCGAGCCACGAGCCGCTGTCGTACGCCGACGGCCGCTACCTGCTCACCTTCAACGGGGAGATCTACAACTACCTGGAGCTGCGCGAGGAGCTGGCCCGCGACCACGGCGCCGTCTTCGCCACCCAGGGTGACGCCGAGGCGGTGGTGGCCGGCTACCACCACTGGGGTGAGCAGGTGCTGACCCGGCTGCGCGGCATGTTCGCGTTCGTGATCTGGGACCGCCAGGAGCGGCGCGCGTTCGGCGCCCGCGACTACTTCGGCATCAAGCCGATGTACTACATGTCCGGCCCGGACGGCCTGTACCTCGCCTCGGAGAAGAAGGCGCTGCTGCAGCTGGCCGGCCAGCCGCCGGTCGACCAGGCCAGCCTCTCCCACTACCTGACCCTGCAGTACGTGCCCGAGCCCGGCACCCTGCACGAGGGGATCAGCCGCATCGGCTCCGGCGAGCTGCTGCGCTACACCCCGTCGGGCGGCGTCGAGGTGGAGCGGTGGTTCCGGCCGGTGTTCAAGCCGGCGCCGGTCGACGACGAGCGCAAGCTGTTCGACCGCATCCGCGAGACGCTGCGCGACAGCGTGCGCGTGCACATGCGGGCCGACGTGCCGGTCGGCGCGTTCCTGTCCAGCGGCATCGACTCGACCGCGATCGTCGCGCTGGCCCGCGAGTTCAACCCGAACATCCTGACCTTCACGGTCGGCTTCGACGTGGAGGGGTACTCCGAGATCGGGGTGGCCCAGGACTCGGCCCGCCACCTCGGCGTCACCACGATCCCGACGGTGATCGGCCCGCAGGACATGATGGACGCGCTGCCGAAGATCGTCTGGCACCTCGACGACCCGGTCGCCGACCCGTCGCTCGTGCCGCTCTACTTCGTCGCCAAGAAGGCCGCCGAGCACGTCACCGTGGTGCTGTCCGGCGAGGGCTCGGACGAGTTCTTCGGCGGGTACACGATCTACCGCGAGCCGCTCTCGCTCAACGCGCTCCAGCGGCTGCCCGACCCGATGCAGCGCGGGCTGCGCGCGGTCTCCCGGGTGATCCCGCAGGGGGTCAAGGGCAAGAGCTTCCTGGAACGGGGTACCACGCGGATCGAGGACCGGTACTACGGCAACGCCCGCATGTTCGCCGAGTCCGAGAAGCGCGAGCTGCTGCGCCGCAACGACGGCTCCGTGCGGTACACCGACGTCACCGCACCGATCTACGCCGAGTGCACGGACCTCGACGACGTGACCAAGATGCAGTACGTCGACCTGCACACCTGGCTGCGCGGCGACATCCTGGTCAAGGCCGACCGGATCTCCATGGCGCACTCGCTGGAGGTGCGCGTGCCGTTCCTGGACAAGGAGGTCTTCGAGGTCGCCTCCACGCTGCCGGTCGAGCTGAAGCTGCCGCCGCGCTCCACCGCGACCAAGTACGCGCTGCGCCGCGCGCTCGACGGCGTGGTGCCGCCGCCGATCGTCAACCGGCGCAAGCTTGGCTTCCCCACGCCGACCCGGGTGTGGCTGCGCGGCGAGATGTACGAGTGGGCCCGGCACGTGCTGGCCACCTCCGGCGCCGGTGACCTGCTGGATCTCGCGTACGCGCAGAACCTGCTGGAAGAGCACCGCCGCGGCGAGGCCGACCACTCCCGCAAGGTGTGGACGGTGCTGGTGTTCTGCGTCTGGTACGGCGTCTTCGTCGACCACACGATCGACCCGGGCATCGAGCGCAACCCGTCCGCCCTGCTCACGAAGCCGGCACTCGCCTCGCCGGTCCAGCCGGCGGGTTGGTGACCCGAACCGAGCAGGCCACGAGCAGGCTCGTCGGATGCCTCAAGCCGGGTGCGCCGCTTTCGTGGAAGGCTCCATCGGGTACCAGGTGGGTGCGTATCGTTTTCCCGCGGTTCCGGTTACCATCGACGACGTCGGCAATTGCTTGACAGACCTGACTCACGACCTGCAGCAGCTGCATCGTGTCCACACCGCACAACCCCTGCGTGAGGGCTACGAAGGCACCATGATCCTTGCTGTGGGCCGCGCCGGGAATACATAGTGACGCCTCGCCGGACGGTGGTCTCGACAGATGAGGATGCAGCCTCGCCAGCAGCTTCTTGAAGTGTGGCGGGCGACCGCCCGGTCATCCTTACAGGACGCCAAGTGGGTGTGGGGCGGCCGCGACCGGGCCAATTCGATCAGCGACGCCGAGCAGCTGCTCTGCCTGATGACACCGGCCACCACTGTGGAGTCGTTCGCGCTCGACCAGCCGAATGCGACGGACGAGGACGTCGCCGGCTCGCTGCGCCTGCTGGGTGACCCGGTCGAGGTCCCGCAGCGACTGGTCCGGATCCTGACGGAGTACATGGAGCGGTACACCGACGCCGAAGGCACGCCGATCTTCGCCGGTGACAGCTACTTCCGCAGCTCCGACCCGGAAAGGGAGCCGACCGACGCGCAGATCGCGCTCGACGTGGTCGACTCCTTCGCCATGTCCGTGACGCTGACGCTGGCCACGGTCGGTTTCCTGCAGGTCTTCCGGGCGGAGCTGCGCCGGGAGGACATCCTCGCCGAGGTCGACCGGCTCGCGGCCCTCGCCAGCACACGCCTCACCGCCGCGATGGTCGGCCTGCTGCGCAGCTTCACGGTCTCGGTGTTCGACGCCGACTCCCGCCCCGGCCGGGCGCTGGTGCGCACGGCAAACCAGAGCGGCCAGCCGTCGCGGCAGGTCGTCGACAGCCTCAGGCGGGCCCTGCGCCAGGTCAGCGCGACCCTCCGAGAGGTCACGATCGGTTCCGGTGCCGAGCAGGTGCTCGACCTCGACAACCCCAACCGCCTCTTCGAGTGCGGCTGGTCCTGGGGCACGGTCAAGGACGCGCCGGAGATCGTGCTGGAAGACAAGCGGATCGACATCGGCCGGCAGCGCGAAGGTGTCGCCGAGGCCGCGCCGTACCTGTACTTCACGGTGGTGGCGCTCGACGGTATCGCCGCGCTCTTCTCCGCGCGCACCCGAATCCTCGGCCTGCTCAACGAGGAGCAGCAGCGGCTCGCGCGTGCGTTGCAGCTGCGGTGGGACATCACCCAGCAGTACTGGTCGACGATCGCCTCGTTCGACCCGGTGCGGTGGCCGCTGGAGGACATCCCGTGGCGCACCACCGACGAGACGGAAAACGACTACTACAGCCTCATGGTGAGCGCGGTGACCGTGCAGGAGCTGGAGAGCCGGCGCGGGTCCGATGTGGACCTCGCCCGGGTCGGCCGGGTCCTGGAGGAGCTGGGCAACCGAGGTCGGGTCACCCGCCGTCCGCTCGCGCAGGACGGCTCGCTCACGCTGCACTCGCCCGGGTTCACGTTCGAGCTGGTGGGCAGCGAGGAGCGGGGCGGGCCGAGACTGACCTGGCAGGCGTCCGACTTCTCGCCGCTGCTGCTCAAGCGCACACTCCAGGTCGCCGGTGTGGTCCGCGACCCGGACCTGCGCGGGCGCCTGCTGGCCCAGTCCGACCTGGTGTGGGACCACCTGGTCAAGCGCCGGCTCACCGACGGCAACGGGCGCGACCTGTGGGACCAGCCGGCCGCCGCGTTCGACCAGATCACCACCGTTGACGACGCCCCTTCGTGGTACTACACCGAGCGTGTCGTCGAGTGCCTGGTCGCGGCGGCAAACCTCGTCGGCCGTTCGCCGCTGCGCAGCAGCCAGCTCACCGAGCTGGCGGGCGACCTGCTCAACGAGGCCGACCACCTCTTCGACCGCGAGCTGATGGGCGGTGGCGGCGACGCCGGCCCCGCGCTGCGGCATGCCCTGCAAAACGCGCGGGCCAGCCTGCGCCGCGCCCGCCAGCTGCTCAGCGACCGCCCCGGCACGGCGTACGTGCTGGCCAGCGACGTGCTGCGCGAGCTGGACCGGCTCGCGGCGGCCCGGCAAAACGTGTTCGAGGCGGACTGAGTGCTCGTTTTCGCGACCTCTGACAAAGGTGGCACCGGACGGTCCGTCACCAGCAGCAACGTGGCGTACCGGCGGTCACTGCAGGGCAGCGACGTCTGCTACCTCGACTTCGACTTCGGCTCGCCCACGGCCGGCACGATCTTCAACGTCGACAATGCCGCCCGCGGCACCCGCTCGGGCAACGGGCTCCATTCGTACCTGCAGGGTCGCGCCTCCGACCCCATCGCGGTGGACATCTGGACCGAGTCCGACCGGCCCAGCCTGCGGCACCGCCCGCCCGGCGCGGGCCGGCTCGTGCTCTACCCGGGCGACGCGGGTGGCAGCGAGTTCTCGCTGGAGGGCGACGAGGTGCGGCGGTGCATCCGGCTGCTGCGCCGCCTCGACGAGGAGTTCGACCTCTGCCTCGTCGACCTGAGCGCCGGCCGGTCGTACGCGACGGAGATGGTGCTGGCCGCGACGGCCGTGCCGGAGATGCGCTCGGTGACCGCCCGCTGGCTTGTCTTCCACCGCTGGACCCGGCAGCACATCATCGCGGCCAACGGCCTTGTCTACGGCCAGCGCGGGATCATCGAGGTCGGCAAGGACCGGGGGCACGAGGCGGTCGAGCTGGCCGACGCGATCCGCTTCGTGCGCACCGCCGTGGTCGACCCCAACTCCGACGAGCTGGCCGGCCTCCGCTCGTCCCAGATCGCCTGGCTGCGCGACTGCAACCGCGACCTGCAGGAGCTGGCCAGCCAGCGCAAGGTCGGCCGCACCACGATGCTCGGCGCGATCCCGCTCGACCCGGTCCTGCAGTGGCGCGAGCAGCTGATCTCCGACAACGACGTGTACGCGCGGCAGATCGCCAACCGCGAGACCGTGGACGCGTTCGAGACGCTCGCCAAGCGGCTGACTGAGGAAGCCGCGTGGGTGACCCTCTGATCTCCGCCGACGCCATCTTCCGCGAGGCCGCCGCGGAGCGGCGGGTCAAGCGCGTGCCGCTGTCCCACCTGTCGATCGAGCTCGGACACCTGTACATGGAGGACTTCGTGCAGGGGCCGGAGCGGCTGCGCGAGCAGTTCCGGCGGGTCGTGCCCTGGGCCGCGGCGGCGCGGCAGAGCTGCGTCGACCGCCTGCCGGTCAAAAAGGCGCGGATCAGCACCTGCTTCCTGATCGACGACTACTTCACCCGCTTCAAGTCGCCCAGCGAGGTGATCCCGGTCGTGATAGACGTCGCCCGGGAGTGCGGCCTGGAGATCGACTACCTGGCCCGCGAGTCGGGCTGCGCCAAGGCGGACGGCGTGCCGCTGGCCCGCCTGGTGGAGGGGCGCATCGTGCCCGACCCGCCGCCGGACACCAACGGCTCCCGCCCGCCGGTGACCGAGTCGGGCTGGCTCTCCAACGGGCAGCGCTCGCCGGTGAGCGGCTCGCCGGAGGCGATGGGCGCGGTGGTCAAGTGGCGGCCACCGGCGCAAAACGCGGCCAACCGCCACTCGATCTTCGTGGATGTCGAGCTGTGGGACGAGGGCCGCGGCGGCCGCACCTGGTCGTGCTCCTTCCTCGCCGCGGTGTGGCAGCTGCTGCGGCTCGGCATGCTGCGCAACGAGGGCGAGCCGGTGGCGGTGCCGCAGCCCTGGAGCGGCGACTACCCGGGCGACTGGGACCAGCTGCCCGCGGTGATCAGGCTCAACCCGTCCGCCACGCCCTTCAACGCGTACGAGACGATGTCGGTGCTGCCATCCCGCTTCCTGCCGATCGAGATCGCGGTCCGCACGATCCTCAGCCAGGTCTGGCCCGACCAGGACGTGAGCAGCCAGCTGCGGGAGCTCGCCGAGCGCGACGGCGTCCGGATGCCGGCCGAGCTTGTCGACCGCCTGACCTACGCGTTCGTCTAGCGGACACGATCCAAGCCCAAACAGCTGCGGGCTACCGCGACGTCCGCCGTGGTCCGGACCGTTGCTCCCGCGGCCTCACCGTCCGCGAGGGTCGGGCTTGGCCCGCGGACCTTGCAGCGGAGGCCGGGGAAGTCGGCGAGCGCCAGCTCGCCGCCGGCCGGAGCGGTCCCCGCGGGAGCGTGCGGTCCGCAGCTGACGCGGACCGGGGCACAGCTGTGCTGGATCCGCACGGGTCAGGACTGGCCGCTGCCGGCCTGCGACTGGCCCAGCATGGCCATCGTGCCGGCGGCGATCTGGTCGCGGATCCGGTTGACCGAGGCCATCCACTGCCGGGTCATGCCGGGCCGGCGCTCGAGCGCGTCCCAGACGGAGCGGTCGATCCGGGCGGCCGGCATCCAGAGGTGCAGCAGGTGGTCGATGGCCGGGCCGAAGCGGCGGACCACGAGCGCGCGCGGCACGGCCCCGATGTCGCTGGCCTCGATCAGCGACTGGAGGGAGGTTAGCAGCCAGTCGTGCAGCGCGATGTCGGCGCAGATCTCGGCGATGGCGGCCGGCGGGCGGTCGTCGAGGGACAGGCGCAGGGTGCGCAGGCCGCGCTCCTCGATCGTGAACTGGACCCGGCCGGGCTGGTCGCCGGCCAGCGCGACCCACCGCAGCTTCGTGCGCGCGGTGCGCAGGGGCGTCTTCTGGTCAAGCTCGGGCGAGGCCTGCACCTGGTGCATGATCTCGGCGCAGATGGCGCCCAGGTCGAGGATGCCCGGCGGGCTCGCCTCGGCCAGGAAGCTGAGGGCGAGGTCCTGCCGGTCGACCTTGCCGAGCGTCTCGATCATGCCGGCCCGCGCCAGGTAGTGCGGCCAGGAGAGGCGGCGGTCGACGTCGCTGCTCCGCACCTGCGCGTAGGCCAGGCCCTGCAGCACGTGGCCGCCGGTGATCGCGGCCTGGTTGACCACCGTGCCGATCGCGCGGTGCCGCGCGCCCGAGGCACCGGCCAGGCGGCAGTCGACGCCGCGCAGCTGCTCGGGGAGACCGCGTACGGCAGGGGGCGCTCCGAGCGGCGCACCCGCTCGCCGTCGACAAGGCTCAGGACGCGGGCGGCGCGGTCCGACGAGACCGAAGTGGAGTTTCGGAGAAATCCAGTGTGGACCTCGCCCAGTATCAGCATCGTGCCTCCGCCGTCCGTTGGACGGGTTAACCGTACTGGACGTCCCGGCTCTGCTCGGGGTAGCCGTCGCCAGCTGCCACAGCCCTTCGAACCGCGCCGTACGGGCCACACGAACCGGGCCCGGTGCCGAAAGGTCGGCACCGGGCCCGGCGGTGGTAGCTACCGCGCTAGGCGGCCGAACAACTCAGTGTCGGTGCCGTGCTCGGTCCATTCGCGACGAAGCCGAACGTCGTCGACGCGCCCGCGTTCAGCGCGCCGTTGTGACCGGCGTTCCGCACCGTCAGGTTTGGTGCCGAGCCCGACTGCGAACCGTTCCAGAGGCTGTTGACGCTCTGGCCGGACGCGAGCGTCAGGCCGACCGACCAGCCGGCGATGTTCGCCGTGCCGCTGTTGCGGACGGTGACCTCACCCTGGAAGCCGCCGTTCCACGAGCCGACCGAGCGGTACGTCGCCGAGCAGGCGCCGGTGCCCGGGTTCGGGCCCTGCGTCGTCGGGTTCGGGCCGGGGGTGCTCGTGGTGGGCGGGGGCGACTGCGTGCCCTGGCCGGGGCCGATGCCCGTGACCTGGCCGTTGCCGCCGTCGAAGGTCACGTCGGAGCAGCCGAAGAAGTTTTCGGCACTGTCCGAGCGGACCCAACGCGAGTAGATGATGTGGCGGCCGCTCTTACCCGACGGCAGGTTGCCGGAGAAGTAGTAGTGGCCGTCGTTGGTGCCCACCGCGCCGCGCTGGGGCGGGTTGGTGACCGTCAGGAACGGAGTGGACTCGAGGTCGCTCCAGTTCAGCGCCCGGGTCGGGCTCCAGTTGTTGTTGGTCACGTAGAAGTAGAACGTCCCCGGGTGGTGAGCCCAGTTGCTGTAGCGGAACTCGATGTTCGCGCCCGCTGTCAGGTGCGTGAGCGGCCAGTCGTTGCGGGCCAGGTTGTACGCCGAGAACGTGGAGTTGCCGCCGCTGCACAGCTGCCCGTCCGGCACGAAGCCGGTCGTGCGGCCAGCCGCGTCGGAGCGCAGGACGCTGAACCAGTTGTACAGCGGGTTGGCGCCGCCCTGGGCGACCGCGGCCTGGCAGGCCGGGTTGTTCGGTTGGATCTGGCCCGTGGACGAGAGGCCGTCCTTCCAGCACAGGAAGGTCCGGCTGCCGGGCACCATCGCGGCGCCGTGCGCCTGCGCCGCGCCGGGCGTGATCACCGTGATGATGCCAGCGGCCACCACAGCGACGGCGGCGGCAGCCGCTGCCCTGCGTAGAAGTTTCACTTGGTCTCCCTTTCAGTACGAGGCCCGGTGTCGCGTGGTGGCGCGCACCGGATTCCAGGGGAGATGCAGACGGGATTCGGGCGGCAAGGATGACTCGACGCACCCGTCCGATCTCGGACGCACGCGCGCCTCTCACATGGCCCCTAGCCCGGCAGCCGGCTCGGCGCGTCAGCCCTGCGCCGTCCGGCATCGACATTGGACCATGAATCGATATCCAGGGCAATAGCCGCTCGTCAATGCCACTGTCCGCCGGTGCGATGTGCCGCCCGCCCGGCGCGCGCCGCGGCCCCCGCGGGTGCGGGAGGTCAGCGGTCGGGACGGGTGGCGGCGGCCGCGCGGATCAGCTCGGCCACCGTCGCCAGGTCGACGTCGCCGAGGCGCTTGATCCGCACGCAGCCGCGCCCGATGTCCGCCTTCGGCAGGCGGTCACGGTACGTCTCGGCGAGGTACCGGTCGCCGTCGGAGGCGCTGACGTAAAGCGACACGTACGCCCGGCGGCCGGCCAGGCCCACGACGAACCAGTCGCCCTCGCGTCCGCTCTCGTACCGGTAGTGGTAGCTGCCGTAGCCCACCATGCCCGACCGCATGTGCGGCTCGAGCTCGGGCGCCTCGCGCCGGATCAGGTCGTGCAGCACCCGCACTTCGCCCCGGCGTGGCTCGGGCAACGCGGCGAAGTACTCCTCGGGTGTCCTGACCTCGTCGTCCATGGCACTCGCGGCCATTCTGTCAGACCCTGCTGCGAACATGCGTGTCATGACGAGGTCACACGACACGGTGATGGCGTACTGGGCGGCCGCCGAGGCGCGCGACTGGGCCGGCTTCGCCGCGTTGCTCGCCGACGACGTGGTGTACGAGCTGCCCCAGTCCCGGGAGCGGATCCTCGGCAAGGAGCGCTACGTCCAGTTCAATGTGGAGTACCCGGGGGATTGGCACCTCACCGTGCACATGGCGGTGGGCGAGGAGCGGCACGCCGCGACCTGGGCCCGCTTCGTGGTCGGCGGGGAGGAGCAGCAGGCGCTGACGTTCTTCGAGCTCGACGACGACGGGCTGATCGCAAAGGTCACCGACTTCTGGCCCGAGCCCTACGAGCCGCCGCCCGGCCGCGAGCACCTGGTGGAGCGTTACTCCGCGCGTCCCGACAGCTCGGCGTAGCCGCGGCGCACCGCCGCACGGGCGGCGTCCGGGCCGAAGGGCGCCTTCGCGGCGACCGACGCCACCGGCGCGCCGTCGCGGTGGCCGTCGCGGATCAGCCAGTCGAGCGCGGCAAGCTCCTCGTGCTGGCCCTTCACGAAGTTAGGCCCGACCGGTGCGCCGTGCCCCGGCACGACCACCGTCGCGGGCGTGGTGAGCCGCAGCAGCGCGGCCACCGCCTCCGGCCACTCCAGGGGTACGAGTCGCCGAACGACGGCGGCGCGCCCTCCTCGACGAGGTCGCCGGCCACGATCACGTCGGCGTCGGGCACGTGCACGACGAGGTCGCCGGCGGTGTGGCCGCGGCCAAGGTGGCGGAGCACGACCGAGCGGTCGCCCAGGTCCACGGTGGACTCCCGGTGCACGGCGCGGTTGGGGGCGAGGATGGGCGCCTCGGCCAGCGCGCCGGCCAGGTCGGGTGCGAGCCGCAGCGCCTCTTCGTACGCCTCCCGCCGCACCGCCTCGGGTCGGGCGCGCAGCAGCGACACCGTCTCCTCGTGCGCCCAGATGTCGCACGGCGGGTCGCCGGCCAGCGCCGCGTTGCCGAACGTGTGGTCGAAGTGGTGATGCGTGTTGACCAGCGCCCACGGCATGTGGGTCACCCGGCGGGCGGCGGCGGACAGCTCGGCGGCCTGGGCCGGTGTGGCGAGCGTGTCGACAAGCAGCGCCACCCCGTCGCCGACGATCAGGGTGGCGTTGACGTCGAGCACCGGGTAGCGGAGCACGAAGACGTTGTCGCCGACCTCGGCGAAGCTAGTCACCGAACGCCTTCTCGACGAACTTGTGCCGGTCGACGAGCACCCGCTCGATCCGGCCCTCGGCGACCGTGACCGAGCCCTCGGTCACCGTCACCTCGAAGAGCAGGCGGCGGCCGTCGACCTTGGCCAGCTGCGCCTGTGCGACCACGGTGCGGCCGATCGGCGTGGCCGCCCTGTGGTCCAGCTCCACCCGCACACCGACCGTGGTCATGCCGGCCGGCATGCGCTGCGCCGTCGCCACGACGGTGGCCGCCTCGGCGAGCGCGAGCACCCGCGGCGTGCCCAGCACCGGCACGTCACCCGAGCCGACCGCCTGCGCGGTGTCGGAGTCGGTGACGGTCAGCTCCACCCGGGCCGTCAACCCCGGCGCGAACGCGGGGCTGAGCTGGTCAGGGCTGGGACCCCGACCCTCGGCCGGGCGGTCGCCGGCCGCCAGATCCGGCTGCTGCTGCTCCATGCCGCTTAGCGTAGGCGCTCGCGAACCGGACAGACCACGTATTCGCGTAGCGAACGTGCCCAGCGGCCCTTCGCCGTACCCCGATGGTTAACCTGGACCCGATGGCCGTGACGATCTCCCCCGCGCCCGCCGACTCCCCGCCACCAGTGCGCGACCGGCGGCGCCAGGTGATCGCGATGGGCGTCTGGGCGGTCCTCTTCGTGGCCGGCTGGCTGCTCATCGGGCTGCCCACCGACCCGCTGTACGCGTTCGGCTGGCTGTGGACCGCCACCATCGCGTGGCGGATCGAGCGGCCGTGGCGCTCCCACCTGAGCTTCGCCCGCGACTGGCTGCCGATCGTGCTGCTGCTGGTCGGGTACAACCTGTCCCGCGGCTTCGCCGACAACGGCGCCACACCGCACGTGCTGGAGCTTGTCGCGGCCGACCGCTGGATGTTCGGGTGGGCCACCGGTGGCGAGGTGCCCACGGTGTGGCTGCAGGATCACCTGTACGACCCGGACCAGGTCCACTGGTACGACGTGCTCGTCAGCTGGGTGTACTTCTCCCACTTCGTCGTCGCGCTGACCGTCGCGGTGGTGCTGTGGCTGGTCTCCCGGCCGCGGTGGGCGGCGTTCATGCGGCGTTGGGTGTTCCTGTCCCTCGCCGGCCTCGCCACGTACTTCCTCTACCCGGCCGCGCCGCCGTGGTGGGCCGCCCGCTACGGGCTGATCGAGGATGTCGCCCGCATCTCCACGCGCGGCTGGAAGGCGATGGGCATGCACGGCGCCGGCAACATGCTCAACGTGGGCCAGGTCGCCGCCAACCCGGTGGCCGCGATGCCGTCGCTGCACACCGCGTTCGCGCTCTTCGTGGTGGCCTTCTTCCTGAACGTGGTGCGCAAGCGCTGGTGGCCGCTGCTGCTCGCGTACCCCCTCGCGATGACCTTCACCCTCGTGTACTCCGGCGAGCACTATGTGATCGACGTGCTGGTCGGCTGGGCGTACGTCGGGCTGACGTTCCTCGCGGTGGGGCTGGGCGAGCGGTGGTGGGCCCGGCGGAAGGCGCTCAGTGCTCAGCCGCCGCGTCAGGGCGAGCGGTGGTGGGCGCGGCGCAGGACGCTCAGCGCTCAGCCGCCGCAACCGAGCGAGCCGCCCGCGACCGCTCCGCCAGCGTCGCCGCCAGCTCCCACGCCTCGCTGACGTCGCGGTCCCGGGCCGCGGCGCTGGGACCGCCGGCCGTGTCCGCGTACACGGTGGCGAGGCCGAGCCGGCGCTGCAGCGGGCCGCGCACGACGCGCACGCTCTGGATCCGCGCGTACGGCACCACGAGCACCTGCCGCGTCAGCAGCCCTTGCCGGTGCGCGACCACCTGATCGGTCAGCGCGGCGCCGAGCACCCGAAACTCGAACGGGTGCAGCCACCGGGCCCGCGGCGACGGGCCGGTGAACGCGATCTCGTCCAGCGCCACCCCCGGCAGCGCCTCGGCGAGCACGACCCGCGCGGACTCCGCGTCGCCGACCGGCAGCAGGCGCCCGCCGCCGGAGTCGTCGCCCGAGTTGGGCATGGCGATGCCGGCCACGTGCGCGCGCAGCCGCAGCCACCGCCGGCGCCGCCACAGCAGCGGCCAGGTCGCGGCGACTCCTTGCAGCCGGTCGAGCGGCACCGTCTGGCTGCGCGTCTCGAGCAGGCCGCCGCGTACCCGCAGCGAGCTGTCCTGGCGGCCCAGCCGGAAGTTCCAGTCGGCGAGGATCCGGCGCACCGGCTGGAGCAGCACGCCGGCCATCGCGGTCAGCGTGCTCGCGATGCCGATGAACGACCAGGTCGCCTCGGTCGCGAACTGGACCACCACGAACGCGACGCCGAACGGCATGAACAGCGTCTGCGGGGTGAGCAGCTGGCTGATCAGCAGGTCACGGTTGGTGACCGCGTGGATCGGCTTCTCCGGGTGCGCGGCGGGCGGCGCCGCCTCCCCGTCGGCGGCCTCGGCCGGTGCGGTCGCGCTCGCCTTGCCGGCCAGCACCAGCAGCTGTTCGCGCAGGGCCCGCGCCTCGTCGACGGTCAGGAACGCGAGCGGCGCCTCCGTCTTGCCACCGCCGACCACCTCCAGCCGCAGCTCGGCCAGGCCGGTGAGCTGGGCGAGCAGCGGGCGTACGACCTCGACCGACTGCAGCCGCTCCAGGGGGATCGCCCGCGTGCGGCGGAACACGAGCCCTTCGTGTATCCGCAGCTCCCGCGCGACCACCTGGTAGCCGGTGAAGTACCAGCTGATTACGGACAGGATCACCTGGCCGATGAGGGCGGCCACCACCATGGCGGCGAACCACCCGAGCCCCACCCGCCCCAGCGTCTGCCAGGAGAGCGCGGCGATGATCACGACGAGCGCGCGGGCCCCCTTGAGCAGCGGCGTCAGCGGGTGCAGCCGCCGCCGAGGCTCACCCGCGACGGACGCATCCACGCTCACAGCACCTCCGGGTTCGCTCGCTCGTGCGGCGCCAAAGGCAACGTCTTCCCTCGCGGCCCCGAAACCCCGACTGCGTCGGCGGGGCCACTCAGTCCAGACGCCGCCGCGCCAACTCGCTCGCTCACAGCGCCTCCGGGTTCGCTCGCTCGTGCGGCGCTGAAGGCGACGTCTTCCTCCGCCGGCCCGAAACCCCGACTTCGTCGGCGGGCCGGCTGCGTCCAGACGCCGCCGCGCCAACTCGCTCGCTCACTGCGCCTCCGGGTTCGCTCGCTCGTGCGGCGCTGAAGGCGGCGTCTTCCTCCGCCGGCCCGAAACCCCGACTTCGTCGGCGGGCCGGCTGCGTCCAGACGCCGCCGCGCCAACTCGCTCGCTCACAGCGCCTCCGGGTTCGCTCGCTCGTGCGGCGCTGAAGGCGGCGTCTTCCCTCGCGGCCCGAAACCCCGACTGCGTCGGCGGGGCCGCTCAGTCCAGACGCCGCCGCGCCAACTCGCTCGCTCACAGGCCCTCCGCGCGGTCCTCGCCCAGGGCGGTCAGGCGGTCACGCAGGCGGGACGCCTCGTCGGGCGGCAGGCCGGGGATCTTGGCGTCGGTGGCCGCGGCGGCGGTGTGCAGCTGGACGCTGGCCAGCCCGAACGCGCGCTCCAGCGGGCCGGCGGTGACGTCGACGAACTGCATCCGCGCGTACGGGACGATCGACAGGCGGCGCACCAGGAGCCCGTGGCGCACGAGCAGGTCGTTGTCGCGCTCCGCGTACCCCCAGGCCTTGACCGCCCGGAAGATCACCGTGACCCGCCAGGCGGTCAGGACCACGGCGGCGGCCAGGGCAAGCCCGAAGATCCAGTGCCCGGTGAGGGCCCAGGCGACGATGAGACCTGCGTAAACGAAGATCATGAATGATGCGAGGCTGATCAGCTCGACCCAGATCAGGTCACGCGACACCGGTCGCCACTCGACGGTCTCCGGCCACGGCTCCAGTGCGCTGGTGGGCGTCGTCACGCGTCAAGGCTACGGTCAATCTCGCGGAGGAACCCACGGGCCGCGAGGAAGTCGGCCAGGTGCTCCCGGTGAGCCTCGCAGGCCAGCCACACCTTGCGCCGGTCCGGCTCGTGGATCTTGGGGTTATTCCACCGGAGGGCCCAGGCCGCCTGCTCTTTGCATCCTCGCGCGGAGCACTTCACGCACGGAGTCTACGAGCACGGGGTAGATAGAGCGCCGGGCGGCCACGGGGAAGCCGCCCGGCGACGGCTGAATCGTACACACTGAAAACCCCCTCATGTCTACCCGTTGGTCGTGCCTGTTTGGCGTCTGTCCGGAAGCGGTAGCGGCGCCCGGACGTTCGGCGCCCCCGACCAGCCACGACGCGCGGCACGGACCGGATTTCCGGCGCTGTGACCCCGGCTGGTTAGCTGGGCGTGTAAGGCTTGGTGCGGCAGCACCTCGCCGCTATGCCGATGACGCCGTACCGCAGTGGAGGACCGGTGGCCAACGCGACCACGCCCGAGCGCCCCGACGTGCCCGCCTCGTCCGTCGAGAGCAGCACGCCCGCACAGGACGCCACGCTGCTCGAACGCGCCTTGTTCGAGGTCAAGCGCGTGATCGTGGGCCAGGATCGGATGGTCGAGCGGATGTTCGTGGCCCTGCTGGCGCGCGGCCACTGCCTGCTCGAGGGCGTGCCGGGCGTGGCCAAGACGCTCGCGGTGGAGACGCTGGCCCGGGTCACCGGCGGCACGTTCGCCCGGATCCAGTTCACCCCCGACCTGGTGCCGGCCGACATCATCGGTACCCGGATCTACCGGCAGTCGAGCGAGAAGTTCGACGTGGAGCTGGGCCCCGTGTTCGCCAACTTCCTGCTCGCCGACGAGATCAACCGGGCGCCGGCGAAGGTGCAGTCGGCGCTGCTGGAGGTCATGTCCGAGCAGCAGGTGTCGATCGGCGGCGAGACGCACGAGGTGCCGCACCCGTTCCTGGTCATGGCCACGCAGAACCCGATCGAGCAGGAGGGTGTCTACCCGCTGCCCGAGGCACAGCGCGACCGCTTCCTTATGAAGATCATTGTCGGGTACCCGACGGACGCCGAGGAGCGCGAGATCGTGTACCGGATGGGTGTCAGCCCGCCCGAGCCCTCCGCGATCTTCACGCCGTCCGACCTGATCGGGCTCCAGCGCAAGGCCGACCAGGTGTTCGTGCACAACGCGCTGGTCGACTACTCGGTGCGGCTGGTGCTCGCCACCCGCACGCCGGCCGAGCACGGCATCCCGGACATCGCGCCCCTCATCCAGTACGGCGCGAGCCCGCGCGCCTCCCTCGGCATCGTGCGCGCCACCCGCGCGCTGGCGCTGATGCGCGGTCGCGACTACGCGCTGCCGCAGGACGTGCAGGACGTCGCGCCGGACATCCTGCGCCACCGCCTGGTGCTCAGCTACGACGCGCTCGCCGACGACGTGCCCGCCGACCACATCGTGGCCCGGGTGATGGCGTCGGTACCGCTGCCCACCGTCGCTCCCCGGCAGAACGCCAGCCCCGGCCCCGCGCCCGCCTCCGCCCCGCCGGTCGGCGCCCCGCCGCCCGGTGCGCCACAGCCCGCCGGTGCGTGGCCGAACCTGCCGTGAGCCCTCCGCTTGATGGCCAGACCACGGCGCGCGCGGACGCCGTGCTCTCGCGGCTGCAGCTGCTGGTCACCCGCAAGCTCGACGGGCTGCTGCAGGGTGACTACGTGGGGCTGCTGCCCGGCCCGGGCACGGAGGCGGGGGAGTCCCGCGAGTACCGCCCCGGCGACGACGTGCGCCGCATGGACTGGCCGGTCACCGCGCGCACCACGTTTCCGCACGTGCGGCAGACGGTGGCCGACCGCGAGCTGGAGACCTGGCTGGCGGTCGACCTGTCGGCCAGCCTCGACTTCGGCACCGCCCGCCACCTCAAGTCCGACCTGGTGATCGCGGCGGCCACCGCGCTGTCCCACCTCACCGTCCGGGGCGGCAACCGCATCGGCGCGGTGGTGGGCACCGGCTCGCACACGCAGCGGCTGCCGGCCCGCCCCGGGCGCAAGGAAGCGCAGGGGCTGCTGCGCGCGATCGCCCGTACCCAGATCAGGCCCGGACGCTCCGACCTGGGTGCCCTGATCGACATGCTCAACCGCCCACCGCGCCGCCGGGGTGTGGCCGTGGTGATCTCCGACTTCCTCGCGCCGGTCGAGCAGTGGGCGCGGCCCGTGCGCAAGCTGGGCGTCCGCCACGACGTCCTGGCGATCGAGGTGGTCGACCCCCGCGAGCTGGAGCTGCCCAACGTCGGCGTGCTCGCGCTCGTCGACCCGGAGACCGGCGCGCTGCACGAGGTGCAGACGTCCGATCCCAAGCTGCGCCGCAGGTACGCGGAGGCGGCCGGGGTGCAGCGCGCGGCCATCGCACAGGCCCTGCGCGCGGCGAACGCCGCACACCTGCGCCTGCGCACCGACTCAGACTGGCTGCTGGACATGGTCCGCTTCGTCGCCGCCCAGCGGCACGCACGCACCCGAGGGACGACGCGATGATCCGTTTTCTCGAGCCGTGGTGGCTGCTCGCGCTGCTGCCGGTGGTCGCGCTCGCGGCCGCGTACGTGTGGCGGCAGTTCCGCCGCAAGCAGTACGCGGTCCGCTTCGCCAACCTCGACCTGCTCCGCACGCTCGCGCCGAAGGGCCTGGGGTGGCGGCGGCACGTGGCGGCGGGCACGTTCCTGCTCGCGCTGCTGGCGCTGGCCACCGCGATGGCTCGCCCCTCGGTCGACCGCGAGGAGCCGCTCGAACGCGCCACCATCATGCTGGCGATCGACGTGTCGCTGTCCATGGAGGCGGACGACGTGGCGCCCAGCCGCATCGAGGCGGCGCAGGAGGCGGCGAAGCAGTTCGTGACCGAGCTGCCCCCGACCTACAACCTGGGCCTCGTCTCCTTCGCCAAGTCGGCCAACGTGCTCGTGCCGCCGAGCAAGGACCGGCTCGCGGTGCAGCAGGCCATCGACGGCCTCACCCTGGCCGAGGCGACGGCGACCGGCGAGGCTGTCTTCACCTGCCTGGAGGCGGTGCGGTCGGTGCCGGCGGACGGGGCGCAGGGCATCCCGCCCGCGCGCATCGTGCTGCTCTCCGACGGGTACCGCACGTCGGGCCGCTCGGTCGAGGAGGCCGCGGCGGCCGCGAGCGCGGCGAACGTGCCGGTCTCCACGATCGCCTTCGGCACCGACGCGGGCGTTGTCGACATCGGCGGTCAGCTCCAGCCGGTGCCGGTGGACCGGCTCGCGCTGGCCGAGCTGGCCGAGACCACGCAGGGCTTCTTCTACGAGGCGGCGTCGGTGAGCGAGCTCAAGCAGGTGTACGAGGACATGGGCAGCTCGATCGGCCACCGCGTGGAGCCGCGCGAGGTGACGCAGTGGTACGCGGGGATCGGGCTGCTGTTCGCGCTCGTGGCGGGTGGCATGAGCCTGCTCTGGAGCAGCCGCCTGCCGTAGCGCGTCACCGCCGGTGACTATCAGTAGCCCAAATCTGGGCAGGGGCGACCACCGACCTGGCTGCGCGCGGCGCGGGTTAGAGCTTCAAGCGGCCGGCGGGCGGTCCAGGCGGTAGATGCTGACGGTCGTGCCGGTGAGCTGGTCCGTCCGGTGGTCGAAGTGGAAGCCCAGCCGCGCGGCGAGGGTGATGCTCGCGGTGTTCTCCGGGTGGATGACCGCGGTGATGTGGTCGTTCGGGAGGTTGGCCCACGTCCAGGCGAGCCAGGCGGCGCCGGCCTCGCGGGCGTAGCCCTTGCCCTGGGCGTCGCGGGCCAGTACGTAGCCGAGCTCCAGCATCCCGCCGGGCCAGTGGTGCAGGCCGGCGCGGCCGATCATGCGGCCGGAGGCGCGTTCGATCACGGCGCTCTGGCCGTGGCCGTGTTCGCGCCAGATGGCCTCGAAGACGGCAAGCTGGGCGCGAGTGCCCTCATAGGACAGTTTGGAGCCGCCGATGTACGCCGAGACCGCGGGGTCGGCGTAGATGGCGGCCAGTTCGTCGAGGTGCGACGCGTCGAGCGGCGGCAGGTCGAGCCGCTCGGTGCGCAGCGTGAGGGCGTCAGACAAGTACGAAGAGGACGACGACCCACACGGCGGCGAGGGTGAAGCCCAGCGGGGCAGCGTAACGGTTCATGGCGGTTCTCCGGTGGCGGTACGCGCGACGGGGCGCCCAAGGCCGCTGGCCCGGAGCGCATAAGGGAGAGGAGAGACCGGTCAGCTCAGCTGACGCGTGGCCCGGCTATGACTAGGGGGATCGCTATCTCGCACAGCGATCACCTCCATAAGTCGGCCGGGCTCAGAACCGTGCGTCATCGTACACCCCGGGCCCCCGCCGCACCCACTTGGCCGATCGGTCGGCGTGCGGTGTCCGCGCGGCCGGTCGGATCCGGGAAGACCGCGCAGGCCGCGGCCAGAACCGTTGCGAACACGGGGAACCAGAGCGCCCGCGCGGCCACCCAGGACAGCCCGTCGGGTGCGGTGTGCAGGCCGGGCACCGGCGCGCCGGTGGTGAGCCACGCCATGCCCGCCACCACGGCGATCAGCGCGCTCTGGTGCCACAGGTAGATGGGCATGGCGGCGCGGTTGAGCGCGGCGACGGCCGGTGGCGCGGGGCGGCGGTTGAGCCAGGGGCGGACCAGCAGCGCCACGCCGATCTGCGCGGTGCCCAGCGCGACCGTGAACAGCGACGGCGGCGACAGGTTCGACCGACCCTCGCCGGGCACGCCGACCGCGCTCATTGGATAGTCCAGCCAGCGGATCAGCACGACCATCGCGAGCGCGCCGCCGCCGAGCAGCGCGATCCCGGTGCCGCGCCCGCCCAGGCGGCCGGTGGCCAGGGCCATGCCCAGCGTGTACGGCACGAGCCACGCCGCCAGCACCGTCAGCGGCAGCGCGCCGAGGCCGGCGTCGGCGAGTCCGACGACCGCCACCGCCGGAAGGGCGGCGAGTGGCCCGACGCGGCGGAGCGGGCCGGTCAGCGCCAGCAGCGCGACGAACGGCAGCAGGAACCACAGTGGACTCACGACGAGCGTGTCCACGGTGTCGATCGTCACAGCGGGTACCCCGGCCGCGGCGGCAAGCACCAGCACCAGCGTCCACAGTGCACCGAAGCCGGCGACCGGCAGCGCGAGGCGCAGCAGCCGGCGGCCGAGGGGGCGGCGGGAGCGGGCAGCGGCGTACCCGCCGGCGAAGAAGAACAGCCCCAGCGTCTGCAGCACCCACGTCACCGGCGCGAACGACGGCAGCGCGCGCAGCGGGCTCGCCTGGTCGAGCCCGCCGCCCGGTCCGAGCACCAGCCCGGTGACGAGCCAGTGCCCGACGACCACGCCGCAGATCGCCACGGCGCGGATGGTGTCGATCGCGCGGTCCCGGGGCTGGCTCGATCCGAAGCCGGCGTTCACGAGCCCACCGCCACGATGCCGGCTACCGCGCCCAGCGTGGCTGAGCCGTCGGTCAGGTAGTCGGGATGGCCGTCCACACCGTCCACCGGCAGGAGGGTCGCGCCGAAGGACGAGTCCGCCGGGTGCGTGCCGAGGCCGAGGTGGAAGAGGCGGAGGCCGGGTACGAAGCGGATCCAGTCGTGCGGCGACTCGGCGGCCCACACCCGGGCGGTGGTGCGCAGGTCGGCCGCGCGGTCCACGCCCATGCCGGGTGCGCCGAGCGTGACGAGGTCGGTCACCTGCGGCGGCAGCACCGAGGCGGCGAGGCCGATGACCACGGCGCCATAGCTGTGGCCGATCAGCGTCACCCGCACGTCCGGGCGGCCGGCGACCAGCTCGCTCACGTAGCGGGCCAGTGCCGGCGCACCCGCCGCCGCGGACGACTCGCGCGCCGCGTCGATGCCGAGCCCTTCCGGCGGCCGGTACCCGAGCCAGGCGACCACGGCGACCTCGCCGGAGCCGGCCCGTGGCGCGGCCGAGGCGTACAGCGCGCGGGCCATCGCGCCGGTCGTGCGGGAGAGGTTTTCCGCCGTGGTGCCGACGCCGGGCACGAGGATGGCGATGTGGTCCGCTGTGGACGGTCGACCGACGGCGTCGACAGTCGCGCGCACGGGCGTGGCGGCGCCCGCGTCGTGGGGCGGCGCGACGAGCACGGCGCCGAGCAGGGCGGCGGTGGCGGCGTACCGGATCCGGGTCATGCCGCACAGCGTCAGCCGCCGGCCGGACGCGGGGCGTCGGACCGCGGAGGGCCTTTCCCCCTAGTACGCGAGGGCTACTCGCCCGCGGCGACCAGACCCGTCTCGTACGCCAGCACGACCGCCTGTGCCCGGTCGCGGAGGTTGAGCTTGGCGAGGATCCGCCCGACGTGGGTCTTGACGGTCTGCTCCGCGACCACGAGGCTGTCCGCGATCTCCCCATTGGACAGTCCGCGGGCGATCAGCCGCAGCACCTCGGTCTCCCGCGGCGTCAGCGCGGACAGCGCGGTGGGGCGCGGGCGGTTGCGGGTGGGGCGGGCGGCGAACTCGGCGATAAGCCGCCGCGTCACCGAGGGCGCGAGCAGCGCCTCGCCGCCGGCGACGATGCGCACGGCCTGCACGAGGTCGGCGGCGGGCGCGTCCTTGAGCAGGAAGCCGGAGGCGCCGGCGCGCAGCGCCTCGTACACGTAGTCGTCGAGGTCGAACGTGGTCAGGATCAGCACCCGCGGCCGCTCGCTGCCCGCCGGGCGGTCGCCCACCAGGCGGCGGGTCGCCTCCAGGCCGTCGAGCACGGGCATGCGGACATCCATGAGTACGACGTCCGGGTCGAGCCGCCGCGCGGCGGTGACCGCGTCGGCGCCGTTGGCCGCGTCGCCGACGACCACCAGGTCGGGCTGGGCGGCCAGCAGCGCGCCGAACCCCTGGCGCACCATCGCCTGGTCGTCGGCGATGAGCACCCTGATCATTCACCGCTCCCGTCGGCGTCCGGCTCCGGCGGCGGCGCGTACGGCAGGCGGGCGGCCACCGCGAAGCCGCCGTCGGCGGTCGGCCCGGTCACCAGCTCGCCGCCGAGCAGCGTCACCCGCTCGCGCATGCCGGCGATGCCGTGCCCCTCGCCGGGCGAGTCGGCCGGCGAGGTCGTGGGCGGTCCGTTGTGGACACGCACGCTGAGGTCGGTGGTCCAGGGGCGGATCTCCACCCGCACCGCCGCGCCCGGCGCGTGCCGGCTCGCGTTGGCGAGCGCCTCCTGCACGATCCGGTACGCCGCCAGGCCCACCGGCTCGGGCGGCAGCTCGCCGTCGGCCACGTCGAGGTCGGCGCGCACACCGGCCCGCTGCGCCGCGGCGACGAGCTCGGGGACGTCACCGATGCCGGGCTGGGGTGCGATGAGCCGCTCGCTGTCCTCGCTGCGCAGCACGCCGAGCAGCCGGCGCATGTCGGTGAGGGCCTGGCGGGCGGCCATCGCCATCGAGGTGAACTCGGCGCGGGCGCTCTCGGGCAGGTCTGGCAGGCGGTACGGCGCCGTCTCCGCCTGTACCGCGATCATGGACATGTGGTGTGCGACCACGTCGTGCATCTCCCGCGCGATCCGGGTGCGTTCCTCCAGTACCGTACGCCGCGCCTTCTCCAGCTCGCTGACCTCGGACTGCTCGGCGAGCTGCTCGCTGAGGCTGCTGCGGCTGCGCGCGATCCGGCCGATCACCTCGGCGACGACGGCCACGACGACGAAGAGCACCGTGATGCCGCCGACGTTGTTCGGGTTCACGAAGATCCACACCGGGATGAGGGTGAGCACCGACATCCACGCCAGCACCGGCCGGTCCACCCGGGCACCGACGACGAGCAGGACCAGCAGGATCACCACGACCTGGACGGGGCTCCACGGCCAGACCTCGTCGTCGCGGTTGTTGAACGTGCCGAAGAGCTGGCCGAGGAACATGAACCGCCAGGCCCACAGCGGCCGCCGGAGCAGGAAGAGCACCGGCAGCACGGACAGGATCGCGATGAGCACGGCGGTGAGGGCCGGCAGCCCACGGCTGTCGATGAGGTACTGCGCGGTGGCGACCGTCACGCCGATCAGCGCGAGGCCGGCGATCCCCGGCGCGAGGACGTCTATCCGCCGCCACGGCAGGCGTACCGTGACCGGCGGATAGTCCGGACCGCGGGCGAGCCGCTTGAGCCCGCCCCACATGCCGAGCGATGAGAAAGCCACGACTCGCACGTTACGGTGTGTGATCAATCGCGTCGTACCGCCGTGGTGTGATCCCTGGTGTCATACCCCGGTAGTGTCTGGGCCGACGCCGTCAAGAGTGGAGGGGACGACGATGGCCCGCACCGTGCTGGTGACCGGGGGCAACCGGGGATCGGCCTGGCGATCGCGCAGGCGTTCGCAAAGCAGGGAGACCGGGTGGCCGTCACCCACCGCGGCAGCGGTGTGCCGGGCGACCTCTTCGGCGTGCAGTGCGACATCACCGACACGGCCGCCGTCGACGCGGCGTTCGGCACGATCGAGGCCGAGCTCGGGCCGGTCGAGGTGCTCGTGGCCAACGCCGGCATCACCGACGACACGCTGCTGCTGCGGATGTCCGAGGAGCAGTTCACGCGCGTGATCGACACCAACCTCACCGGGGCGTACCGGTTGGCCAAGCGGGCCGCCGGCAAGATGCTCCGGGCGAGGTGGGGCCGGATGGTCTTCATCTCCTCCGTGGTCGGGCTCTACGGCTCGCCCGGCCAGGTCAACTACGCCGCGAGCAAGGCGGGTCTGGTGGGCATCGCCCGCTCGATCACCCGCGAGCTGGGCATACGCAACATCACGGCCAACGTGGTGGCGCCGGGCTACGTCGAGACCGACATGACCGCCGCGCTGCCCGAGGAGCGCAAGGCCGAGTACCAGAGGCTCATCCCGGCCGGCCGCTTCGCCGCACCGGACGAGGTGGCCGGCGCGGTGACCTGGCTGGCCAGCGACGCCGCCGGATACATCTCCGGCGCGGTCATCCCGGTCGACGGCGGCCTGGGCATGGGTCACTGAGGCATCGTCCAGCGAACGAAAGGGTGCGTACGTGTCAGGACTGCTCGCCGGCAAGCGACTGCTCATCACCGGCGTCATCACCGATCAGTCGATCGCGTTTTCGACCGCGAAGCTGGCCCAGGAGCAGGGCGCCACGGTCGTCCTGACCGGCTTCGGCCGGATGTCGCTGGTCGAGCGGATCGCCAAGCGGCTGCCCGAGCCACCGCCGGTCATCGAGCTCGACGTGCAGAGCGCCGAGCAGCTCGCCGGCCTGGCGGACAAGGTGCGCGAGCACGTCGACGGGCTCGACGGCGTGGTGCACTCGATCGCCTTCGCGCCGCAGAGCTGCCTCGGCGGCGGGTTCCTCGACGCGAGCTGGGAGGACGTGAGCACCGCGCTGCACGTCTCCACGTACTCGTACAAGTCCCTCGCGATGGCCGCGCTGCCGCTGATGGGCCGCGGCGGGTCGGTGGTCGGGCTGACCTTCGACGCGCAGTACGCGTGGCCGGTGTACGACTGGATGGGCGTGGCCAAGGCCGGCCTCGAGTCCGCCTCCCGCTACCTCGCGCTGCACCTCGGCAAGCAGGGCATCCGCAGCAACCTCGTCTCGGCCGGCCCGCTGCGCACGATGGCGGCCAAGTCGATCCCGGGCTTCGAGCAGTTCGAGGACGAGTGGGTACGCAAGGCGCCGCTCGGCTGGGACCTGGGCGACCAGCAGGCCGCCGCGAAGGCGGTCCTGGCGCTGCTGTCCGACTGGTTCCCAGCCACCACCGGCGAGGTCGTCCACGTGGACGGCGGGTTCCACGCGGTCGGAGCCTGACCATGCCCGAGGCGTACGACGCGCTGCTGCTGGTCTCGTTCGGCGGGCCGGAGCACCCCGACGACGTGTTGCCCTTCCTGGCGAACGTCACCCGAGGGCGCGGCGTACCCCCCGAGCGGCTGGCCGAGGTGGCCGAGCACTACCAGCACTTCGGCGGCGTCTCGCCGATCAACCAGCAGTGCCGCGACCTGCTGCGGGAGGTCGAGCGGGGCACAGACCTGCCGGTGTACTGGGGCAACCGCAACTGGCACCCCATGCTCGCCGACACGGTGGCGCAGATGCGCGACGACGGGGTGAAGCGGGCGCTCGCGTTCGTCACCAGCGCGTACGGCGGGTACTCCTCGTGCCGGCAGTACCAGGAGGACATCGCGGCCGCCCGCGCCGCGGTAGGCCCTTCCGCACCGATGATCGAAAAGCTGCGGCACTTTCACGACCACCCCGGTTTCGTGGAGCCGCACGCCGACGCGGTCCGGGCGGCGCGCGCCGCGCTCCCGCCCGGCGGCACCGTCCGCGTGGTGTTCACGGCGCACTCGATACCCACCTCGATGGCGCGCGCCGCGGGCCCGGACGGCGGCCGGTACGAGGCCCAGCTCAACGAGACCGCCCGCCTTGTCTCCGCGGGCGGCGCGCCGGACCTGCCCTGGGACCTCGTGTGGCAGAGCCGCAGCGGCCCGCCGCACGTGCCGTGGCTCGAGCCCGACGTCAACGACCACCTCGCCGCGCTCGCCGAAAAGGGGGTCACCGGGGTGGTGGTGAGCCCGATCGGGTTCGTCTCGGACCACCTGGAGGTGATCTGGGACCTCGACAACGAGGCCGCCAGCACCGCCAAGCGCCTCGGGCTCGACTACGTGCGCGCGGCGACGCCCGGTACCGACCCCCGCTTCGTGGCAATGGTGCACGATCTCGTGCGCGAGCGTGTCGACGCTTCGGAAACTGTCCGGCGATCTCGGCTGGGTACCCTTCCGCTCTGGGACACCTGTCCCATGGGCTGCTGTCCACCACCGCGCAGGGGAGCACCATCATGACTGACCGGAAGCCGATCGAGAGCTGGCTGACCGACATGGACGGGGTGCTCGTCCACGAGGGCCAGCCGATCCCCGGCGCGCCCGAGTTCATCAGCCGGCTGCGCGCGTCGGGCAAGCCGTTCCTGGTGCTGACCAACAACTCGATCTACACGCCGCGCGACCTGCAGGCCCGGCTCACCCGGATGGGCTTCGACGTCCCCGAGCAGGCGATCTGGACGGCGGCGCTGGCGACCGCGCAGTTTCTGGCCGACCAGCGGCCCGGCGGCACGGCGTACGCGATCGGCGAGGCGGGGCTCACCACCGCGCTGCACGCCGCGGGGTACGTGCTGACCGACTTCGCGCCCGACTACGTGGTGCTCGGCGAGACCCGGACGTACAGCTTCGAGGCGATCACCAAGGCCGTCCGCCTGATCAACGACGGCGCCCGCTTCATCTGCACCAACCCCGACCCCACCGGCCCGTCCGTCGAGGGCGCGCTGCCCGCCGCCGGCTCGGTGGCCGCGATGATCTCCAAGGCGACCGGCGTCGACCCCTACTTCGTGGGCAAGCCCAACCCGATGATGATGCGCTCCGCCCTCAACACGATCGAGGCCCACTCCGAGACCACCGCGATGATCGGTGACCGCATGGACACCGACATCCTGTGCGGCCTGGAGGCGGGCCTGGAGACCATCCTCGTGATGAGCGGCATCAGCACGCGCGCCGAGATGGAGCGCTACCCGTACCGCCCGTCCCGCATGGTGGACTCCGTCGCCGACCTGATCGACGAGATCTAGCGCCCTGCCCGCCGCTCGAAATCTTGGTGAGTTGGCCCGCCATCTCGACGCTAACTTGCCAAGATCTGCCGGAGCGGGCTCCTGGGTTGAGCTGGGCGACCGCGGCGGGTGAGGCGGCACGACCGCGGGCCTGGCGGCAGCTCACAGCTGCACTGTGGACGGACGCGCAAACCCGCCAGATCGGGCCTATCGGGCCGGTCGGCTTTAGGGGGCGAGTGGGGCGTTGCAGGCAGCGACGAGCGCGCGCCGGCACGCGGTCGTGAGTGGACGGAGGGCGGCATCGCGCTCCTGCGCCTCGTATCCGTTGACCGCGCCACCCGGTGCGGCGTGCTCGGCCAGGGCCAGCACGCGATCCAGCACGCTGGCGCGCGCGAAGAGGCGGCGGGCGCGCGGATCGAAGCCCGGCGGGAGGTCGATGCCCGCGTCCGGGCGGCGCAGCGCGGCCAGTGCGCCGGCCAGCTCGGGGCGCCACTGTGCCACGTCGAGCCGGGCGAGGCGGGCGGTGGCCTCGGCGAGCGCGGCCGACAGGTCGGACTCGGCCTCGGCGGTGCCGGGCTCGCCGCCGGCCGCGGCGGGTGACGGCGCGGGCAGCGGGTAGACCCGCCACAGCACGGTCTCGAACGTCACGCCGGAGCCCGACGTGTGGCTGCGCACCTCGGGGATGAAGCCCAGGTCGCCGGCGACGACCGCCTCGCCGGCCACGAGTGCGGCGCCGGCGAACGGGCCGGGGCCGGGCAGTCCGCGCGGGTCGCCGGGAGCCGGCAGCACCAGCCGGATCTCGTCGGGGCGCAACTTGGAGAGGGTGGGCAGCGCATCGCGCAGCGGCACGTCGGTCCAGGTGCCGGGCGCGTCCGCGACCAGGTGCTCCTCGTCGCCGGCGATTTCGTCGGCAACCTCGTCGTACGGCGCCAGCCCGGCGCGCCACGCACGGACCCATGCCGCGAACCGGCTGGACCGGCGCGCCGCGAGGGTCGTCGCGCCTGCTGCGGGAGACATGCGGCAAGAGTACGTGCTGGCCGCTGCCCTGTCTCGGGTGCGGCGCGTCTGCGTGGTGCGCCGCGCTCACCGGTTTAGCGTGCGGAGGCGTGAGCGAGCTTGCGAGTGAACCATCAGGCTCAGCGAGGACTTGACCCGCGGGCCGTCAGAAATGGGGAGGCCGTATGTATGGGGAGGACGTACTCGCGGGAAACTGGCGCCGCCGCAAGGTGGTGCCCGAGGTTGACGCGGAAATCGACCTGGTGGTGGAGGACGCCGACTCGGGCTTCTGCGGCGCTGTCGTGGGATTCGAGTATGGAGCCGTGGTGCTCGAGGATCGGCACGGCAAGCGCCGCAACTTTCCGTTGGCGCCGGCCGCGTTCCTGCTCGACGGCCGGCCGGTGACGCTGCGCAAGCCCGCGCCCGCGGCCAAGTCCGCCGGTCTGCGGCGCACCGCGTCGGGTTCGATCGCGGTCGACGGGGTACGCGCGCGGGTGGCCAAAGCCAGCCGCATCTGGGTCGAGGGCGTGCACGACGCCGCGATGGTGGAACGGATCTGGGGCGACGACCTGCGCATCGAGGGCGTGGTCGTGGAGCCGCTTTCCGGGATCGACGAGCTGGCCCCGGCGGTATGCGACTTCGGTCCGTCGGAGCGGCGGCGCCTCGGCGTGCTCGTCGACCACCTGGTGCCCGGCTCGAAGGAGAGCCGCATCGTGGCGGCCGTGACGTCGCCGTACGTGCTGGTCACCGGTCACCCGTACGTGGACGTCTGGCAGGCGGTGAAACCGCAGCGGCTGGGTATCAGGGCATGGCCTGTGGTGCCGCCGGGCCGGCCGTGGAAGGAGGGCGTGTGTGCGGCCCTCGGCGTGGCCGACCCGGCGGACATGTGGCGTCTCATCCTGTCCAAGGTGGACAGCTTCCACGATGTGGAAACCCCACTCATCAACGCGATGGAACGGCTGATCGACTTCGTGACCGTCGAGTCAGCCTAGGACGATCGACTCGCCCTCGACGGTGATCGCCTGTGCGGCCAGCGGGCTCGGGGCGGGGCCGCCGAGCACGGAGCCGTCTGTCGCGGAGAAGATGCTGCCGTGGCAGGTGCAGTGGATCTCAGCGCCCTGCACCTGTGACACCTGGCAGCCCTGGTGTGTGCACTGCGCGTTGAACGCCTTGAAGTCGCCCGCCGCCGGCTGCGTCACCACCACCTGCCTCTCCGGGAAGATCTTGCCGCCGCCGACCGGGATGTCCGACGTGCTGGCGAGCGCGTTCGCCGGTGCGGCCGCCCCACCACTCGCCGAGGCCGAGGGAGCCGAGGCGGAAGGAGCCGCGCCGGTCTCCTGGGGCCCGGGCGTCGAGGCGGCCGGCTCGTCGTCGCTCCCGCACGCGACAAGCAACCCGGCGGCGCCCACGCCCACCGCTCCGGCGGCGAGTACGTTTCGTCGGCCCATCGTCGTTGGTTGAGCGTTCACCTTCTTCATGAACGCCAGCATGTCGGCCATGCCTGGGTGAGTCCTGTGGCGTACCTGTGGATTCGCTGAATTCACCCCAGCTGACCTGGGTCTCTGGTGAAGACGAACGTCGCGATGTCGAGCGCGGCCACCCCACCGGCCCCGTCCCGGCGCACCGCGAGCGTCTCGCCGTCGTTCACGCCCGAGTGGCACCGCCAGCGGTCGGCACCCTCCGCCGCGAACCGCCACGGCTCCCGCCCGGCCCGGGTGATCACCAGCTCACCCTTTTCCCAGGTGGCGTCGTGCGCCAGCCCCATCCACCACCACCTGCCACACAGCTCGGCCGCCTCGGGCGGGGGTGGCGCCGCGGCCGGCCGCCACGGCGCGGGCGGCGCGGGCTCGCGGTCGAGCACCTCGACGAGCGCGGAGAAGCCGAGCTGGCCGATCGGAAAGCCGTACGCGTTCGCGTACCCGACGATGCCGGTGCGCGACGGGCGGTGGACGGCGATGAGGGAGACGTACCCCGGCATGGAGCCGCCGTGGCCGACCAGGACGCGCTCCCCGCGGCGGTAGAACTCCAGGCCCAGGCCGTGGCCCCCGCTCCAGGTGTCCGGGTCGCTGATGGCCACCGGCACGCACATCTCGGCAAGCGTGTCCGGCGCGAGCACGTCGGGCACCGGCTCGGCGAGGAACGCCGCCCACCGCGCCAGGTCGTCGAGCGTCGACCACAGCTGCCCCGCCGGTGCCATCGCGCCCGTGTCGGTGCGCGGCTCCTCGTTCAACGTGCCGTACAGCGGGTGCACCACGTACCCGGGCGCGAACGGCTCGTGCGGGTGGTACGTGGTGCGCAGCATCGACAGCGGCGCCAGTACTCGCTCGGTCAGCACCTCGATCCACGGCTTGCCGGTGATCCGCTCGACGACGGCGCCGAGCAGGCCGTACGCGAGGTTGGAGTAGTGATATGTCCGGTGTGGAGGGTGGGCGAGCTTGTCCGGCGTGAGGCCGGCCAGCAGCGTCTCCACGTCGCTGCCCTCGGAGCGCTCCCACCAGCCGGCGCTGTCCGGCTCGCGCTGCAGCCCGGAGGCGTGCCCGAGGAGCTGGCGGAGCGTCACACTGCCCACCGGCGTGCCGGGCAGGTGGCGGTAGAGCAGGTCGTCGAGTGCCAGCCGCCCCTCGTCGCGCAGCCGCATCACGAGCGTCGCGGTCATGGTCTTGGAGATCGACCCGATGCGGTACTGGGTGCCCGGGTCCGGCACCGGGTGGTCGCCCGCTCCCGTGGCGTACGCCAGCGCGCCGTCCCGCACGACGCCGAGCACCACCGAGGGTGCGCGCCCGGTGGCCTGTGCCTCGGCGGCGAGCACGTCGAGCCGGCGGGTTGTTTCCGGTAGCAGCGACACGTTCCGTACCTCCCTGATGGTGGTCAACGCTCCGAGGCGGAGCTGGTTTCGCGGCGGCCGGGGTGCCGCGCTGGTTCGCTCGCTGCACACGCGGCCCAGACGTTACCGTCCGGCGACTCGCCGCTCGTGCGCTGACGTGCCACGATCGGGGGTGGATGCTGTTCTCTGGATCGTTCTGGGCGTATTGCTCGCGATCGCCGAGATGTTTACGTTCACGTTCGTTTTGATGATGCTCTCGACGGGCGCGTTCGCCGCCGCGATCGCCGCGGCGCTCGGCGCGGGGGTGCCCGTGCAGGCCGCCGTCTTCGCGATCGTCTCGGCGCTCTCGCTGGTGGCGGTGCGGCCGGTGATCCGCCGGCACCGGCAGTCCCGGCTGGAGGCGGACGAGACGCCGATGGGCGTGGAGGCCATCTCCGGCTCGACCGGGCTGGTCCTGGAGCAGGTCGACACGGACCACGGGCTGGTCAAGATCGAAGGAGAGCTGTGGACCGCCCGTTCATACGACGCCACTCAGGTGCTGGAGCCGGGCGAGCGCGTGCGGGTCATAGAAGTCAAGGGCGCCACCGCCATGGTCTGGCGGGACATCTGAATGTTGGGGGTGGGGATAGATGGAAGTAGTCATCGCGATCGTCGTCGCGTTCGTCGCGCTGTTCGTGGCGATCACGCTGGTCCGCGCGGTGCGGATCGTGCCGCAGCAGCGCAACTTCGTGGTCGAGCGGCTCGGGCGGTACCAGCGGACGCTGCGGCCGGGGTTGAACGTGCTGGTGCCGTTCATCGACTCGGTCCGGACCAAGGTCGACCTCCGCGAGCAGGTGGTGAGCTTCCCGCCCCAGCCGGTGATCACCTCGGACAACCTCGTGGTCTCGATCGACACGGTGCTGTACTTCAAGGTCGTCGACCCGGTGCGCGCCACGTACGAGATCGCCAACTTCCTGCAGGCGATCGAGCAGCTCACGGTCACCACGCTGCGTAACGTGATCGGCTCGCTCGACCTGGAGAAGGCGCTCACCAGCCGCGAGGAGATCAACCGGCACCTGTCCGGCGTGCTGGACGAGACCACCGGGCGCTGGGGCATCAAGGTGACCCGCGTCGAGATCAAGGCGATCGAGCCGCCGCCGAGCATCCGCGACTCGATGGAGAAGCAGATGCGCGCCGAGCGCGAGCGGCGCGCGACGATCCTGACCGCCGAGGGGCAGAAGCAGGCGCAGATCCTGAACGCCGAGGGCGACAAGCAGGGTGCCGTACTTCGCGCCGACGGTGACCGGCAGGCCCGCATCCTGCAGGCCGAGGGCCAGGCGAAGGCGATCCGCACGGTCTTCGACGCGATCCACGCCGCCAACCCGAGCCAGAAGGTGCTGGCCTACCAGTACCTGCAGGCGCTGCCGCAGATCGCCAACGGCACGGCCAACAAGGTGTGGATCGTGCCGGCCGAGCTGACCAAGGCCCTGGAGGGTCTCGGCGGAGCGCTGGGCGGACTGGCCGGGATGGTCGGCGACGAGCCCCGGGCCGCCGTGGACGCGGGCGCCGTCGAGCGCGAGGCGGCGGAGGCCGCCCAAGCCGCGGCCGATGCGGCCAAGGAGGTGCAGCAGGAGGTCGAGGTGGCGGAGCAGCAGGTCTCCGGCGACAAGCCGCGCGGCCTGCCCGCGCCGGAGCCGGTGTCGCCGTCGGCACTGCTGAACCCCACCACGCAGGAGGATCGCGAACGCGCCTGACACGGCGTGTCCGCTTGCGGACCGCTGCCTGAATAGCCAGAAAGATCCGCTTGGTGCCCCGGCGACTGCCATGATCTACACACGTGGTGGTTGCCGGGGCGCCGGCGCGTTCCGGCTGCGGGGGAAGGCGGTTTGCCATGGCGAATGCCACGAAACACAAGCGGCCAGCGGGCAGTTCGGGGCGGTCCACGCCGGTCAAGGTGGTGTCCCGGACCGACGCGGGGGTCGCCGTCGTCGCGGCCGCCGCCCCGGAGAGCTCGCCCATCGGCGCGGTCACCAACGCCACGTGGGCCTGGTCGGTACGCCGGTTCGCCCGCGCCCTCATGTGGACGCTGCCCGGCTACGCGGTGGCGTACGGCGCGGTCACGCTGGGCCGCTGGGACGGCCTGGCGCCCCTGCCCTACCTGGAGAACGGCCGCGTCTTCCACCTGCTCGGCTGGGTGGTCGCGGTGTGGCTGGGCATCATGGCGCTGGTCGCGCTGGCCGGTCTGCTGGCCGCCGCGCGCAGCCGCCGCTCGGCCGCGATCGGCCTCATGGTCGGGCTGACGGGGACGGTGCTGTGGCTCCCGTTCGCCGCGCTGCCGGCCGACACCCCCGTGTACGGCCTGGACGCCCGCACCCTCTCGCTCGCCGGCGCCGCGCTCTACTCGGCCGGCTGGCTCCTGGCCGGGTGGGCGGTGGTGCACAGCGGCCTGTTCAGCAAGTCGGACGGGCTGCTGCTGATGCTCGCCGCGCCGATGGTCGGCGTCGCCGGCCAGCTCGTCGGTCCACTTCAGACGGTCGGTGCCATCTTCACGCTCGCCGCGGGCATCGGCATGTCGTGGACGGCCGGCCGCTTCGTACCCAGCGTCCACGCCACCCCGACCGCCCGCACGGCGGCGGTGGCCGCCGGCGCCAAGGCGGTCTCCGCCAAGGTGGCCACGACCGGCAGCGTGAACTGACCCGGGCACCCGCCGCGCTCGCGTAGCGGGGCGGGAGAATGCCACCCGTGGAGCTGATCACCGATCCCGACGACGAGCGGATCGCGGACTACCGGGCGCTGACCGACGTGGAGCTGCGGACGCGGTGGGAGCCGCCGCACGGGCTGTTCATCGCGGAGGGCGAGCTGGTCCTGCGGCGGGCCGTGCGGGCGGGTTACCGGGCGCGCTCGTACCTGCTCGACGAGAAGCGCCTCGACCAGCTCGCCGACCTCGCCGGCGGCGGCGCGCCGGTCTACGCGGCCAGCCAGGAGGTGCTGGAGAAGGCGACCGGCTTCCACGTGCACCGAGGGGTGCTGGCCTCCTTCCACCGCAAGGCGCTGCCCGGCGTGGACGAGGTGCTGCGGGATGCGCGGCGGGTGGCCGTGCTCGAAGACGTCAACAACCACACAAACATCGGCGCGGTCTTCCGCGGGGCGGCGGCGCTCGGCATCGACGGGGTGCTGCTCTCGCCCTCCTGCGCCGACCCGCTCTACCGGCGCAGCGTGCGGGTGAGCATGGGCGAGGTGTTCGCGGTGCCGTACGCGACGCTTTCGCCCTGGCCGGCCGCGCTGGACCAGGTCAGGAGCGCCGGCTTCACCGTGCTGGCGATGACGCCGGCCGCCGACGCGGTGCCCATCCAGCGGCTCACCGCGCAGGAGCGGGCGCGGCCGGCGCTGCTGCTCGGTGCCGAGGGCCCCGGGCTCTCGCGCGCGGCCGTGGCCGCCAGCGACAGGCGGGTGGTGATTCCCATGCGCCGCGGTGTCGACTCGCTCAACGTGGCGGCGGCGGCCGCTGTCGCGTTCTGGGAGCTGGGTCGGGAAGACTGACCTGGTGTTTCCTACTGTCCGTGAGGTCATCGCCCTCGACCCGGTGCGCCACGGCGAGCCGCGCGTGGTGGCCGGCGAGGCGGGGCTGGACCGGCCGGTGCGGTGGGTACACGCGGCCGAGGTGCCCGACATCGCCAGCCTCCTGCGCGGCGGCGAGCTGGTGCTGACCACCGGCATCGGGTTGCCGGCCGAGGACGCCGGCATCCGGGCGTTCATCGCGGACCTCGCCGACGTCGGCGTGGCCGGGCTGGTGGTCGAGCTCGGCCGCCGGTACACCGGAAGTGTCCCGCGGGTGATGGCCGCGGCCGCGCAGCGTCGCGGTATGCCGCTGGTGGAGCTGCGGCGGGCCACGCCGTTCGTGCGGATCACCGAGGCGGTGCACGCGCTGATCGTGGACGCGCAGCTGACCGAGCTGCGGGCGACCGAGGAGATCCACCAGCGGTTCACCGAGCTGTCGGTCGAGGGCGCCGAGGCGGCCGAGGTGGTGCACCAGGCAGCCTCGCTGGCGGGGTGTCCGGTCGTGCTGGAAAACCTCGCCCGCCAGGTGCTGGCCTACGACACCGCCGGGGACAGCGCCGAGCTGCTGCTGGACGGGTGGGAGCAGCACTCGCGGCGGATCCAGCCGGCGGGGCGCACCGCGTACGACGCGGACGCGGGCTGGCTCGTCACCACCGTCGGCGCGCGCGGGCAGGACTGGGGGCGCCTGCTGGCCCGCTGGGCGGGGGAGGGGACGCCGCCCACGCGGCTGTCGATCCTGCTCGAACGCGCCGCCTCCACGCTCGCCCTCGGCCGCCTGATCCGCCGCGACGCCGAAGGGCTCGAGCACCAGCTCCACCGCACGCTGCTCACCGCCCTGCTCGACCACACCCGCCCGGTGGACGAGGTGGCGCTGCGGGCGCGGGCGCTGGGGGTGCCCCTGGACCGCCGGGACCTGGTCGGCGTCGTGGTGCGGCACCGGGGCGAGGAGCCCGCGCTCGACGCCGCCCGCCTGCGCGACCTGGCCGAGGCGGTCAGCCACGCGCTGCGCGAGGCCGCGCTCACCGGCCTGGCCGGGCCGCTCGACGACCAAGCGGTGGGCGCGCTGGTCGCGCTGCCGGCGGGCGCGGACGACGAGCGGTCGCTGTCCATCTTCGCCACCGCTCTGCATCGGGTACGGGGTGAGGCCGCTCCCGCCGTCGTCCTGGCGGCCGGCTCACGGGTCGACTCGCTGCGCGACGCCCGCCGCTCCCTTGTGGAGGCGCGACAGGTGGCCGACGCGGCGCGGCACGGCCAGCGCGAGGTGGCGGTGTTCCGGCTGCCGCACGTGGGGCTGGCCGGCCTGCTGCACCTGCTGCGCGACGAGCCGCGGCTGCAGACCTTCGTGGAGCGCGAGCTGGGCGGGCTGCTGGCGTACGACGCGCGGCACCCCAAGGAGCGGCTGCTCGGCACGCTCCGGGCATACCTGGACAGCGGCCGCAACAAGTCCGCCGCGGCCGCGGCGGCACACCTGTCGAGGCCGGCCTTCTACGAGCGGCTGGCCCGCATCGAGCGGATCCTCGACAGCGACCTGGACGCGGTGGACACCTGTCTGTCGCTGCACGTGGCCCTGCTGGCCCTCGACGCCGTGCGCCAGGACTAACCCTATTGATCAGGGAGCTCGTGGAGCGGCGCGCCGTCCGCCACGCCCACCAACTCCCTGATCAACGCGGAGAAGGGTGGCGGGACGTAGTGGGTGCCGCCGGGGGTGAAGACGTTTGACGTTGCGGCCGTCGTCCAGGCTTCCGCGGGGAGTGCGGCGGCCAGGTCCGTGACCACCCGCGCGCCCGACCATTCGGGGCTTTCGCGGAGCAGGGACAGGGCCACCACCGACTCCTCGACCTCGCCGACGCACTCGAAGGGCTTGTGGCCGTCCAGGCCCAGCAGCTCCTTGTACCCGGGAATCTGGGTCTCGTCGGCGAGCAGGTCGGCGCCGAAGATCGCGACCAGCCGGGCCCTCGGCATGAATGGGGCCATAGCCAGGAAGACGAACCGGCACTTCGGGCAGTGGCCGCACCAGCGGGCGCTCGCGTCGCGCAGCTTGAACGCGGCGTTGCAGCTGGTCACCACCTCGTCGTAGTGGGTGTGCGCGGCGAACAGCCGGGCGATGTGCAGCTCGGACAGGGGGCGCAGCAGCGAGAAGTACGCGTCGGCGAGCCCCGCCTGCTCGGCGAGCGCCGCGCGCAGCAGCCCTTCCGCCTCGACGCCCTTGGACCACTGGTGGTTGATCTCGTGCCCGTCCCAGACGAGGTTGGGGTCGGAGGCGGAGCGCTCGTTGGACATCACCACCGGCCCGAGGCCGTGCAGGGCGGCGGTGGCCACGGCGATGAGCGAGTTGATCGCGGTCACCGGGATGTGGCCGTTGAGCGCGCCGGCCGCGTTCAGGTCGAAGAGCTTGGGGTCGATCTTGCGGTGGGCGACCAGCGGGGTCAGCCCCGACGCGGCGAAGACCGACTGGATGACCCAGTTGGGGTTGACGGCGAACGGCACCGGGTCGAGCCCGCCCGCGCGCAGCGCCTCCAGCGTGACGATCGAGTCCTTGCCGCCGCCGACCGGGCTCAGCGGGCGCCGCCCGGCCACCGAGACCGGGATGGCCGGCGGCGCGGCGGGGCCGGTGACCGACAGGGAGAGCACGTGCGGCAGGTCGTTTCGGTACGCGTACTCCGCCATGCCCTTGGTGTAGACGCCGTCGAGCAGCGCGGCGGCGGCCGGGCTCAGCGGCGTGGTGGTGGTGATCTCCGGCGGCGCGCCGACCTTGAAGTAGCTCACGCCGGCCACGAGGTGCAGCAGCTCCAGCACGCGCCCGAAGGCGGCCGGGACCTCCCCGGCGGGCACCGGAAACGTCACGGTCTCGGTGAACTCGAGCCCGTCCAGCGCGTACGGCAGCCGCGCCACGCCGGTCGCCGGGTCGAACGTGAGCGCCGGAAATGACAGCCGCCGAAACTGGGTCTCAAGCACACGCAATACTAGGCCGACACCGTCCACCGGATGGGAGGAGAACACGTTGCGCCTGGCTGACCTGCGCGGCCGTACCGTCGCGGTCTGGGGCTCCGGTCGCGAGGGGGTGGCCGCCGCCGCGGCGATCGCGGCGCACGGACCGGCCCGCCTCGTCGCCGTCGACGACACGGTCAACTTCCTCTCGCTGGACTGGTCGCAGAGCAGGGCGAAAGACGTCCCGCTGGTCACCGGCGAGGACTGCCACGACGCGCTGATGGGCGCCGAGGTGATCGTGCGCTCGCCGGGCGTGCCGCAGACCCACCGGTGGATCGTGGAGGCGCGCGAACGGGGCATAACGGTCACCGGCGGCACGGCGCTGTGGATGGCCGACCACGCCGCGGCCACCGTGGGCGTGACCGGCAGCAAGGGCAAGAGCACCACGTCGAGCCTGGTCAGCCACCTGCTCAGCGCGGCCGGCCGGCCCAACGTCTTCGGCGGCAACATCGGCGTGCCGCTGCTCGACCTGCCGGACAGCGAGCAGTACGTGCTGGAGCTGTCCAGCTACCAGTGCAGCGACCTCACCGACTCGCCCCGCGTGGCCGTGGTGACCGCGCTTTTCCCCGAGCACCTGGACGCGCACGGCGGCGAGCGGGAGTACTACCGCGACAAGCTCAACCTCATCGCGCACGGCCCGGAGACCGTGGTGGTCAACGGGCTGGACGAGCGCCTCGCCGCCGAGCTCGGCGACCGCCCGGCGGTGCGTGCCGGGCTGCCCGACTCGTACCACGTGCGGGACGGCGTGGTGTACCGGGCGCAGGTGCCGCTGTTCGAGCGGGCGGTGCTGCCGCTGGTGGGGCGGCACAACGAGCGCAACCTGTGCGTCGCGCTCGCGGTGCTGGAGGCGCTCGGCGTCGACGTCGTCGCGTCCGCCAGCACGCTAGCCACGGCCGCGAAGGGCTTCGCCGCGCTGCCGCACCGGCTTACCGAGATCGACGACCCGTCTGGGCTCACGTTCGTCGACGACACGCTGGCCACGAGCCCGTACGCGTCGATGCACGCGATCGACGCCTACGACGGGCGGCCGCTCACGGTCATCGTCGGCGGTACCGACCGTGGTCTGGACTACACGCCGCTGCGCGAGCACCTCACCGGCCGCGAGCTCACCGTGATCGGCATCCCGGACAGCGGCGCGCGGATCGTCGCCGCGCTGGAGGGGCTGCCCGGCGTGCGCACCGAGGTGGCAGACGACCTCGTCGAGGCGGTGCGGCTGGCCCGCACGCTCACTCCGGCGGGCGGGGCGGTGCTGCTGTCGCCGGCGGCGCCGAGCTACGGGCGGTTCCGCAACTTCGAGCACCGCTCCGAGGTCTTCGCACAGGCAGTGAAGGACACCGCCGCGCTTTCGTGACGCGACAAGCGCGACCTGCTGGTGCTGGTGCGCAAGCGGCAAGGTGATCTACCCGCGGCGCGGCGCCACGAAGGACTCGCCCCCGCCGGACCCGGCCACCTGCCTGCCCGCCGAGGCGTGGGGCCGCCGCTGAGGGTCAGCCGCCGAGGGCGGCGACGAGCAGGCGCATCGAGCGGATCGTGGAGCGGATCTCCTGCAGGTACCGCCCGGCGGTGAGCGTGGGCTCCGGCAGGGGCAGCTCGTCGGTGAGCCGGGGGTCGACGCCGACCGTGTCGACGGCGCAGCCGTACGGCAGGCCGAGCGTGCGGACCGCGTCGCAGTGCTGGAAGGGCACGTAGATCGGGGCGGTCACGACCAGCAGCCGGTCGCCCTGGGCCAGGCCCGCCCGCTTGGCCCAGAAGCGCTGGGTGTCGGCGGTGTGCGCGCGGCGTACCCCCGGCTCGGACGACGGGGCGGCCAGCACCGCGATCCGCGGGCCCTCGGCGGGCGCGTACGTGCGCACGGACCAGGAGCCGTCCGGTGCCAGGTCCGTCTCGACCGGCTCGTCGACCTTGAACGCCCGCCGCACACCAAGGTCGAGCACGTCGACCTCGCTGCGGCAGCCGGCGACCGGCGGCAGGGCCCGCTCGGCCGGGGACAGCGGCCGGAAGCTGCCCAGCACGCCCACCTCGCCGGCGGCGGTGCCCCGGTGCAGCAGGTGCGCGGCGTACGCGGTGCGCCGCAGGCAGGCGTGCGCGAGCCCGCCCAGCACCACCACGTGCCGGTAGTCGCGGCGCGGCGGCGGCTTCGCGCCGACCATGCCGAGCGCCTCGGCCGCCGCCTCGACCAGCTCGGCGACCTCGGGGAGGAAGTCGGGCTCGCGGGCGTCGGGGCGCTCGCCGCCGTCGCGGAAGTCCCAGTGGGTCGCCGAGAACGCGTCCAGCCACCCCAGCAGCGAGGGGCTGTCGCCGCCGGGCCACCGGCCGCCGAACGCGGTGATGAGGTCGCGCAGGGGCGCGGACGTGATCCAGCGAGCCACGCCGTCAAGCACGGCGGCTGGCTCGCCGGACGGGAGCGGGACCGGCTGCACGTGCACGGTCGGATCTTAACGGTGTGGGCGGTTACACACTGTAGGTTGCCTACCGGGCCGTGTCGTTGGAAAGTGCGGTATGACCGATGACCTGCTCGCACGCCACCAGGCTGTGCTGCCCAAGTGGATGCCGCTCTACTACGCGGAGCCGATCGAGATCGTGTCCGGCTCGGGGTGCCGGGTCACCGACGCGGCCGGCCGCACCTACCTCGACTTCTTCGGCGGCGTGCTGACCACCATGATCGGGTACGACGTGCCGGAGGTGCGCGAGGCGGTCGAGCGGCAGCTGCGCACCGGCGTGGCGCACACCTCGACGCTGTACCTCATCCGGCAGCAGGTCGAGCTCGCCGAGAAGATCGCCCGGCTCTCCGGCATCGAGGACGCGCGGGTCTTCTTCACCAACTCCGGCACCGAGGCCAACGAGGCCGCGCTGCTGGTCGCCACCAACCTGCGCCGCTCCAACCAGATCCTCGCGGTGCGCAACAGCTACCACGGCCGCTCGTACGCGGCGATGGGCATCACCGGGCACCGCAGCTGGTCGGCGAGCAGCCTCAACCCGCTGCAGGTGGCCTGGCTGCACTCCGGCGACCGGCTGCGCGGCCTGCTCGCCAAGCTCGACGAGGCCGACCACATCGAGGCGGCCGTCGAGGACCTGCGCGAGGTGCTGGCGACGCAGACCGCGGGCGACGTGGCGGCCCTGATCGCGGAGCCGATCCAGGGCGTCGGCGGGTTCGTGTCGGCGCCGGACGGGCTCTTCGCGGCGATCAAGAAGGTGCTCGACGAGCACGGCATCCTGCTCATCTCCGACGAGGTGCAGACCGGCTGGGGGCGCACCGGCGAGCACTTCTGGGGGTACCAGGCGCACGGTGTCACCCCCGACCTGCTCACGTTCGCCAAGGGCATCGGCAACGGCTTCGCGCTGGCCGGCGTGGTAGGGCGGGCCGAGGTGATGAACGCGGTCTCGGCGATCTCGTTCTCCACGTTCGGCGGCAACCCGATCTCCACGGCGGCCGGCAACGCGGTGCTCGACTACGTGCTCGACCACAACCTTCAGGAGAACGCCCAGCGGGTCGGCGCCATCCTGTTGGAAGGCTTGCGCGCGGCGGCCGCCGACACCCCGGTCGTGGCCGAGGTGCGGGGCAAGGGGCTGATGCTGGCGATCGAGTTCGTGCGGCCGGGCACGGTGGAGCCGGACGCGGCGGTGGCCGGGCGCGTCTTCGAGCTGGCCAAGGAGGGCGGCCTGCTCGTGGGCAAGGGCGGCCTGTACGGCAACGTGCTCCGCATGGGCCCGCCGCTCACGCTCAGTGAGGAGGAGGCGCGGGAAGGGCTGGCCATCCTGGTGGACGCGATCGCCCGGGCGGGAGCGGTAAACGGGTAACGGTTCGGCGCTCAGGGGTTGCTGTCACCCACGACTTGTCGTAAGAATCCTTCAAAGCGTTAACAGCGACTGAAGGGAAGTGACGCGGCCCCCATGAATAGTACAAGGCGTGACATTCTCCGTCGCGGGGCTGTCGCCGGGATCCTGGCGACCCCCGCGGCTGGCCTGCTGTCGAGCTGTGCGATGGGCGGGGGCGACGACGACAACGACGCTGCCGACGCCAACCGTGGCGACAAGACCGCTGAAAACCCCTTCGGGGTCAAGGCGGACGCACCGCTGGAAGTGGTCATCTTCAACGGCGGGTACGGCGAGGAGTACGCCAAGGCTCACGAGGCCATGTACAACGAGAAGTACCCGAACGCGAAGATCACGCACTCGGCCACCCAGGAGATCGCCAAGACCCTCCAGCCCCGCTTCGTCGACGGCAGCCCGCCGGACGTGGTCAACAACTCCGGCGCCGCCCAGATCGACATGGGCAGCCTCGTGTCGCAGGGCGCGCTCGCCGACCTCAACGAGCTGCTGGACGCGCCGAGCCTCGACATCCCGGGCAAGAAGGTGCGCGACACGCTGCTGCCCGGCGTGGTCGACGTGGGCAGCTACGACGGCAAGTTCCACGTGCTGAACATCAGCTACACCGCATACGGCATCTGGTACTCGACGAAGCTTTTCGCCGACCGCGGCTGGGAGTACCCGAAGACCTGGGACGAGCACATCGCGCTGTGCCGCACCATCAAGGCGGCCGGCATCGCGCCCTGGACCTACGCCGGCAAGCACCCGCGGTACATGAGCTGGCCGGTCATCTCCACGGCCATCAAGCTCGGCGGCCTCGACGTCGCGAAGAACATCGACAACCTGGAGCCCAACGCCTGGAAGTCGGACGCGATGAAGCAGTCGGTCGAGGCGTGGCACCAGATCGTCAAGGACGGCTTCATCCTGCCCGGTACCCCCGGCCTCGACCACGTGCAGTCGCAGACCGAGTGGTGCCGCGGCAAGGCGGCGCTCATCTCCTGCGGCTCCTGGATCGAAAACGAGCAGAAGGCGGTCACCCCCGCCGGCTTCAACATGGCGATCGCGCCGACGCCGAGCCTCAGCTCCGGCGACAAGCTTCCGTTCGAGGCGATCCGCGGTACGGCGGGCGAGCCGTTCATCTTGCCGGCCAAGGCGAAAAACGTGGCCGGCGGCCTGGAGTACTTCCGGACCGTGCTGTCGATGCGCGGCGCCAAGGACTTCACCAGCAAGGTCTCGGCGCTCAGCGTGGTCGCCGGCGCGGCCGACGGCACGACCCTCCCGCCGGGCCTGACCACCGTGGTCAAGGCGCTCGAGGCGTCCGGCACCAACGGCTTCAACTGGGTTTACAACAACTACTACCGCAAGCTGGAGCGCGAGCTCGTCGACGCGGCGTGCGGGGAGTTCTTCAGCGGCCGGATCGGCCCGACCGAGTTCCTCGAGCAGTGCCAGAAGGGCGCTGACATGATCGCCCAGGACAGCTCGCTCAAGAAGTACAAGCGGGCCTGAGGGGCAGGGGCGGCACATGCGGCACGGCAAGTACCCGCTGATCATCACGTTCCTGGTGCCGCCCCTGATCCTGTACGGCGTCTTCGTGCTCTCGCCGTACCTGCAGGCGTTCCAGATCTCCACCACCGACTGGCTCGGCTACTCGGCGGACGCCAACTCGGTGGGGTTGGACAATTTCGTCCAGCTGTTCCGCGACGACTACGTCTGGAACGCCATCAAGAACAACGCCATCCTGCTGGCCCTCGTGCCGGTACTGACGATCACGCTCGGCCTGTTCTTCGCGACCATGCTCAACATGGGCGGCCGCGGGGACGGGCCGGCGTCGTCGGCGTGCGGGGGACCGCGGCGTACCGGCTTGTGTACTTCTTTCCCCAGGTGCTCTCCGTCGTGATCATCGCGGTCATCTGGCAGCAGGTGTACCACCCCAACGCCGGCCTGCTGAACGCCGCGCTCAAGCCGTTCGGCGTCAGCGGGCCGAGCTGGCTGGGCGATCCGCGCACCGCGTTCTGGTGCGTGCTGGCCGTGATGGTGTGGGCCAACGTCGGCTTCTACGTCGTGCTCTTCGGCGCGGCGATGCAGGCCATCCCGCGCGACATCTACGAGGCGGTGCTGCTCGACGGCGCCTCCCGCCTCGTCACGCTCCGCCGCATCACGATCCCGCTGCTGTGGGACACGGTGCAGGTCGCCTGGATCTACCTGGCGATCGCCGCCCTCGACGGCTTCATCCTCGTGCAGCTGATGACCAACGGCGGCCCCAACTTCTCCTCCGACGTGATCGGCCTGCGCATGTACAACACGGCCTTCGGCAGCGACACCAAGTTCGGGTACGCCTCGGCGATCGGCGTCGTGATGTTCTTCCTCACGCTGTCCGTTGCGGTGCTCGCGCTGCGCGCGTCCCGCCGCGACCGGATCGAGTACTCATGACCGCCGTCGCCTCGCCGGAGACCGCTGCGCCCTCGACCGCGCCGTCCGCCGACCGCCCGCTGCGCCGCGACTGGGGTGTGGCAAACGTCTTCTCCCACGGCTTCCTGCTGCTGTGGGCGCTGCTGACCACGCTGCCGCTGCTGTGGGTGGTGCTGAGCTCGTTCAAGAGCGACGACGAGATCCTGACCGACCCGTGGGGCCTGCCGGGCGCGCTGCGCTTCGAAAACTGGGAGCGCGCGTGGACCGAGGCGCACATCGGGCGGTACTTCCTCAACAGCTTCGTGGTCGTCTCCGGCTCGCTGACGCTCACGATGCTGTTCGGCGCCACCGCCGCGTACGTCTTCGCCCGCTACGACTTCCGCTTCAAGCAGGTCTTCTACTACCTGTTCGTCGGCGGCATGATGTTTCCCGTCTTCCTGGCGCTGGTGCCGCTCTTCTTCGTGGTGCGCAACGCCGGCCTGTTCAACACCTGGCGCGGCCTCATCCTCGTGTACGCGGCCTACTCACTGCCGTTCACCGTCTTCTTCCTGACCGCCTTCTTCCGCACGCTGCCGCAGGCGGTCGCGGAGGCCGCCCTGATCGACGGCTGCGGCCATTTCCGGCTCTTCTTCCGGGTGATGCTGCCGATGGCCCGGCCCGGCCTGATCAGCGTGGGCATCTTCAACTTCCTCGGCCAGTGGAACCAGTTCATCCTGCCCCAGGTGCTGCTGCCCAACGACGAGTCCCGGTACGTGCTGGCGCAGGGCCTGTCCGCGCTCGCGGTCAGCCAGGGCTACCAGGGCGACTTCAGCGGCCTGTTCGCCGGCCTGACGATCGCGATGCTCCCGGTGCTCGGCGTCTACATCCTCTTCCAGCGCCAGATCCAGTCCGGCCTGACGGCGGGCCACATGAAGTAGCAAGTATCTTGCCCGCATGGCAGTGACAGCGCGGAAGGCGACCGCGGCCGACGCGACGGCGATGGGCGAGCTGCGGTGGCGGTGGCCGACCGAAGAGTCCGGCTACAAGGGCACGGACCGGACCGAGTGGGTCGCGACGTTCGCCGCGTGGGTCGTCGACCACGCGCGGACCCACATCCCGTTCGTCGCCGAGGTGTCCGGCCAGGTGGTGGGCATGGCGTGGCTGATGCTCGCCGACCGCGTGCCGGCACCCACCCACCGCCACCGCCGCACGGGCGACGTCCAGGCCGTCTACGTGGCACCGGAGCACCGCGACAGCGGCGTCGGGGCGGTGCTGCTGGAGGCGCTGCTCACCGAGGCACGCACGCTCGGCCTCGAACACGTCACCGTCCACTCCAGCCGCCGCGCGGTCCGCTTCTACGAACGCGGTGGCTTCGACCCCGACCCCACCTGGCTCCGCTGGCTCCCCGCCTGACCCTCGCCCCGGGTGGCGGCCGCGCATGCTTGCGGTTCGTGCGACGGCATCTCAAGCTGGGCGCACGGATGCGCCCACCCCGCGCCCGGGTCCTGCTCGCGTGGGTGCTCGTGCCCGCCGGCTGCGGCCCTGGGTGCTGGCTGTGGCCTTGCCTGTGCTGGTCGTGCGGGAGGGGGGCGGTGGTGGCGCGACGGCATCTCAAGCTGGGCGCACGGATGCGCCCACACCGCCCGGGGGTCAATCGGGGGAGTCTTTGACCTGCTCGCGCGGGTGCTTGTGCCGCCGCCCGGCTCTCCACGCCGACCGTGGCCCTCTCCGTGCCGGCAGTGGCTTTCCCTGTGCCGGCGGTGGCCTCTCCGTGCCTGCCGTGGCTCTCCGTGCCAGCGGTGGCCCACGACCGTGCCGGCGGTGCCTTCCCTGTGCCGGCGGTGGCCTTCTCCGTGTCGGCTGCGGGCGAAAGAGGTCGCCTGGGTCGCGAACATGGTCGCCGGCGCCTCCCGGGCGTCGCGCCACCGGGGGCGAGCACGAGCGGGCCCGCCAGGAGTGTCCCGGGCTGGGCGCATTGCTGCGCCCAGCTTCGGATCCTGCCGCAAACCAGCACTCCGTATCCCCGCTTGGCTTGCGGGCGGACACGAGACTCCAAGCGCCCCTGCCGCTGGAGCTGGCGGCCCCTGCGGCGACGGTCGCGGGCCTAGCGACGACTGCGGGCCGGGCGGCGACGACTGGCGGCGACGACTGCGGGTCTGGCGGCGACGACTGCGGGCCTGGCGGCCACGCTGGCAGGCCGGGCGGCGACGGTCGCGGCACGGGCGGTGACGTCGCGGTTCGGCGGCACGCGCGCGGCATCAAGGGCGCTCAGCTGTGGAAAGGAGCGTGACCCTCCGCGGCGGCCCGCGCCGAACGGTCCACCGCCTAGGGGAAGAGACGGGCGTGCAGGGCGGCGGCCTCGGGCGGGGAGAGCAAGGGGCGGGCGGCGAGCCAGGCGGCGGCTGCCGCGCCGTCGGAGGCGCGGGGGCGTTTGGCGTCGGGCCAGCGGGCGGCCAGCTCGCGCTCGACCGCGGGGGCCAGCGGGGTGTCGCCGACCAGCAGGCCGCCGGCCAGCACGATGGGGCTCGCGTCGCCGGGCTCGCGGATGCGGGCGACGCTCTCGGTGAGCAGGCGGGCGGCCTCGTCCAGGATGGCGGTCGCGGTGCGGTCGCCGGCCGCCTGTGCGGCGATGACCAGCGGGGCGAGCTGGGCCAGCTCGATCGGGGGGCGGCGGGTGACGCGCTGTACCAGCAGATCGACCTTGTCGCGGGCGGACAGCGCGCCCAGGTCCGCCCGGCCGCCCGCCAGGGTGCCGGTGGTGCCCGGGGCATCAGGGTCTCCACGACGGCGGTTGCCAGGTGGCCGAGCGGGTGGCCGGCGTCCATGGCGGCGAGCGTCGCGCGGACCGCCTCGCGGCCCAGCCAGAAGCCGGAGCCGGCGTCGCCCAGGAGCCAGCCGTGCCCGTCGGAGACGCGGTCGAGGGCGAAGCCGCGGATGGTGACCGCGATGGCGCCAGTGCCGGCGATCAGCACCGAGCCGTCGGGGCTGGCCGTGCCGGACGCGTAGGCCACGAGGGCGTCGCCGATCAGGTTGAGCGGGCACGTCAGGCCGGCGTCGGCCCACGCGCGGTCGAACGCGGCGCGGCTCGGCGGGTCGGCCAGGAGGCGGGCCACGCCGGCGAGGCCGATCGTGCCGGCTCGTACCCGCGCGGGGTCTATGGCGCCGAGTGCCGCGGAGAGTGCCTTCGCCAGCTCGGCCGCCGCCGCCACGGCGCCGTGCGATGTGGGGTTGCCGCCGCCCGCGGTGCCGGTGCCGACCCGGTCGCCGGCGAGGGAGGTGACCAGGGCGCGGGTTGACGTGCCGCCGATGTCCAGCCCGATCACGAGTGCGTCCGACACCCGCTCATCGTGGTGCCGGCAGGCCTTTGATAGCGCTCCCAGTCGGTAACAGTTTGAAAACTTCGCCCAACACCTTGACAAGGTAGCCCTGTTAGTAAGAACTTTTACCACTATCAGTTAACACTCCTTTCCAAAGACTTGACCTTGGTCGGTGGCTGGGAGACGCGCGGAAGGGCGGGACGACATGGACACCCCGGTGGCTATGGACGGCGTGTTGCTGGCCGTTCGTGCCAAGCTGCCGGAGTTCACCGGCGCGTTGCGCCGCGTTGCCGACCAGGTGCTGACCGACCCCACCGGCGCGGCGCGGGCCACGATCGTCGAGCTGGCCGAGCGGAGTGGCACCTCGCCGGCGACGGTCACCCGGTTCTGCCGGGCGCTCGGCTTCGAGGGCTACGCCGAGCTGCGCCTCGGCATCGCCGCGGAGACCGGGCGGGCCCGCGCCGCCGGCTGGACCGTGGACATCGGGCGGGAGATCGAGCCCGGCGACCCCCTCGAAAAGGTGCTCCAGCAGATCATGGCGGCCGACACGCGGGCGATGCACGACACCGCCGGGCTGCTCGACCTCGACGAGGTGGAGCGGGCCGCGGACGCGATCGCCGGCGCCACGCGGGTCAACATCTTCGGCGCCAGCGGCAGTGCCCTGGTCGGCGAGGAGATGCAGTTCAGCCTGCACCGCATCGGCGTCGCGGCGTGGGCCTGGACCGACGTACACAATGGACTCGCCAGCGCCGCACTCCTGCGCGCCGGCGACGTCGCGCTCGGCATCTCCCACAGTGGACAGACGCGGGAGACCATCGAGATGCTCGCCGAGGCGGGCAGCCACGGCGCCACGACCGTGGCTCTCACCAGCTTCCCGCGCTCGCCGCTGGCCGAGCTCTCCGACATCGTGCTGCTCACCGCCACCCAGGCGACGACGTTCCGCCCGGACGCGCTCTCCGCCCGGCATCCCCAGCTGGTCGTGCTCGACCTGCTCTACATCGCCGTCGCGCAGCGCACCCACGACCGTGCCCACGCCGCCTTCCAGCGGACCGCCCAGGCCGTGGACGGCCACAAAGCCGGCAAGGAGGCGGCCAGATGAGCCCACCCGGGACACCCAGCGAGCCAACTCAGCACAGTCCCACTACACCCCAACCGAGGAGACGCAAAATGTCCGTAACCCCCGACAGCACGTCGGATCTCACCCGTCGCACGCTGCTGCGCCGGGCTGCGGCCGCCGGTCTGCTCGCGACACCGGCCGCCGGTCTGCTCAGCGCCTGCGTCGGCGGCGGCGAAGACGAGCCGACCGACCAGGCTGAGGGCGAGAAGAGCGCCGCCAACCCGCTCGGCGTGGACGGCAAGGCCCCGCTCGAGATCTACATCTTCAACGGCGGTCTCGGCACCAAGTACGCCACCGACGTGCACGTGCCGTCGTACAAGAAGGCTTTCCCCGACGCCGAGGTGAAGTTCAACCAGGCCGAGGAGATGGCGACCGTGCTCCAGCCGCGGTTCACCAGCAACCAGGCGCCGGACATGGTCAACAACGCCGGTTCGAAGCTGATGGACCAGGGCGCGCTGGTGCAGGCCGGGCAGGTGCAGGACCTGACCGACCTGTACAACGCCCCGTCGCTGGACATCCCCGGCAAGACCGTCAAGGACACGCTGGTGCCGGGCACGATCGAGCAGGGCTCGTTCAACGGCAAGCCCTACGTGCTCAACTACGCCTTCACCGTCTTCGGCCTCTGGTACTCGGACAAGCTCATGCAGGCCAACGGCTGGACCGCGCCGAAGACCTGGGACGAGTTCACCGCGGTGCTGGACAAGGCGAAGGCGGCCGGCAAGGTCGGCTACGCGTACGCCGGCGCGAACGCGGCCTACTACCAGTACCTGGTGATCCTCACGACCGCCGCCAAGATCGGTGGCGCCGACGTCCTCAAGAACATCGACAACCTCGAGGACGGCGCGTGGACCGCCGAGCCGGTCAAGCAGGCCGCGCAGCTGTGGGGCGAGATCGGCGCCAAGTACATGGACAAGGCGCACCTCGGCCTGCGCCACACCGAGGTCCAGCTCCAGCAGAACCAGGACCGCGTGCTCTTCTACCCCTCCGGCTCCTGGCTGGAGAACGAGCAGGCCAAGGACACCCCGGCCGGCTTCAACTACGCCGTGATCCCGGTGCCGAGCGCCTCCTCGTCGGACAAGCTGCCGCAGAGCGCCATCTACGCGGCGGCCGGCGAGATGTACTTCGTCGCGTCCAAGGGCAAGAACCCGCGCGGCGGCATGGAGTACCTGCGCCACATGCTCTCCAAGGAGGGCGCGAAGGGCTTCACCCAGCTGACCAAGGTGCTCACGGTCGTGCAGGGCGCCACCGAGGGCCTCACCATCTCGCCCGGCCTCACCAGCAGCGAGGCGATGCTGAAGGCGGCGGGCAGCGACTACTTCGCGTACCGCTGGGACACCTGGTACAAGAAGATGGACGACGAGTGCCGCGCGGCCACCAACGAGCTGATGTTCAACGGTGGTGACGCGAACAAGTTCGTGACCCGCATGCAGAAGGTCGCGGACGACGTGAAGAAGGACCCCTCCATCGAGAAGTTCAAGCGGTAATCGTCATGCGGCATGGCAAGTACCCGTTCATCGTCGGCTTCCTGATCGCGCCGGTCACGATCTACGTGACGTTCGTCATCGCCCCGTACCTGCAAGCGTTCTACCTGGCGATGACGAACTGGCGTGGCGTCTCGGCGAACGCGAAGTTCATCGGGCTGGACAACTTCGAACGGTTGCTTCAGGACGACGTCTTCTGGAAGGCCGTACGGCATCACGGCATCTTGCTGCTTGTCCTGCCGCTGGCGGCCATCGCGATCGCCCTCGTCTTCGCGTTCCTGCTGAACGTGGGTGGAGGGTCCAAGGGCGGCGCCATGAGAGGAGTCTGGGGGTCGAAGTTCTACCGCATCGTGTTCTTCTTCCCCAGGTCCTCGCCGTCGTCATCATCGGTGTGATCTTCCAGCGGGTGTACGCGCCGGACGAGACCGGCCTCGTCAACGGGATGCTCGGCCTCGTCGGGATCGACCCGATCCCCATCATGGCGGACAAGAACATCGCGCTCTTCGCCATCATCGCGGTGCTCGTGTGGCAGGCGGTCGGCTTCTACGTGGTGCTCTTTTCCGCCGGCATGGCGTCGGTGCCGAAGGACATCTACGAGGCCGCGGTGCTCGACGGCGCCGGGCGGGGCAACATGTTCTTCAAGGTCACGCTGCCCTTGCTGTGGGACACGCTCCAGGTCGCCTGGGTGTACCTGGGCATCGCGGCGTTCGACGCGTTCGCCATCGTGCAGGTGCTCTCGATCGAGCAGGGCGGGCCGGACGGCGCCACGACGGTGCTCGGCATGGAGATCTACCGCAACGCCTTCTCGTACTCGCAGTTCGGCTACGCCTCCGCCATGGGCGTGGCGCTCTTCTTCCTGACCATCACGTTCGCCGCGCTGACCCTGCGGGTGAGCCGGCGCGAGACGATCGAGCTCTAGGGGTATCGACAGTGGCACGAATCGACACCCCGGCGCCCGCGCGGCCGGACTCCGTCCCGCCCCGCCGGCGCAGCAGCCCGGCGGCGGACAACCGTCGCGAGATCAGCGTGCTCAGCGGCTTCGCGCACGTGGGGCTGGCGATCTGGGCGATCATCATCATCGCCCCGCTGCTCTGGATGTTCCTCGCCTCGTTCAAGAGCAACACCGAGATGTACCTGGGCAACCCGTTCAGCCTGCCGTCGAAGATCAACCTCGACAGCTACGTGCGGGCGTGGAACGAGGCGCACGTCGGCCGGTACTTCATCAACAGCGTCTTCGTGGTCACGCTGAGCACGGCGGGCACGATGCTCTTCGGCGCGATGGCGGCGTATGTGTTGGCGCGCTACAAGTTCATCGGCAACCGGGTCATCTACTACCTGTTCGTCTCCGGCCTGGCGTTTCCGGTGTTCCTGGCGCTGGTCCCGCTTTTCCTCATCGTCAACAACATGGGGCTGCTCAACACGTTCACCGGCCTGATCCTGGTCTACATCGCGTACTCGCTGCCGTTCACCGTGTTCTTCCTGGCCGCGTTCTTCAAGACGCTGCCGAACTCGGTGGCCGAGGCGGCCGTGATGGACGGGGCGTCGCACACGCGGCTGTTCTTCCAGGTGATGATGCCGATGGCGCGGCCGGCCCTGGTGAGCATCACGATCTTCAACATCATCGGGCAGTGGAACCAGTACCTGCTGCCGGTGGCGCTCATGCAGGGCGAGGGTGCGGAGGAGAAGTGGGTGCTCACCCAGGGCATCGCGAACATCTCGGTGCAGGCCGGCTACGAGGCCGACTGGGCCGCGATGTTCGCAGCGGTCACCCTCTCCATCCTCCCCATGATCATCATGTACGCCATCTTCCAGCGCCAGATCCAGGCCGGCCTGACGGCAGGCGCCGTGAAGTAACCCCCCGGAAGCGTTGATCAGGGACTTGGTGGGGCGCGTCCTCGGCGTGGCGCGCCACAAAGTCCCTGATCAACTGTCGGACCGCGGTGGCACACTGACCGCGTGGAGTGGTTGGCGCCGGATGGGCGGGTCGTGTGGGGCTCCACCGCCGCTGCCTATCCGGCGCTGCTGCGCGCGGGCCGGCGGGTCGAGCGCTGCCACGACGTCGAGCTGACCGAGGCGCTGCTGCTCGGCCACGCCGGGCGGTGGGGTGAGCCCCGCTCGCTCACCGCGGCCTGGGCCCGGCTCACCGGTGCGCCGGTGCCGCCCGACCCGCCGCCGCGCGCCGCCGTCCCGCCGGGCGACGGTCAGGCGTCGCTCTTCGACGCGGCGCCGCCGCCCCCTGACGACCCGGAGATCATCGCCCGGGTCTACCAGGACCAGAGCGCCCGCATCGCCCGCACCGAGCACCCCGGCCGCTTCCGCCTGCTGGTGGCCGCCGAGTCGGCCGGCGCGCTGATCGCCGCCGAGATGGGCGCGGCTGGGCTGCCGTGGCGCGCCGACATCCACGACAAGCTCCTACACGAGCTGCTCGGCGAGCCGTCGCCGGTGGGCGGGCCGCCGCGGCGCCTGGCCGAGCTCTCCGCGCGGATCGCCGCCGCGCTCGAGGTGCGCCAGCTGCACCCCGAGTCGCCGCACGAGGTGCTGCGCGCGTTCGCCCGGGTCGGCGTCCACCTGCCCAACACGCGTGCCTGGTCGCTGCGCGGGGTCGACCACCCGGCCGTGCCGCTGTTGCTGGAGCACAAGGAGCTGTACCGGATCTGGACCGCGCACGGCTGGGCCTGGCGCGACGCGTGGGTCCACAATGGACGGTTCCGCCCCGAGTTCGTGCCGGCCGGCGTCGTCTCCGGCCGCTGGGCCACCCGCGGCGGCGGGGCGCTGCAGATCCCCAAGGTGGTGCGGCGCGCGGTCGTCGCCGACCCCGGGTGGAAGCTCGTGGTGGCCGACGCCGGCCAGCTCGAGCCCCGCGTGCTCGCCGCCGTCTCCGGTGACGAGCGCCTGGCCGCCGCGGCAGCCTCCGGCGACCTGTACTCCGCGCTGGCCGCCGACGCCTTCAGCGGCGACCGGGCCCGCGCCAAGGTCGCGCTGCTCGGCGCCATGTACGGGCAGACCGGCGGCGCCGCCGTCCCCGCCCTCGCCACCCTCAAGCGCAACTACCCGACCGCCTTCGAGTACGTGGAGGCGGCCGCCCGCACCGGCGAGGGCGGTGGCCTGGTCCGCTCCTGGCTGGGCCGCACCTGCCCACCCCGGTCTGCGGCGCTCGGCGAGGAGGAGCTCGGCACCGTCGACGGCGGGGGAGCGAGCGCGCGGGCCCGTGGCCGCTTCACGCGCAACTTCGTCATCCAGGCCACCGCCGCCGAGTGGGCGCTCACCCTGCTCGCCACCCTTCGCGGCCACCTCGCCGGCAGCGGTGCCGACCTGGTCTTCTTCCAGCACGACGAGGTGCTGGTGCACGCGCCCGAGGAGCGCGCGGCCGAGGTCAGCGAGGCGGTGTGGGCCGCCGCCACGCGCGCCGGGCAGCTGCTTTTCGGAGCGACCGCGGTCCGCTTCCCCCTCGACGTGTCCGTCGTTGATTGTTACGCCGACGCCAAATGAGCCGCCCGGGTCTTTCCCGGGGAGGCCGATGTGCTCAGACTTGACGCGGCACACCTGGGGGGGTGTTCGCGATGGCAACTGCGGGGATGGTCATTGCCGCCGGCGGGGGACGCCGGATCGGCGGGCCGGAGGCACTGTTACGGCACGACGGCACGCCGCTGGTCGACCTGGCGATCGAGACCGTGCGCGACGGCGGCTGCGAGCCGGTGGTCGTCGTGCTCGGCGCGGCCGCCGACGAGGTCAAGGCCGCGGCCGAGCTCAAGGGCGCGAGCGTCGTGGTCGACAAGACCTGGGGGAGGGGTATCGGCAGCTCGCTGCGTGTCGGGCTGGCGGCCCTGACGGACACCCTGGCCGACGCGGTGCTGGTGGTGCCGGTCGACATGCCGGGCGTCACCGCCCACGCGGTGCGGAGGGTGGCCGCGCTGCCCTACTCCGACGTCCTTGTCTGCGCCACCTACGAGGGTCGGCGCAGCTTCCCGATGCTCTTCGGCCGCAAGCACTGGTCCGGCATCTCGACGGTGGCGCACGCCGACACGGGCGCCCGGCCGTACCTGCTGGCCCACAAGCACGAGGTGCTCGACGTCGCGTGCGACCGGATCGCCGACGGCTCGCGCCTGGAGAGCCCCGAGGCGGTGGCCGCGTTCAAGCTCACCATCCCCGCCCAGCGCACGCGGCAGTAGCGCGCCGTCGATTCCGCCCACTCGCCGATCGTCATGAGGTCATGAAGTACATCCTGCTGCTCTGGGAGCCCGACACCGACTGGCAGGCGCTGCCCAAGGAACGCCTGGACGCCGCCCTCGCCGAGCACACCGCCTTCATCCGCTACCTGGACGAGCGCGGCATCCCGTGGACGGGCGGCGCGCTGTCCGCCCAGGACACCGCGACGACGCTGCGCCCCGGCCCGGACGGTCCGGTGGTGACGGACGGCCCGTTCATCGAGCTGAAGGAGGGCATCGGCGGCTACTACACCATCGAGGTGCCGGACCACGCGACGGCGCTCGAGGTGGCCGCCCACTGCCCGATGGCTTCCGCGACCGAGGTCCGCCCGATCTGGGGCTGACCCCGCCGCCGGTCAGGGGCGGTGGGTGAGGTAGGCGGCGCCGCGCGGGGAGAGGCGGTAACCGACCTCCAGGCTCTCGGTCAGGCCGAGCGCCTTCAGCTTGCGGACGTCCGCCTTGAACGAGGGGACGTCGCGGCCCAGCGTGGCGGCGAGGTCCGCGGCGCGTACCCCCGGATGGTCGGCGATCGCCCGCAGCGCCGCGGCGGTCCACGGGCCTCGGGTGCTGGCGTGGTCGAGGCGGGCCAGGCGGAGGTCGATGGCGGCCACGCCCGCGTCGTCCAGGCCGTCGTCGGCGGCCAGCGCCTCCCGCGGGTCGGGGCCGGCGACGCGGCGGAAGTGCAGCAGGTACAGGTGGCCGTCGGACGGGCCGTGCAGGTGGCCCAGCAGCTCGTCCACGCTCCCGAAGCCGGCGGCGCGGGCGTCGGCCTGGGTGAGCTCCTCCGGCTGTACCGGATCGACGGCCGTCACCTCGACGAGGCCGGCGCCGGTCCGATAGGTCCGGCCGGCCACGACCTGGGGGCGGCGCCACCGGCGCAGTGTCGCGGTGATCGTGCCGTCCGCGATGCCGTCGCGCAGCCGCCGCTCAAACAGCATTACCGAAGCGTTCCATAAAATTTGCCCAACAGACCGCTCGCAGCCAGTCGTCGCCCAGATCGAGCCGGGCGAGGCCGGCGAGCTGGTCGGCGTACTCGTAGGGGATGTTCGGAAAGTCGCTGCCGAGCAGCACCTTGCCGGCCAGTCCGAGGTCGCGCAGCCGCGCGTGCAGGGCGCTCGGAAACGGCACGAACTGGTCGAAGAACGGCGTGAACGCCATCGTGGTGTCCAGGGCGACCCGCTCGTACGTCTCGGCCAGCGCGATGAAGTCCTCGTAGTCCGGAGCGCCCATGTGCGCCACGATCGCGGGCAGCCGCGGGTGGCGCGCGAGCAGCGCGGCGAAGGGGGACGGTCCGGTGTACTCGGCCGCCACCGGCGCGTGCCCGGCGTGTACGACGACCGGCACGCCCGCCTCGGCCAGCAGCCCCCACACCGGCCGCAGCGCGTCGTCGAGCGGGTCGAAGGCGCCCACCTGGAGGTGCACCTTGAAGACGCGCGCGCCGGCGTCGAGCGCGGCGGTCACGTACTCCACCGCGTCCGGCTCGGGGTAGAACGTGGCCGACGGGAGGCAGCCGGGCGTGTCGCGGGCGAACGCGAGCGTCCAGTCGTTGAGCTCGGCGGCCATGCCGGGGCGGTGCGCGTACGCGAGCGCGGTGAAAGCGCGCACCCCCAGCTTTTCCAGGTGCGCCACCCGCTCCGCGTCGGGCCAGCGGTACCGGATCGGCCACTCCACGCCGACCAGCGGTCCGGCCGCGTCGAAGTGCGCCCACACGCGGCGCAGCATGCGCGGCGGCAGGAAATGGACATGCACGTCGGCGAGGCCGGGCAGGCCCAGAGCGCCCCAGAACGCCGGGACGGTGCCGTCACCGGAAATGTTCACACCTCGATATTGAACCGGCGCAGGACGGAGGGCGCCAGCAGCCCCCACGCGGACAGCAGCGAGACCACCATGAACGCGCCGCGGAACAGGTAGACCTCCACCGCGCCGCCGGCGCGCAGGGCGAAGGCGTCCGGCATGCCGAACATCCGCCACATGCGGCGACCGGTGGGGATGGGCCAGAGGATGGGTACGCCGGCGCGGGTGACCAGGTCGCCGAGCAGGTGCACCAGGCAGCCGACGCCGACCGCGACCCCGAGCATCGGGTACCCCCGGTCGCCGGGCAGGCGCAGCGCGGTGCCCCAGGCGGCGGCGAGCGAGATGAGCGTGATGAGCAGCCAGCCGGCCCGCTTGGCCCACTCGTCGAAGAGGCCGCGCAGGGCGAGGCCGATCATGACGAAGAGGATGCCGATGACGGCCCATTTGCCGTACGCGGTGCACAGCGCCGTCGTACCCCAACCCACCAGCACGGTGAACGGGAGCGTGTGGGTGAGCGTGCGGTGGCCGTTTTCGCGGTCGGGATCGTCGCTGAGCTTGGTCACGTGGTAGACCGCGAGCGACACCTTCTCGATCACCTCGGCCAGGAAGAGCGACGCCACGCCGAACGTGCGCGCCACCGTGGCACCGCCCTTGTTGCGGGTGACCCGGCCGGACAGGTCGAGGTCGGGAAAGAGCGCGCCGCCGGCACACACGGCGGTGCCGACGGCGATGGCGAGCGGGGACTGCTCGTATCCGGCGAAGTGGTCAAGGGCCCAGGAACCGCCCAGCCAGACGGCCGCGCCGGACAATGCGTGAGAGGGGCCCATCATGCGCGGGACTGTCGCAGAGCGACAGTCCACATTCAACGACCGCCACGGTGGTACTCACCACGCCGCCGGGCGGCGCCTCACCGGCGCGGGAGGCGCCACCCGACCGCTGCGGTCACCACTCGTCGCGGTACCCCCTACCGCACGGGCCGTGCCCGCGGTACTCGGCTTCCATCCGCCACTCGCCGCGGCCCTGCCAGTCCCGGCCGCGCGGCCCGCGCCAGTCGCCGCGGTGCCGGTACCCGCCGTGGCCGTGCCACGCGGCGTGCTTGGCCAGCCCCAGGAAGAGGAAGGCCAGCGGGATGATCGGCCAGAAGAACCCGACCCCGGAGAGCACCCACAGCCCCACCAGGATGGCCGCGACCACCATCACGCCACCCGCGTGCCGCCGCAGCATGCCGCGCGCGAACGTCCTCGCCTCCGGCGTCTCGGCCAGCGCGCGCCGCCCCCCGCCCGGCAGGTCGGTGACGAGTCCGCCCAGTTCGTCCCGGTACGTCGCCGCGTACGCCTTGGCCAGCCGCTCCTCGCCCTCGGCCAGGTCCAGCCGCCCCTCGGTCATCGCGGCGCGGAGGATGGTCGCCATCTGCTCCCGTTCGGCGTCCGAGGCTCGTACGCGCCCGGCGCCGGTCTCCGTTGCTGTCATGCCATCGAGCGTCCCGGAACGGCCGGCCTGGCGCGTCGGGCAGGCGGAGGCATCGTCCGGCCAACGGCAGGAGCAGGAGCGGTTCCGCGTGTACCACCGGGGGAGTAGCGGAGGGGGACGTGGGCGGGTGGTGGGTACTCCCCGCGAGGTACGAGCGATAGCCGCGGCGGGGCGATGCCGAGGTGGGGCCGTGTGCCATACGGTCGGACCGTGAGCGAGCGAGTTGGCGCGGCGGCGTGCGCACCGTGGCGCCCCGGCGACGGCGTCGGGGACACCCGGTGAGCCGGGACCGGCAGCGCTGGGAGCGGCCGGGCGGCGACTCGCGCCCTCCGTGGGATCGGCGTGGCGACGACCCGCGCCCTCCGTGGGAGCGGCACGGCGGCGGTCCCCGCGGCCGTTGGGAGCCGCGCCGGTGGGATCCCAACCGCAAGCGCCACGCCGGTGGCCTGGTGATCGTCAGCGCGGTGGCGCAGGTGCTCGCCGCCCGGACCGCGCCAGAAGACCCGGACGCCATCGGATACGCGATCCTGCTCGCCGGCCCGCTCGCCCTCGCCTGGCGATACAAGTTTCCGGTGCCCGTGCTGGCGGTCACGATCGCGAGCGCGTTGGGGTTCGCGGAGTGGGCGGACCAGCCGCGCGGGCCGTATTTCCTGGCGGCCATCTTCGCCGTCTTCGCCGCGATCGACGCGGGCAAGCGCATGGCCACGTGGGCCCTGGTCGCCGCGGGGTTCATCGGATATGCGGCCGTAACCCGTCCTGATTGGGGACGGGCGGCGGTCATCGCGGCGGTCGTCGCCGTCTCGCTGCTGCTGGCCGAGGCCAACAGGGTGCGCCGGCAGCAGTTCGCCGAGGTCGCCAAGTACCGGGCCGAGCAGGCCCGCGCCCGCGCCGAGCAGGAGAAGCGGCAGGCCAGCGAGGAGCGGCTGCGGATCGCCCGCGAGCTGCACGACGTGCTGGGCCACCACCTGTCCTTGATCAACGTACAGGCCGGGGTGGGGCTGCACCTGATGGACACGCGCCCCGAGCAGGCCCGCGAGGCGCTGACCGCCATCAAGTCGGCGAGCGCTGAGGCGCTGCGCGAGGTGCGTTCGGTGCTCGGGGTTCTCCGTCCGGAGGAGGAGGCGGCGCCCCGCGCGCCGGCGCCCAGCCTGGCCCGGCTCGACGACCTCACGGCCGACGCCGGCCTGCCGGTGCGCACGGTCGTCGACGGCGAGCCGCGGCCGCTGCCGGCCGAGGTGGACCGCGCGGCGTACCGGATCGTGCAGGAGGCGCTCACCAACGTGCGCCGCCACGCCGGGGCGGAGGCGTCCGCGGTGGTGACGATCGGATACGGCGACGAGGCGGTCACCGTGCGGGTGGCCGACGACGGTGTGGGCGGCCCGGCCGCGCCCGAGGCGGGCAACGGCATCGCCGGCATGCGCGCGCGGGCGGCCGCGCTGGGCGGCACGCTGGTGGCCGGCCCGTCCGCCGCCGGCGGCGGCTTCACGGTGGCGGCCACGCTGCCACTGGCACCCCCGACCGACGGCCAAGGCCCCGCCCATCCACCGCCCACCGCCGACGACCGTGCGAGGACACCGTCCGACACCGCCGCCCCTGCCCGCGGACCGTCCGGCGGTGCGCGGGAATCGGGCGGTGGCGGCGGGGCGGCCGCTGCCGAGGGTGGGCCGGGATCGGCGGCGAGGCAGGGTGCGGATCGGCGCGTCGACGAGGGGGATAAATGATCAGGGTGCTGCTGGCGGACGACCAGGGGCTGGTGCGGGCCGGGTTCCGGGCGTTGCTCGACGCGGAGCCGGACATCGAGGTGGTGGCCGAGGCGGCGGACGGTGTCGATGCGGTCCGCCTCACCGAGCGGACCAAGCCCGACGTGGTGCTCATGGACATCCGCATGCCGGGCGTCGACGGCTTGGAGGCCACCCGCCGCATCGCGGCCGACCCGGCGCTGGCGGCGACCCGGATCGTCATCCTGACCACGTTCGAGCTGGATGAGTACCTGTTCGAGGCACTGCGCGTCGGCGCGTCGGGGTTCCTCGTCAAGGACACCGAGCCGGTCGAGCTGCTGCGCGGCGTGCGCGCGGTGGCGGCGGGCGACGCCCTGCTCTCGCCCGGTGTGACGCGCCGGCTCATCGCCGAGTTCGCCGGGCGCGGTGGTGCGCAGCCGTCCGCGCCGGAGCCGTCGCTGGCGCAGCTGACCGACCGCGAGCGTGAGGTGATGGCCCTCGTCGGCGCCGGACTGTCCAATGAGGAGATCGCCGCCCGCCTCGTGGTCAGCCCGGCCACCGCCAAGACCCACGTGAGCCGCGCGATGGTCAAGCTCGGTGCCCGCGACCGCGCCCAGCTCGTCGTCTACGCCTACGAGGCCGGCCTGGTGCGCCCCGGCTGGCTCGGCTGACCCGAGCGCCCCGCCGCCGCGCGGGATCGTGGTTCGCGGGCGCCGGTCACCGGGCGGGCGCGAAGCTCGCGTTGATCATGTTGAGGTAGGCGAGGTTGCCGGCCCAGTCGAGCTCGCGGGTGACCCACAGGATCGTGTAGGCCTGCTTCGCCGACGTGCGGAAGAGCTCCTGCCGCGCGTGCAGCCGCTCGCCCTTGGGGCTCAGCCACGTGCAGTCCCAGTCGGCGCCGCCGTCGAAGTAGCGGTTGGGCAGGATCGCGACCTGCTTGTACTCGTCGAGCGCGCCGCCGGCCACCACCTTGCGCTCCTCGGACTTCCAGTGCGCGACCGGGTCGCCGCGCAGGCCCGGCCGGGTGTCCACGGCGAGCAGGCGGGCGCTGCCCGGCTCGCGGAAGCAGACCACGTCGCCGTCGCGGTAGTAGGTCCACGAGGAGGGGACCGCCATCGTGAAGCCGCTCGGGTCGGCGTGCCACGAGAAGCCGTCCGCGAGCGCGTACCGCGGGGTGGCCGGCGGTGCGGGCCGCTTCGGGGCGGTGCCGGTCGGCGGTGAGCCGCACGGCATGCCCCCGCCGGCGCCGGCGCCGCTGGCCGGAGGTGAGGCGCTCGGGGAGGTGGTGGAGGCGCCGGCGACGACGCCAGGGGTACCCCGCTGTCGCCTTGAAGCGCGACCACCGCGCTGGCCGCACCGACCGCGGTGAGCAGTGCGGCGGCGGCCCCGATGACCAGCCTGCGCCTCCCGCGGGCGGCGCCCTCGGCGGGAAACTCGGGGCGCGGCCCGTCCGGCGAACGGCGCGGGCGCGGCCGCAGCCGGGTGCGCGGCTGCACGGCCGGCGGTGGCAGCGCGGCGCGGCGCAGCAGGCGCTCGGCCTCCGCGCCGGTGAGGCGGTGCTTGGGGTCCTTGCGCAGCAGCCCGCCGAGCAGCGGGCGGAGGGCGCCGGCGCGCGGGGCCGGGTCGGGCGGTGCGGTGGCGAGCGCGGTGAGGGTTGCCATCGTGGTCGAGCGGGCGTACGGCGAGCGCCCCTCCACGGCCGCGAAGAGCGTGGCACCGAGCGACCACAGGTCGGTCTCGATCGTGGAGACGCCGTCTTTGGCGCGTTCGGGAGCCACGTACTGCGGGGAGCCCATGATGAGCCCCGCGCGTGTCATCGCGCCGTCGCCGCCGTCGAACGTGGCGAGCCCGAAGTCGGTCAGCACGACCCGCCCGTCTTCCGCGATGAGAACGTTGTGCGGCTTGACGTCGCGGTGCAGGACGCCGGCGACGTGGGCGGCACGGAGGGCGTACAGCACGGCGAGGCCGATCTGCGCCACCCGCTCGACGGGCAGTGGCCCGTCCTGCGCGATGACCTCCTGGAGGGAGCGGGACGGCACGTACTCCATGACGATCCAGGGCCGGCCCTCGGTGTAGACCACGTCGTAGATCTGCACGGCGTTGGGGTGGTTGAGCTGTGCGGCGGCGCGGGCCTCGCGGATCGTGGTCTCGCGGAGCAGCTCGCGCTCCTCGGCCGTCATCCAGTCAGGCGGCACGACCTCTTTGATCGCCACCTCGCGCCGCAGCATCTCGTCGTTGGCCAACCAGACCCGACCCATGCCACCGCTGCCGACCGGCTTGACAAGGCTGTACCGCTCGGCGATGAGCACTCGCCACACGGACAAGGTTCCCCCATCAACGGCTGGGCGCCGCATTTCCACCACGATAAACAGACGCGGCGAGAGCCGCATTACGGGGAGATAACAAACTTTGGGCTGCACGGGAAACCTGTCCCAATGATCCAGATCGCCCCCGGACCAACGGTGCGAAACACCCGCCGAACGTCGGACATGGATACTCAACGTGATGTCCGATGTAGACAGACAAGCTCCGAGATCCATGGTCACGGCGCTGTGGAGCAAGCCTCCGGCCACGAACCGTGAGCGTCACGGTCGTGGCCGGATAGGCAAAACGAAGCGCGGAAAAGGACACTCGAATGGGTGACGTTGAATACCTTCGGATTTCGCACATAAGCGCCAGTCGGCCAGTCGGCGGCATCAATCGACCGGCGGGCGCCCTCACGCCGGGTGCGTGAGGGCCAACCAGATCGTGGCGTAAGCGCCGACGTGCACCGCCGCCGAGTGCGGGTGGCCGTGCGAGGGCTCGGCCTCGGTGCGTACGCCGCCGAAGTTGCCGACACCCGCCCCGCCGTAGCAGGGCGCGTCCGTGCTCAGGATCTCGGCCCAGTGGCCGGCCGCGGGCAGGCCGATGCGGTAGTCGGTGCGAGGTACACCGCTGAAGTTGGTCACGCAGGCGACCATCGAGCCGTCGTCGCCGATGCGGACGAACGACAGCACGTTCTGCTGCCAGTCGTCCCACGCGATCCACCGGAAGCCCGCGGGCGACGTGTCGCGCGACCACAGGGCGGGGAGTCGCGGTACAGGCGGTTGAGGTCACGCAGGAGCGCGGGCGTGCCGTCGCCGGACATGGACCAGTCGAGGCCCGACTGCTCGCTCCACTCGCGTTCGTCGGCCAGTTCGCAGCCCATGAAGAGCAGCTGCTTGCCCGGGAAGGCCCACATGTAGCCCAGGAAGCCGCGCAGGCCGGCGAGCTTCTGCCACCGGTCGCCCGGCATCTTGGCGACCAGCGAGCCCTTGCCGTGCACGACCTCGTCGTGGCTGATCGGGAGCAGGAACTGCTCGTCGAACGCGTACACCGTCGGCCAGGTCAGCTGGTTGTGGTGGTAGCGGCGGTAGAGCGGGTCCTTGCAGATGTACTCCAGCGTGTCGTGCATCCAGCCCATGTTCCACTTGAGGCCGAAGCCGAGGCCGCCCCAGTCGACCGGGCGCGACACGCCGGGCCACGCGGTGGACTCCTCGGCGATCATGACGACGCCGGGGTGGTTGCGGTACACGGTCTCGTTGAGCGTGCGCAGGAGGGAGATCGCCTCCAGGTGCTCGTTGCCGCCGTACGCGTTCGGCGCCCACTGCCCCGGCTCGCGCGAGTAGTCCAGGTACAGCATCGAGGCGACCGCGTCCACGCGCAGGCCGTCGATGTGAAACTCGTCGAGCCAGTACAGCGCGTTGGCGGTGAGGAAGTTGCGCACCTCGGTCCGGCCGTAGTTGAAGATGAGGCTGCCCCAGTCGGGGTGCTCGCCGGCCCACGGGTGTTCGTAGAGCGCGGTGCCGTCGAAGCGCGCCAGCGCCCAGTCGTCCTTGGGGAAATGGGCCGGCACCCAGTCGAGCAGGACGCCGATGCCGGCCTGGTGCAGCCGGTCCACGAGGTAGCGGAAGTCGTCCGGCTTGCCGAAGCGCGATGTCGGCGCGTAGTAGCCGGTGACCTGGTAGCCCCAGGACGGGCCGTAAGGGTGCTCGGCGACCGGCATCAGCTCCACGTGCGTGAAGCCGAGATCGGCCACATAGGACACCAACTGGTCGGCGAGTTCGCGGTAGGACAGGCCGGGGCGCCAGGAGCCGAGGTGCACCTCGTAGACGGACATGGGCCTGGCGTGGTGGTCGGGCGTGCGGGCGGCCATCCACGCCGCGTCGTCCCACCGGTACGCCGACTCGTACACCACCGAGGCGGTGCGCGGCGGGCACTCGGTGTGCGTGGCCATCGGGTCGGCGCGGTCGGTCCAGCGGCCGTCGGCGCCGTGGATGCGGTACTTGTACCGCGCACCCGGCTCGACGCCCGGCACGAACCCGGCGCGGATGCCGCTTCCGCCGAGCGGCTCCAGCACGATGCCGTCGTACGGGCCCCAGCCGGTGAAGTCGCCGATGACCCGGACCTCGTGGGCGTTCGGCGCCCACACCGCGAACCGGCAGCCGCCAGGGCGCGGGTGCGCGCCGAGCACCTCCCACAGCCGCTCGTGCCGGCCTTCGCCGAACAGGTACAGGTCGAGGTCGCTGATCAGCGGCTCATCGCTGGGGTTGAACTGGTGGGGCAGGGCAGGCAGGACGGTGGTCACGAAAGCACACCGTCCAGCGCGAGCAGGTTGCCGTCGGGGACGACGATTCTCGTGCGCCCTTCCTCCAGCAGCATTTCGGCCTGGCGGGTGTTGAAGACCGAGTTCTCCCGCTGGGCGGTCGCGTACGCGGCGACGGTGCGCGCGGCGATCGTCGACCACCCGTAGCGCTCGGCCACCATCGTGCGGGCCCGCTGCGCGACCGACCGCGCGAACGTCTGGTCGGACAGCAGCGTGCCGACCGCACCGGCGAGCGCGTCCGGGTCGCTGTGCGGGAACGTCACGCCGGTCACGCCCGGCTCCACGATCTCGGCGAGGCCGCCGGTCGCGGAGACCGCGAGCGGCGCGCCGGCCGCGGCCGCTTCGAGGGCGACCATGCCGAACGGCTCGTACAGGCTGGGCACCACTGTCGCGTCGGTGGCGGCGAGCACCGCGGGAAGCTGCTTCTCGTTCATGAACCCGGCGAAGCTGACCGTCCGGCCCAGGTCGAGGCTGTGCGCCACCTCCTGCAACTCCGTGCGGTACGGCCCGTCGCCGGCGATCACCAGGCGCAGGTCCGGGTGCCGGGAGCGCAGCTGCGGGATCGCGTGGAGGATGTGCTGGACGCCCTTCTCGTACACGAGGCGGCCGGCGAACCCGACCAGCGGGCCCTCGCCGGCGAACTGCGAGCGGGCCGCGGCGACCGCGCCCGGCTGGGCCTGCCACACCCGGTCGTCGACGCCGTTGGGGATGACCTCGACCCGCGTGGAAGGCAGCTCCAGCAGGCGGGACACCTCCCACTTCATGTACTCCGAGCAGACCAGCACCCGGCACGCCTCGCGCCCCAGCCACCACTCGACGGAGTGGATGCACCGGTTCATCTCGTCGGGCAGCCAGCCCTGGTGCCGCCCGGCCTCGGTGGCGTGGATGGTGGCGACGAGCGGGAGGTCGAGGTGCTCCTTGAGCGTGACCGCGGTGTGCGTCACGAGCCAGTCGTGGGCGTGGATCACGTCGTACTCGCCGGACTGGGCAGCCCGCAGGGCGGCGCGGGTCAGCGTGTGGTTGAACGCCATCGTCCAAGCGAGCAGGGACGGCGTGGAGAGCGGGAAGAGCGGCGGGTCCTCCGGGGCGCGGACGATGCGCACGCCGTCCGCGTACTCCTCCAGCGGCGCGCCGGGCGCGTGCCGGGTGACGACGGTGACCTCGTGGCCCGCCGCGGCAAGCGATGTGGACAGGTGGTGGACGTGCCGGCCGAGGCCGCCAACGACCACTGGCGGGTACTCCCAGGAAAGCATCAGAACCCGCTGTCGCGGTGAGGTCCGGATGTCGATTACGTCGCCGCCCGCCGAAGTCATGAAGCCCGCCCCCTAGTTGTGCAGTCGCCTCCTGCCCGCGCGCGCACCGGCACCCGGCCCCCGGTGCCTTCGCGTGTTGGGTTCGGACCAATCGTGCCGGTCACGAGAAAACCAGTGAAGACACCACCGTTGCGTGCATGTAACGCGCACCGATCAAAACCGTCGAGCGCGTAGCGCCTCAGCGACGGACCATCCCTGAAAGGGGCAGCCGGTCGCGACGTGAGGCGCGTACCCGTCGGCGGTTTCGCTTACGGATGCTAGGCCAAACTCGGGCAAATGAGACTCGATACCGGTGAACAACTCGCCAATTCCCCGGCCGGCTTTTTTCACCGCGTCCGCGTAGGGCCCCATTGTCCATGGCCACACCGTGCCTTGGTGGTACGCCGCGTCCCGCTGCGCCGGCGTGCCGCGGTGATTGCCGGTGAAGCCCGGCGAGTCGGGCGCGAGGCTGCGCGGGCCGAGTGGCGTCATGAGCGCCGCGCCGATCGTGCGGAGCGCGGACTCGTCGGGCTCCAGCGGCGCGTGCGGGAGTGACCACGCCAGCAGCTGGTTGGGGCGCAGCGACATGTCGTTGCCGCCGGGTCCGTCGAGCACGTCGTAGAGCCAGCCGGCCGGGCAGGGATAGCGGGCCCGGAACGACGCCAGCGCCTGAGTGTGCACCGAGGCCGCGGCGCCCGGGTCCTGGCCCACCCGCGCGGCCAGGTCCACGATCGCGGCGAGGCCGTTGACCCAGAGCGCGTTCACCTCGACCGGCTTGCCGGCACGCGGGGTGACCGGCACCCCGTACACGCGGGCGTCCATCCAGGTGAGCGCCTCGCCCGGCGAGCCCTGCGTGACCAGCCCGTCGGCCGGGTCGACGCGGATGCCGTACCGCGTGCCGGCCAGGTGGGCGTCGACCACCCCGCGCAGCGCGGGCAGCAGTTCGGCGGCCAGGTCGGTGTCGCCGGTGAGCGCCACGTGCCGGTCCACCGCGTGCAGGAACCACATCGTGGCGTCGCAGGTGTTGTACTCGACGCTGCCCGTGTCTGCCGTGTTGGCGAGCATGCCCCGCGAGAGCGTCCCCGCGTACCCGCGCAGCAGCTCCCGCCCCTCCTGCGCCCGGCCGGTCGCGAGGAACAGCCCCGCGTACGACGTCATCGTGTCCCGCGACCACGCGCCGAACCACGGGTAGCCGGCCACCACGTCGGGCCCCGCGCTCGTGCGCACCACGAAGGCGTCGGCCGCGAGCGCGAGCGTGGCGTCGACCGGGTCGGCCGGCGTGGCGGCCGCGATGACCTTCCAGTGCCGCTCCCGGGCGGCGGCCACCACCTGCGCGGCCGGTGCGGGGCGGTCGTCGAGGTCACCGGCCCAGGCGAGTACCTCCAGCGTGTCGCCGGGCGTGTCGAGCGTGCCGCCGAAGCGCCCCGCGTACCAGGCGTCCTCTTCGGACGTGAGCCCGCGCGCGGCCTCCTCCCGGTGATGGACGCCGCGCCACCACTGCCCGGCCGGGGACCAGCCGGGGCCGGCCATCCGGTACGCCTGTTCGACGACCGCGCCGTCCGCCGTCGGGATGACCCGCGGCGGCGGGCCGTCCGCGCGCCGCTCGCCGTGCGCGTCCCGCCAGGTGCAGATCGCCTCCAGTGCCAGCCGCACGCCCTCGCCGGCGATCAGGCGGTGGACCACGGCGACCGCCGGGCGGCCGTGGACCATCGCGATCTCCCGCTCGATCACCACGTCGCCGATCCGCCACCGCCACCTCGGGAGCCCGTCGGCGAGGTCGAAGCGCTCGATCAGGTGATGGCCCTTCGGCTCGATCGCGCCGGAGGCCCACTCGTGGGTGGCGAGCCGCACCTGCGCCCCGGACGGGAGGGTGACCACCGGATCGAGTGACACCAATCCCACGTGGCGGGACGCCGGCACATCGCCGGAAACGACGAGGAGCGCATGGTACCGGCGGGTGCGCAGGCCGGCGACGGTTCCCATGGCATAGCCACCCAGGCCGTCGGTGAGCAGCCACTCCCGGGTGGCACCCACCGAAAGATCGCCACAGACCTGCGGCCCGAAACCGATGGGAATCATACGGTGATGCCGTCCCTCGCGGTCCGTTGCAACGCACTCGCTGAGTTGGATGATTCGCTCGCAAGCTCGCTCATTAGGCTCCTTACCAAGAACGGGGTGCGGTGACGTTGCCCGTAACACGCCACCGGGACAATGGTCCCGTGTGGTCACGACGACGGAAGGCGAAGGTGGCGAACGGGGTGACGTCCGCCAGCGACGCGGAGCATACGCGGCTGGCGCAGGCGAACGCGGGGGAGCAGCCATGGCGGGCCTGGGGGCCGTACCTGTCGGAGCGGGCCTGGGGCACCGTCCGGGAGGACTACTCCGAGCACGGCACGGCATGGGACTACTTTCCCCACGACTGGGCCCGCTCCCGCGCCTACCGGTGGAACGAGGACGGCATGGGCGGCGTGTGCGACGACCGCCAGACGTTCTGCTTCGCCCTCGCCCTCTGGAACGGCCAGGATCCCATCCTCAAGGAGCGGATGTTCGGCCTCGGCGGCGACGGCGGCAACCACGGCGAGGACGTCAAGGAGTACTGGTGGTACGAGGACTCCACCCCGACCCACTCCTTCATGCGCTGGCGTTACCACTACCCGCAGGCCGCCTTCCCGTACGACGACCTGGTGGCCGTCAACGCCGCCCGGGGACGTGACGAGACCGAGTACGAGCTCGTCGACACCGGCGTCTTCGACGAGGACCGCTACTGGGCGGTGACCGTCGACTACGCCAAAGCCTCGCCGACCGACATGTGCATCGTGGTCAACGTGGCCAACCGCGGCCCGGACACCGCGACGCTGCACGTGTTGCCCACCTTGTGGTTTCGCAACACCTGGTCGTGGGGGCTGCCCGGCCGCGACCAGGTGCCGGTGCTGACCGGCGGCGACGGGCGGCTGGTCGGCGAGCACTGGGTGCTCGGCCAGATCGTGCTGCAGGGCGAGGGCGACCCGACCGTGCTGTGCTGCGACAACGAGACCAACACGCAGCGGCTGTGGGGGCTGGCCGGCCGCAGTGAGTACCCGAAGGACGGCATCAACGACCACGTGGTCGACGGCGCCGACACGGTGAATCCGGACTTGACCGGGACAAAAGGGGCGCTCCACTACAAGCTGAGCGTGCCCGCCGGTGGGGAGATGTGGATCCGGCTGCGGCTCACGCTCACCGCGCCGCCGCCCGGTGACGAGGCGCCGCCCCTGCTCGACCTCGGCAAGGACTTCGACAAGGTGGTCGCCGCGCGGCGGGCCGAGGCCGACGCGTACTTCGCCGCCCTCACCCCCAAGCGCGCCACCCGCGAGGAGGCCGCGGTGCTCCGCAAGGCCATCGCGGGGCTGATGTGGGGCAAGCAGTTCTACCACTTCGACGTCGAGCAGTGGCTGGGCGGAGACCCGGCCAGCGTGCCGCCGCCGGCGGGCCGCAAGCACGGGCGCAACAGCGCCTGGTGGCACATGAACAGCTTCGACGTGATCTCCATGCCCGACCCCTGGGAGTACCCCTGGTACGCCGCCTGGGACCTGGCCTTCCACTGCGTCACGCTGGCCCGGGTCGACCCGGAGTTCGCCAAGCAGCAGGTGCTGCTGCTCCTCCGCGAGTGGTACATGCACCCCAACGGCCAGATCCCGGCGTACGAGTGGGCCTTCGGCGACGTCAACCCGCCCGTGCACGCGTGGGCGGCGCTGCGCGTGTTCGAGATCGACGGCGGCCGCGACTACGACTTCCTCGCCCGGGTGATGCACAAGCTGCTGCTGAACTTCACGTGGTGGGTCAACCGCAAGGACATCAACGGCAACAACGTCTTCGAGGGCGGCTTCCTGGGCCTGGACAACGTGGGCCCCTTCGACCGCTCGGCCGCCCTGCCGGTCGCCGGCGTGCTGGAGCAGTCCGACGGCACCGGCTGGATGGCCATGTACGCGCTCAACCTGCTCGACATGGCCGTGCGCCTGGCCGAGCACGACCACGCGTACGAGGACGTGGCCACCAAGTTCTTCGAGCACTTCGCGTACATCGCGGCCGCCGCGTACCACCAGGGGCTGTGGGACGAGGAGGACTCGTTCTTCTACGACCAGCTCCGCCTGCCCGACGGCAGCACGGTACCGCTCAAGGTGCGCTCGGTGGTCGGCCTGCTCCCGCTCGCCGCCACCACCACGCTCAGCTCGCGCACGCTCGGGCGGCTGCCGGAGCTGGCCGCGCGGCTGCGGTGGTTCCTGACCAACAAGCCGGCGTACGCGGACGTGGTCGGCGCCCGCCGGCTCTCCGGCGACGGCCTCAAGCGCCGCCTGCTGTCGATGGTCGGCCCCGAGCAGATCGTGCGGATCCTGGCCCGGATGCTCGACGAGGAGGAGTTCCTCTCCCAGTACGGGCTGCGCACGCTGTCCCGGCGCCACCTGGACAAGCCGTTCACGGTCGAGCTGGGCGGCCAGGAGTTCACCGTCGGCTACGAGCCGGCCGAGTCCACCAGCGGCCTCTTCGGCGGAAACTCCAACTGGCGCGGCCCGATCTGGATGCCCACCAACTACCTGCTGATCTGCGCGCTGCGCGACTACGCCGCGTTCTTCGGCGACGACCTGGTCATCGAGCACCCCACCCGCTCGGGCAAGAAGCGCACGCTCAACGAGGTCGCCGACGACCTCTCCGACCGCCTGATCTCGCTCTTTGTGCCGGACGCGTGGGGCCGCCGCCCGATGTACGGCGCCTGCGAGCTCTTCCAGAACCACCCCGACTGGAAGGACCTGATCGCCTTCCCGGAGTACTTCCACGGCGACAACGGCGCGGGCCTCGGCGCCTGGCACCAGACGGGCTGGACCGCGCTGGTCGCCGACCTGATCCTCACCACCCGCCGGTAGCGCTCGGTGACGGCGGCGGCGCCCCCTCGACGCCGCCGCCGTCCGCCGGTGGCGCGGTGTCGTCGCACCTCGCGACGGGGGACCCGTTGCTCCACCGCTCCGGCGTTGCCCAGCGGGTACAGCATCGCGGTCCGAGTTCATCGAAACGGCATAGTCGCCGCACGGCCGCCTACGCGGGGCTCACCGTGATCTCGCCGGTGCTCGACCGCAGCGTCACGGCGTTCGGCGCGTCAGGGCGGCTGGGCAGGTCGACGACCGGTCCGGCGTCGGTCCGGGCATCGATCCGGTACGCGTCGCCGGCCGGCAGGAACACCCGCGTCGCGCCCACGTCGTTTCGCACCTCGACGGTGCGCGGGGCGGCCGCGAAACGCAGCTCGACGTCGCCGACGCTCGTGGTGGCCTTGACCGGCCCGGCAAGGCCCGAGCCCTTGATGGCGCCGACGTCCGTGGTGACGTCGAGCGCGGCGGTCACGCCGGTCACGGTCACCGGCGCCGTGCCCACCTTGACGGTCACCGCGACGCCGCGGGGCACATCGACGCGGTAGTGGGTCGCGCACTGCCCGTCGGCGTCGGCCGCCTTGCCGCAGCCGCGGTCCAGCAGGTACAAGGTGCCGCCCTCGACCCGGTGGCTGGTCAGCGGGGGCAGGTCGGCGTACACGCGCCGCTCTTGCACCCGCACCGGACCGTCGGCGACGCTCACCTCGACGGAGCCCGACCGGCCGGTGAGGTCCACCGTGGTCACGGCATCCGGCACGTCGTACGACTTCAGGTCCTCCGCGGTCTCGAAAGCGGAGGTGTCGCACGCGGCGAGCGCGAGCGACGCGAGCACCGCCAAGGGCAGGAATCTCGTCGACGGCGCCATCGGCCGGACCCTACTACGCGAAGTCGATCCGCATGACCACGCGGCGGAGGGTGGGGCGGCTGACCTCGGTGAAGCCGGCCTCTTCGAAGACCTGGCGGGCGCCGACGTTCAGCTCACCCCAGGTGATCACCTTTCCCGGGTCGGCGACCATCGGGTACGCCTCCAGCGCCCGCGCACCCCGCTCCCGCGCGAAGTCCACCGTCGCCTTGGCCAGGTCATAGGTGAGGCCCTGCCCGCGGTACCCGTTGCGCACCGCGAAGCAGGTCACCGCCCACACGTCGGGGTCGTCCCGGTCCTCCTGGCGGCCCGCCCAGGGCACGCGGGAGGTGCGCAGCTTCGGGTACGCCACGCGCGGCTCGACCGCCACCCAACCGGCCGGCTCGCCATCCACGTACGCCAGGAGCCCGCTGGTCGCCGGCGCGTCCGGCTCGCCGCAGTGCGTCTGCTCGCGCAGGGCCTCGTCGCGCTCCTGCTGGGTCGAGTCGCGCCAGATCCAACCCATCACCTTGAACCGCTGGCACCGGCACCGCCCCGCGTAGGAGCTGCCCACCACCGCGGTGACGTCCTCCCAGGACGCCTCATTGGCCGGGACGATCCGAAGACTCACTGTCCCTCCGGGTTCGCTCGCTCGTGCGGCGCTGGAGGCGGCGTCTTCCTCCGCCGGCCCGAAACCCCGACTTCGTCGGCGGGCCGGCTGCGTCCAGACGCCGCCGCGCCAACTCGCTCGCTCACTGTGCTCCCTGGTTCGCTCGCTCGTGCGGCGCTGGCTCACTGCGGAGGGTCTTCGCCGACCAGGCCGTCGACCGCCTCGCGCATGAGGTCGGCGTGGCCGACGTGCCGGGCGTACTCGTCGTGCAGGTCGACCAGCAGGCGCCGCAGGTTGGGTGAGCGGCCGTCCGCGGTGACGTACGTCGTCGGCTGGTCCAGGCCGCCTGTCGCCAGCATCTTCGCCAGTGCGGTGCGGTGGCGCTCGACCGCGTCCCGCCACAGCGCGTACAGGTCGTCGGGGGAGTCGGCGGCGGCGCTGTTCCAGCAGTAGTCGGGGTCGGCGTCGAAGTCGGCGCGCCGCCACGAGCCGGACGCCGCGCCGCCGGTCAGGTCGCGCGAGGTGTAGTAGTCCTCGATGAACGCCATGTGCTTGAGCAGCCCACCCAGCGTCATCGTGGACGGCGGGAAGGGGCGGCGAAGGCCGGTGGCGTCTAGGCCGCCGCACTTCCACGCGAACTGCGCCCGCGAGCGGTCGAGCGCGAAGAGGGCCATCTCGACCTCGCTGGCGGCCAGCGGAGGCTCCTGAATCGTCGTGTCCAGATCGATCATGTCGGCATGTTAGGTTGCGTTCCGGTCGTTCCGCTTCCGGAATGTGGGGATGCCGTGAGACCCGACGCGAGTCCCACCGCCCGGGCGCTGCTCGCGCTCGAGCTGGTGCAGGGCGCGCCGGGCATCACCGCCGAGCGGATCGCGGGCAAGCTGGGCGTGTCGGAGCGCGCCGCCCGGCGGTACGTGGAGATCCTGCGCGAGGCCGGCATCCCGATCGAGTCGGAGCGCGGCCCGCACGGCGGCTACCGCCTCGGCCGGGGGCTGCGGCTGCCGCCGCTGCTGTTCAGCGGCGACGAGGCGCTCGGCTTGGTCATGGCGGTGCTCGACGGCCACCACGACGCCGGCGATCCCACCGACCCGGTCGGCAGCGCGCTCGGCAAGCTCGTGCGGGCGCTGCCCGAGCCGGTCGCCGCGCAGGCCGAGGCGGTCCGCCGCAGCGCCGCGCCGGCGCCCGACCGCGGCGCCGCCCGGCCCGACCCGCAGACCACGTTCGCGCTGGTCGAGGCGCGTGCGCAGGGGCGGAGGGTGCGTTTCGGATACCGTCCCGAGGCCGGTCCGGAGCGGATCTTCGAGGTCGACCCCTGGGCCGTCGTGATCCGCCACGGCCGGTGGTACCTGCTGTGCTTCTCGCACACCTCCGGCGCGCGCCGCGCGTACCGGATGGATCGGATCGGCGGGGTGGCCGTGCTGGACGCGGCCTTCAGCCCGCCCGCGGACCTCGACCCGGTCGCCGCGCTGGAGGAACACCTCTCGGTCGGCTGGGAATACCACACCGAGGTGCTCATCGACGCGCCCGCCGAGAGCCTGTCCCGCTGGCTCCCGCGCGTCCTCGGCCGCCTCGATCCGGTCGACGAGGGCACCTGCCGCCTGGTCGGGACGACCAGCAACCCCATCTGGTACGCCGAGCAGCTCGCCGTCGTCCCCCGCATCCAGCGCGTCGTCGGCGGCCCCGAGCTGCGGTCGGCCGTGCGCGCACTGGGCGAGCGGCTGCTCGCGGCGACTTTGGCAGGATAGCCCGCGTGGATCTCGTGATTGTGCTGCGCTACCGCAAGGCGGTGACGTACGGCCTGCACGTGCTGCTCGGCGCGCTGGAGGAGCACGAGACGCCGGTGCGGTACGACGTGCGGTTCGCGGTGACGCCCGAGGACACCGCCGAGGAGATCGAGGCCGCGCTGTCCGTGGCGCCGCGGGTGCTGGTGCTGTGGTCGTTCTACTCGCCCGACGCCGAGGCGCTCGCCGCCGAGCTGGCCACCATCCGGTCCAGAGTGGACTCCCCGCGGGTGAGGCACGTGGCCGGCGGCGTGCACGCCACCGCCGAGCCGGTGCAGACGCTGGACGCCGGGTGGGACGTGGCCGCCGTGGGCGAGGGGGAGACCACGCTGCTGGCGCTCGTCGACGCGGCCGGCGATCCGGCGGGCGTGCCGGGCCTGGTCTACCGGGACGCCACCGGCGCGGTCGTGAAGACGGGGCGGCCGGCGCGGCTCCCGCTCGACACGTTCCGCGGCTTCTCGCTGCGGTGGCAGCGCTTCAACGCGCTGGAGATCACCCGCGGCTGCCTGTACTCGTGCCGCTTCTGCCAGACCCCCTTCATGTTCTCCGCCCGCTTCCGCCACCGAGGTGTCGCCAACGTGCGGTGGCACGTCGACCAGATGCGGGCCAGGGGGATGCGCGACGTCCGGTTCATCACGCCGACCGCGCTGTCGTACGGCACCGACGGCGAGGAGCCCAACCTCGCCGCGGTCGAGGAGCTGCTGGCCACCTGCAAGGAGGGGATCGGGCCGGAGGGGCGGGTGTTCTTCGGCTCGTTTCCGAGCGAGATCCGGCCGGAGCACGTGAGCCGCGAGGCGCTGCGGCTGGTCCGCCGGTACTGCGCCAACACCAACATCATCGTCGGCGCCCAGTCCGGCTCGGACCGGATCCTCGACGCCGCCAAGCGCGGCCACGGCGTCGAGGAGGTCAGGCGCGCCACCCGGCTGGGCATCGCCGAGGGATTCACCATCAACGTCGACATGATCTTCGGCATGCCCGGCGAGTCCCCCGACGACGTGGCCTCCTCGCTGGCGCTCGCCCGCGAGCTCGCCGACCTGGGCGCCCGCATCCACGCGCACACGTTCATGCCGCTGCCGGGCACCCCGTGGCGCGACGCCCCACCCGGCGAGGTCGACCCCGAGACGATCAGCGCGGTCGACCGCCTCTCCCAGCGCGGCGCGCTCTACGGCCACTGGCGCAAGCAGCAGGACCACGCCAGCCGCCTCGCGACCGCCGCACGCCAGTACCCCCGCCCCGGCCGTAGCCGCACGCTGCCCATTGTGGACTGAGCCGGGTCTTCACGGCCGTCCGCCGGCGCTGCCGCCTCACCCTCCGCGGTCGCCCAGCTCAACCCAGGGGCCCGCTCCGGCAGATCTTGGCAAGTTGGCGTCGAAATAACGCGCCAACTCACCAAGATTCGAAGCTCACACCGCCTGCACCTGATCGGCGGTCACCGACTGCGACGACGGTGCCGAACCACGGGCGGACTCGCGGACGTGCGCCATTTGGGTTGCACATTTACCAGCAGCTCACCCTGACCGCGAAGGTCTCTAACGACCAGGGCCCACACCACGAAGGCGGCCGCGACCGCCACGTTGACCGCTGTCGTGGCCCAGCGCGCCACCGCCACCGGGTGCGGTCGTTGAGGGGTGCGGAGGGCCAGCGCCGCCCCGCGCGGACCGCGGCGTACCCGGTCAGGCCCAGTCGAAGCCGCCGTCCCTCTCGCCGGCGCCGAGCAGGCGGCGGCCGAGGTTGTCGACCGAACGGTCGGTGTTGCCGAGCACCACCACGCCCCGCCCCTCGGCCCGGTCGAAGCCGGCGTAGGCGCTGAAGCCGCCCGTGTCGCCGTTGTGCCAGGTGACACCGTCCGGCTCGTACTCGCTCATCAGCGCGGCCACGAGCACGCCGGCCGCCCACGGCTCAGCGGTCCCACCTCATCGCGTCGCCGCCGTGAGTGTCACCAGCAGCGGCACCACGCGCTCGGCGGGCACGATGTACTGCCCTCGCCCGTTCGTCCGCAGCCATCCCGCGCTGACGAGCTGGCGCAGGTGATGGTAGAGCTGCCCGGTGGTGCCAAGACCCTCCACTTCGGACAGCTCGGCCGCCGCGTGCCGCCCGCTCAGCACCTCGCGGAGCAGCAGCAGCCGCACCGGGTGGGCCAGCGCGGACAGGGAGGCCGCCGCCGCCGACCAGTCCATCGCCAGCAGGTCGGCGGCCGCCACGCCGTACTGCCACTCGTAACGCTCGCCCTCCGCCGGCTCCACGGCGCCGGTGTAGAGGACGGCGCCGGCGCCGCCGGCCACTCGCCGTTTGAGCCCCTCCAAGGCCCAAAAGACATCTTCGGTACCGGCTACCCGCTCGCCGACCTCCGGCGATGACCCATCCAGTCGGGCGGTGAGCGCGGCCACCTGCTCCTCGAGGGCGGCGACCCGGTCCTCCATCGACGTCATGCACCCAAGTATTACGCAAGTACGTAGTTACGACAATGCTCAGGTTGCCGCGCGCGGATGCCGCACCGCGACGAGCGCCAGCAGGGTGGTCGAGGCGGCCGCGATCAGCGGGTACCCGCCCGTGGCGTACGCGGCGGTCGACGCCAGCGCGGCCACCGCCGCCAGCCCCCACACCGCACCGTCAACGGCGCCCTCGACGCCGGCCCGGTCCGCCTCGGGCAGGCCGGTCGCGAGGCTGCCGCTGCCGCCGACGAAGCAGAGGTTCCAGCCGTACCCGAGCTGGAAGAGCGCCGCGACACGCAGTGCCTCGTCGTGCGGCGCGATGGCCAGCTGCACGGTCGCGACAAGCATCGTGACCAGCCCGGCCAACATGACCGGCCGCGCGCCGACCCGGTCGATCAGCCACCCGGTGAGCGGCGACAGGGCGAACATGCCGAGCGCGTGCGCCGACAGTGCCGCGCCGACCACGCCCAACCCGTCGTGGTGCTCGTGGATGCCGAGCGGCGCCGCCGTCATGACCGCGCCCATCACCACCTGCGCCGCCGCCATCACCGCGAACGCCCACCGCGCCGCCGGCGTCCGCACCAGCGTCCGCACACGCCCGCCGCGCACCTGAGCACCACGGTCGTCGCGCAGCCGCGCGGGCGTGGCCGCAACGTTCCCGCCGTCGCGCTGCCGCGCGGGCGTGGCCGCCGCCTTTCCGCCCTCGCGGGGAAGGCCGGCGTGCCCGTGCCGCCGGGGCAGCGCGAGGGTGGCCACGGCGGCGAGCATGCCGGCGACGGCGGCCAGCAGGAACGGTCCCGCGAACGCCACCCACCCCAGCCGCGCACCCACCTCGCCGGCCGGCGCGAGCAGCAGCGGCCCGCCCACCGCGCCGAGCGCGCCCGCCCACACCACCACGCCGATCGCGAAGCCGCGCCGCCCGGCCGGCTGGTGCTCGGCCGCGGCGTAGCGGGACAGCAGCGCACCGGCGTTTCCGAGCCCGATGAGGAGCATGCCGGCGCACAGCACCACGGCGTGACCACCGATCGCCGCGGCCATCGTGAGGGCGCCACCGGCCGCGGCGGCCGCGTACCCCGCCACGAGGCCGGCCCGCCACCCCCACCGCTCGCGCGCGCGGCTGAGCGCGACCGCGCCGGCACCGGTGCCGATGATGGCCGCCGTGTTGGGCGCGGCCGCGAGCGCGGCGCCCCACCGCTCCGCGGCGATGAGGGTGCTGACCGGGCTGGCGGCGGCGATCGCGGCGTTCATCAGGCCGGCCGCGGCGAAAAGGACGGCGATGGCCCGCCGCTGGGACGCCGCCGGCGGCGCGGTGGGCAGGGAGGTGACACTCATGGATCTCACGGTAGGAAGGTGCGCCGCGCGGTTACATGGGCGGCGAGCATCCATCGTGCGCCCACGGCTGTTGAACGCAAGGCGATTGCGCGCAACACTTTGCGGATGAAGGAGCTGGACCAGACCGACTGGCGCATCATCGCCGAGCTGCAGCGCGACGGCCGCCTCTCGTACAACCAGCTCGGCCGCCTGGTCAACATGTCGTCGCCCGCGGTCGCCGAGCGCGTACGCCGGCTCGAGGAGTCCGGTGTGATCGCCGGCTACCAGGCGCGCATCGACCCGGCGCGCGCCGGGCTTCCGCTGACCGCCTTCGTCCAGCTGCGGTGCGAGCACGGCCGCTGCCTGCTGAAGACGACGACGGCCGACGACTTCCCCGAGGTGGTCGAGATCCACAAGCTGAGCGGGGGCTTCTGCTCGATGCTGAAGGTCCGCGTGGCCACCATGGCGCATCTGGAGGGCCTGCTGGAACGCCTGGGCGAGCACCGCGAGATGCACTCACACGTGGTGCTGTCCACCCAGTACGAGAACCGTCCCGTGCAGCCACCGACCGTGGAGCGCGCGGTCACCCCGTCCAGCGGATGGGGCTACGGCTCGGGGAGCGGGGCGCGGCCGATCGTGGAGTAGAGGAAGTGGCCGCGGATCACCAGGCCCGAGCGGGTATCCGTGACCAGCCACCACAGGTGGTCCAGGTCGGCCGCGGTGAGGCCGGCGGCGAGCAGGCGGTCGCGGAAGAGTGTCAGGTTGACCGTCGTCAGCAGCGCGCCCGCGCTGCCGGCGGGCCAGACCGGGGCGTGGATCGCGGTGTTGACCTCGGTCAGGCCGGCGGCGAGCATCTCGCCGTGGATGCGGGCGGCCCAGGTGGGGTCGTTGGCGAGGATGTCCAGCAACATGCGCTGATATCGCTCGAACAGCGCCGAGTCGGCCGGCGTGGGTGCGGCCAGGACGATGTGCTCGGGGCGGATGTACCAGTCTTCGACCACCAGGCTCCCGCCCGGGCGGAGGGCGGCCGCGAGCTTGGCCAGCACCCGCTCGCGCTGGGGCAGGTGGATGAGCAGGAGGCGGGCGTGGACGAGGTCGTAGGGCGGGTCGGGCACCGGCTCGGCCACGATGTCGTGGGTCAGCACGTGGACGCCGGTGCCGGCGGTGAGGTGGCGTGGCTTGAGGTCGGTGGCGACCACGGCTGCGCCGCGACCGGCCAGCCACCGCGCGATGCTGCCGGCTCCCGCGCCGACCTCGAGGCAGCGGAAGGGGCCGGCCGGTGTGTCTACTGAGGACAGACGGGTGCGGGTGAAGTCGTCGAGCATCGCGGAAAGGCACGCGTGCTGCTGTTGCGCCACCTCCACGTCGTTGTCGTAGGCGTAGCCGCCCGGCATCGGACCTCCTGAGGGGTGAGGCGACCCGGGCCACCAGGTTGCCGACCAAGGGGCGGGGTCGCCTCACCGAACGTCAACCTAGGGTTCTAAGGACCCAGAGTCAATTGGGTACGACGAATACTTGAGACCCCAGGGCGGGCATGATCAAATGTCATACGCCGACCAAGGGGAGTGCCAGCACATGCCCGCCGTGCCCGTTTATCGCAAGATCATTAATGACATCCGCGAGCGGATCGAGTCCGGTGAACTCAAGGCGGGCGACAAGCTGCCCTCGATCGCCGAGCTGATGCAGGCCTACGAGTGCAGCGATACCCCGGTCAAAGCGGCCCTCGGTCGCCTGCAGGACGCCGGGGTGCTCGAGGGCCACCAGGGGCGCGGCGTCTACGTCATGGGCAAGCCCGTCAAGGGCACATCGTCGGCGATTTCTTCCTCCCCAGGACAGTAGAATCACGCGCGGAAACAACCGTACCCGCGCACCGGGAAGTGGTGCATCCAACCCAAATGTTCGACGTCGTGGTGGTCGGGGCCGGCGTGATCGGACTGACGTCCGCGATCCGCCTGCGGGAGGCCGGCGCCCGCGTCGCCCTGGTGGCCGCCGACCCGCCCGCCGAGACGGTGTCCGCCGTTGCCGCCGCCGTCTGGTACCCCACGCGCACCGACCCCGACCCCCGGGTGCTGGCCTGGGCCGGGCAGACCTATGACGAGCTGGCCCGCCAAGCGGCCGCCGGCGTGCCCGGGGTGGTGATGCGCCGCACCCGCATGGTCGTCCAGGCGTCCGACGACCCGTGGTGGGCACGGGTCGTACCAAATTTTGAAGACCACGGCCGTGAGTGGCGTTTCACCGTGCCCACGGTGGAGATGGGCCTTTACCTGGAGTGGCTCGTGGCGCGGCTGGCCGGCGGCGGTGTGGTGCTGGAGCGCCGGCGCCTCCGGGGGCTCGCGGAGGCCGCGCGGCTCGCGCCCGTGGTGGTCAACGCGACCGGCCTCGCGGCCGGCGAGCTGTGCGGCGACGCGGCGGTCTTCCCGGCACGCGGGCGCGTCGTGCTGGTCGCCAACCCGGGCCTCGAGGTGTCCGTCCGGGAGGAGCACCATCCGGCCGGGATGGTGTATGTGCATCCTCGTTCGGGGGATGTGGTGCTGGGTGGCACGTTCGAGCCCGGCGAGTGGGACACAGGGCCGGATCCGCAGGTCGCGGCGGGGATCGTGGCCCGCTGCACCGAGCTCGTGCCGGAGCTGGCCGGCGCCGAGGTGCTGGGCGAGCGGGCGGGGCTGCGGCCGGCGCGGCGCGGTGGCCCGCGGGTGGGCGCCGCCCCCGATCCGCTGCCCGGCGGTGCCCGAGTGATCCATAACTACGGGCACGGAGGTGCCGGAGTAACGCTGTCTTGGGGATGCGCGGCCAGCGTTCTCGTAGACTTCTGGCCGTGACCTCGGTCCAGATCGCGGAGAGCCACACCCTCCGGCGGGATGCCCGGCGCAACCGGGCTTTGATCATCGAGGCGGCGCGCGAGGTCTTCGCGATCGCCGGCTTCGGTGCGCCCTTGGATGCGGTGGCCCGGCGCGCGGGCGTCGGGCGGGGCACGCTCTACCGACACTTCCCGGACCGCTATGCCCTGGCGGTCGCCATTTTCGAAGACAACGTGCGCGACATCGAGGAGCTGGCGGTGGTCTACGCCGGCCGCGCGGACGCGTTCGACGCGCTGCTGCGCTCGCTTGTCGACCACCAGGTGCGCAGCCACGGCCTGCACCAGGCGCTCGACAAGGGCACGGAGGCGCCTGAGCTGCAGGCGCTGGCCGAGCGCATCGTGCTCGCCTTCGCCGAGCCGATGCGGCGCGCGCAGGAGGACGGCGCTGTCCGCTCCGACCTGGTCAAGGAGGACCTGCTCGACATCATGCGCATGGTCGCCTCGGTGATCGAGCGCGTCGACGACATCGAGCGCCGCCGGGCCAGCGCCGCCCGCGCCGTGGACCTGCTCCGCAACGGCCTGCGTGGCTGACGCCCTCCCCGGCGTCTACTGGGTCGGCGGCGGCAGCGGGGCCGGCAAGTCCACGATCGCCCGCCGGCTCGCGGCGGCGCACGGCCTCCGGCTGTACCCGACCGACGACGTCATGGCCGACCACGCGCGGCGGTGCGAGGGGGAGGCACTGCGGGCGTTCATCGCGATGGACATGGACGAGCGGTGGCTGCGCCGCTCGCCGGAGACGATGCTGGAGACGTTTCACTGGTACCGCGGCGAGTGCTTCGACCTGATCGTCGACGACCTGCGCCGCCTGCCCGCCGGCCCGGACGTGGTGGTCGAGGGCTTCCGGCTCCTGCCGCACCTCGTCGCGCCGCTGCTCACCGAGGCGCGCCGGGCCGTCTGGCTGCTGCCGACGCCCGCGTTCCGCCGCGCCGCCCTGCACAGCCGCGGGTCGCTGTGGCACATCGCCGGCCGCACGAGCGACCCCGACCGCGCGCTGGCCAACCTCCTCGAGCGCGACCACCTCTTCACCGAACGGCTCCGCGACGAGACGGCCCGGCTCTCCCTTTGCGCGATCGAGGTGGACCCGGCGATGTCCGAGGACGCGCTGGCCGCGAGGGTGGGGCGCGCACTCGGAATCTGAGCTACCGCGATGTCCGCCGTGGTCTGGACCGTTGCGCGGGGCCCCCGGGAAACGTGGAGCGCAGCGGAGCGTTTTCTTGGGGTGCTTTCCCGCGGCCTCACCCTCCGCCGCCGGTCACGGTCGCGGGGGCAGGGCTGGTCGCGGCCGGCCCGCTCCGCTGGTGGGCAGTGGCGGCTCGCACCGCGAGCCGCCCGTGGATCACGATGGGCTTCGCGGTGGCGGATCGCGAACGTCAGTTGCCCTGCGGGGGCGACCGGCGCGGGTGTTCAGCCCGCGCCGCCGACCAGTAGCTCTGGATGTGGTCGGGCTTGTCAGAGGGTCGAGACGCGGACGGTGTAGGACGGCTCGTCCGCGTGCTCCTCGCGGTATGAGAGCTGGCGGATCTGCCGGTCGTCCACGTAGAGCGCCACGTCGACAAGCACGCCCAGGTGGGCCACGCTCACGGCCGCCGAGCGGCGCTTGTCCTGCAGGACGGCGCCGATCCCGCTCAGGAAGTTGGTCACGTCGCCGCTGTGGTGGTCCGGCGGGCGGCGCAGCACCACGTCGAGCGCGACCGGATGGGCCAGCGCGGTCCAGCCTGTGCGCTGCGCGGCCGCGCAGGCGGCCTCCAGCAGTGTGCGCACGCGGCCGGCCTGGCGATGGCCGGCGGAGAAGATCGACAGTGCCTCGTTTTTCAATGGCGGAAGTCCGTGCACGTCGAATGCGATCGTCGACGCGCGCGCGAGGGTTTCACCCACGATCCTGCCCTCCGGACCGTCTAATTGGGACGCGAATGCGGGGAATCGGCGTCGACGGCGATCCGCGACCTGACCGTACCGATGCAATTCGCCGCGTGGCCAGGGTCCGTTCGTTCACATTTATTTATCGACGACCGTGGGCATGGCCCAATTTGCACCGATATCACGTAGTTGATCCTATAGTGAACTCGTCCAGGTTTGATGTCCGGGCAGACGGGGGAGAAGGGGCGCACCACGATCACGCGTCGACGCCGACGCGCTCGCGCCGCGCAGGGGTCATCCCGAGCGGGCGCCGCGCCCTCCGGCGCCCGACCGGAGGGAGGCGAGGCCGGTGCGGAAGATGAGACGGGCGGAGTCGAGGGTACGGAGAGCGGGTGCGGCCGCGGCCGCTATGGCACTGCTCACGCCGCTTGCCGCGTGCGGCGGTGACGACGGCGGCACACCGACCATCAACCTGTACTACGCGCCCGAGCAGAACCTCCAGAAGGTGGTCGACGACTGCAACGCCGAGGCGGCGGGCCGGTACCGCATCGACTACCAGGTGCTGCCGCGCGGCGCGGACGACCAGCGGGTGCAGATGGTGCGCCGGCTGGCCGCCGAGGACGACGGCATGGACGTGCTGGGGCTGGACATCACGTGGACGCAGGAGTTCGCGAGCGCGGACTGGATCCTGGAGTGGACCGGCGACAACAAGGCGCAGGCCGAGCGGGGCACGCTCGCCGGGCCGCTGGCCAGCGCCGAGTACGAGGACAAGCTCTACGCCGCGCCGAAGAACACCAACGTGCAGCTGCTGTGGTACCGCACCGATCTGGTGCAGCAGCCGCCGCGCACGTGGGACGAGATGATCCAGCAGTCGCTCGACCTCAAGGGCCAGGGCAAGCCGTTCGAGGTCATCACGATGGGCGCGCAGTACGAGGGCCTCGTCGTCCTCTACAACACGATCGTCGCGAGCGCGGGCGGCCACATCCTCAACGACGAGGGCACCGAGGCGGTCTTCGACCAGGGCGCGGTGCGCGGCCTGGAGATCCTGCAGAAGTTCGCGTCGGCCGGCGTCACCAGCCCGTCGTTCACCAACTCCATTGAGGACGACGCGCGGCTGCAGTTCCAGAGCGGCAACGCGGCGTACCAGCTCAACTGGCCGTTCGTCTACCCGGCCATGCAGGAGGGCGCGCCGGACCTCGCGGCGAAGGTGAAGTGGGCGCGCTACCCGGGCGTCGACGCGGGCACGCCGAGCAAGGTCACCATCGGTGGGTACAACCTCGCGGTGTCGAAGTACTCCAAGCACCCGGAGGAGGCGTTCGACGCGGCGCTGTGCCTGCGCAACGAGGAGCACCAGAAGTTCTCGGCGATCAACGACGGCGTGCCGCCGACGATCGAGAGCATCTACGCCGACCCGGAGATGGCCGAGGCGTACCCGATGAAGGACACGATCCTGGAAGAGCTGCGGGACGCGGCGAACCGGCCGCTCTCGCCGGCGTACCAGAACATCTCGACGGTGATGTCGGCGACGCTCTCGCCGCCCGCCTCGATCAAGCCCGAGCAGACCGCCAAGGAGCTGCGCGGGTCCATACAGGACGCTCTGGAGTCGAAGGGAGTCCTGCCATGAGCGTGCGTAGCGAGCGAGTGCGTAGCGCGCGAGTCGTCGGGTGCGGCCGCGGAGCCTCGTGGCCGCCGGCAGTGAAGCGAGGTCGGCCATGAGCGCTCCCACGACGGCGGCCGCCAAGCACCGGGCCGAGGACAAGCCGCTCACCAAGGCGGAGAAGGCGCGCCTCTCCGAGGGCAAGCGGGCCGAGCGGCGGCTTGGCTGGCTGCTCTGCGCACCGGCCGCACTGGTGATGCTCGCCGTGGCCGGCTACCCGATCCTCTACTCGGTGTGGCTCTCGCTGCAGCGGTACGACCTGAAGTTTCCGGACGAGCGGGAGTTCGTCGGGCTGTCCAACTACGCGACGGTGCTGGGCAACCAGTACTGGTGGACCGCGTTCGGCGTGACCATGCTGATCACCGTCGTCACGGTCGTGATCGAGCTGATCCTCGGCATGGGGCTGGCCCTCATCATGCACCGCACGCTCGTGGGGCGGGGCATCGTGCGCACGTCCGCGCTGATCCCGTACGGCATCGTCACCGTCGTCGCCGCGTTCTCCTGGCGGTACGCCTGGACGCCCGGCACGGGCTATCTGGCCAACCTCTTCAGCGACAGCGCGCCACTGACCGAGCGGGCCAGCTCGCTGGCCATCATCATGCTGGCCGAGATCTGGAAGACGACGCCGTTCATGGCGCTGCTGCTGATGGCCGGGCTCGCGCTGGTGCCCGAGGACCTGCTGAAGGCGGCGTCGATGGACGGCGCGACCGCGTGGCAGCGCTTCACCAAGGTGATGCTGCCGGTGATGAAGCCGGCCATCCTCGTCGCGCTGCTGTTCCGTTCGCTGGACGCCTTCCGGGTGTTCGACAACATCTACGTGCTGACCGCGGGCGCCAACGAGACCTCGTCGGTGTCGATGCTCGCCTACAACAACCTCATCAAGGGGCTCAACCTCGGCATCGGCTCGACGATGTCGGTGCTGATCTTCCTTACCGTGGCGATCATCGCGTTCATCTTCGTGAAGCTCTTCGGCACGGCCGCACCCGGTAGCAACGAGGAGGGGAAGCGCTGATGGAGTCTCGCGGTCTCAAGTGGCGCTGGGGACTGCTCGACGTCATCGTCGTGGTCTTCGCGCTGATCCCGGTGCTGTGGATCATGTCGCTGTCGTTCAAGACCACCAACACCCTCACCGACGGCAACTTCATCCCACGCGAGTGGACGCTCGAAAACTACAAGACCATTTTCCAGACCGACCAGTTTGTACGCGCGCTCATCAACTCCATCGGCATCGCGCTGATCTCCACGATCATCGCGGTGACCCTGGGCACGATGGCCGCGTACGCGATCGCCCGGCTCGACTTCCCCGGCAAGGGGCTGCTCGTCGGGGTGTCGCTGCTGATCGCGATGTTTCCGCAGGTGTCGCTGGTCTCCCCGCTCTTCGACATCGAGCGGCGGCTTGGCCTGTTCGACACGTGGCCGGGGCTGATCCTGCCGTACATCACGTTCGCCCTGCCGCTGACCATCTACACGCTGTCGGCGTTCTTCAAGCAGATCCCGTGGGACCTGGAGAAGGCGGCCAAGATGGACGGTGCCACGCAGGGTCAGGCGTTCCGCAAGGTGATCGCGCCGCTGGCCGCGCCGGGCGTGTTCACCACCGCGATTCTCGCGTTCATCTTCTGCTGGAACGACTTCCTCTTCGCCATCTCGCTCACCTCCACCGAGCGGTCGCGAACGGTGCCGGTGGCGCTGTCGTTCTTCACCGGCGACTCGCAGTTTGAGGACCCGACCGGGTCGATCTCCGCTGCCGCCGTCGTCATCACCATCCCGATCATCCTGTTCGTGCTCTTCTTCCAACGTCGAATCGTCTCGGGCCTCACGTCCGGCGCTGTTAAGGGGTGACTCATGGCCGATATCGTGCTGGACAAGGTCGGTAAGCAGTACCCGGACGGCACCGTCGCCGTCCGCGAGGTGGACCTGGAGATCGCCGACGGCGAGTTCGTCATCCTGGTCGGGCCGTCGGGCTGCGGCAAGTCCACGCTGCTCAACATGATCGCCGGCCTGGAGGACATCTCCCACGGCGAGCTGCGCATCGGCGGCGAGCGGATGAACGAGAAGGCGCCGCGCGACCGCGACATCGCGATGGTGTTCCAGTCGTACGCGCTCTACCCGAACATGACCGTCCGCGAGAACATGGCTTTTCCGCTGCGACTGGCCAAGATGGACAAGGCCAAGATCGACGAGAAGGTAGCCGAGGCGGCCAAGGTGCTGGAGCTCACCGAGCTGCTCGACCGCAAGCCGGCCAACCTTTCCGGCGGCCAGCGGCAGCGCGTGGCGATGGGTCGCGCGATCGTGCGTAGCCCTAAGGCGTTTCTCATGGACGAGCCACTGTCCAACCTGGACGCCAAGCTGCGCGTGCAGATGCGCACGGTCGTGTCCCGCCTGCAGAAGCGGCTGAACACCACCACCGTGTACGTCACACACGACCAGACCGAGGCGATGACCCTCGGCGACCGCGTGGTGGTGCTGCGGGCCGGCGTCGTGCAGCAGGTCGGTGACCCGCAGACGCTGTACGACCACCCGAACAACCTCTTCGTCGCCGGCTTCATCGGCTCACCCGCGATGAACTTCCTCGGCGCCAAGGCAACGGACGGCGTGCTGAAGACCGCGCTCGGCGACCTGCCGATCGGCGACCGCCTGCGCGGCATGCTGGAAAGCGGCGAGGCACCGCAGGACATGCTCCTCGGCATCCGGCCCGAGCACTTCGAGGACGCCGCGCTGGTGGACGAGGGGCTGCGTGGCAAGGGCGTGGAGTTCGAGGCGCCGGTCGAGCTCGTCGAGTCGATGGGCTCGGACAAGTACGTGTACCTGACCGTCGAGGGCGAGCGTGCCAGCTCGGCCGAGCTGGAGGAGCTCGCCGCCGACGCGGGCGCCGCCGACCTGCCGACCGGTGGCGCCAACCTGGTGACCCGGCTGTCCGCGGAGTCGCGGGTGCGCGAGGGCGGGCCGTACAAGGTCTGGTTCAACCTCGAGAAGACCCACCTCTTCGACCCGTCCGACGGCCGGAACATCACCCTGCACGAGGGCCGCGCGGCCGGGGTGTCGTGACGCTGGCTGGGCCCGCCCGTGTGGGGCGGGCCCAGCCCTGACGTTTCGCCCGACGACCTTTTGCTCATCCCGGGGCGGGTTCGCGGCCTTCGGCCGTTGCGCAACCGGTGGCCTTCGACTCGCCCTGGCGGGTGAAGCCGGCGGCGCCAGTCAATTGCGTCGAGAGGTCGCGTGGCGGCGTCTGGGCCCGCGATCCGCGCTCTAGCTGTTGAGCCCGCGCACCGCCGCGACCGCATCGGCGTCGTCCGACTGCAGCCGTCCCGCCCAGCCCGCGTTCTCCAGCGGGTAGTGGTTCATCAGGATCAGCGTCTCGTCGGTGTTGGCGAGCTCGCCGTAAGCCTTCGCGATGGCCTCGTGGATGCGCCGTGCCATCGTGCGCTTTACCTCCAGCTTGTTCAGCTCGGGGACCTCCAGGAAGCACAGCGGCCGGACCGGCTCGGCGCCCACCCGCCCGTCCTGCGCGACGTTCTCCGCCGGGTACTCCCGGAGCCAGACCCGCACGTCGGGAATCCGGAACGCTTCGTCCACCGCCGCGCTCACCTCTCGCATCATCGACTCCTTGGCGTCCGGCCCGATGCCGGTTGGCGCCTCGATCAGTACCTGTGGCATGGCTGCTCTCCTCCGTGGCTGCTCCGTGGCTCCTTCTAGGTCGGACTGTACAATCAACTACTTGGTATTTCCAAGTAAAAAGTTGGGGAGACGAAGTGAGTGATAGGCTGACCTGGTGGTTGGCAAGCGCGGCTACAACGACGGATGCGCCCTGTCGCACGGCCTGGACCTGGTCGGGGAGCGATGGGCCCTGCTCGTCGTCCGCGAGCTTCTGCTCGGCCCCAAGCGGTTCACCGATCTGCAGTCCGACCTGCCCGGAGTGAGCGCCGACGTGCTCACCCAGCGGCTGCGCGACCTGCAGGCGGCAGGGCTGGTCGTGCGCCGCAGGCTGGGCCCACCCGCGCCCGCCTGGGTTTACGAGCTGACCGACTGGGGCGCCGAGCTGGGGCCGGTGGTCACCGACCTCGCCCGGTGGGCCAGCCGGTCACCCGCGCTGCCGGTGCACGCCCCGATCAGTGCCAGCTCGCTGATCCTGTCGCTGAGGGCGCTGTTCGACCCGGACGCCGCCGCCGGCTTCACCGCCACGGTCGCCCTGCGCCTGGGGGTCGAGGAGTTTACGGTCCGGATCACCGCCGGCACGTTCGACATCGTCCGTGGCGGCGAGGGCCAGCCGGACGTCACCTTCCTGACCGACACCGAGACCCTCACCGGCCTGCTGCACGAGGGACTCAGCCTGGGCAAGGCACATCGCAGCGGCCGGCTCGAGCTCACCGGCGACTGGGCCGTGGCCGAGCGCTTCCGCACCCTGTTTCCACTGCCCACGCCGGTTGCAGTGACCTGACTGGGCGCGGCCAGACCGGGCATGCGACGTGAGCGGGCGCGGCCTGACCAGGCGTGCAGCCTGACCGGGCATGCGACGTGAGCGGGCGCGGCCTGACCAGGCGTGCAGCCTGACCGGGCATGCGGCCTGACCCCCAGTGTGGTGCGGCTTGACCCGAGGGCGTGCGCGAGCCCTAGGCGCGCGGCGCGAGCGGGCGCGGCCTGACCGGCACGAGGTGCCCGGCCCGCAGGGCGGCGGAGCCGGTGGAGCCACGCCAGGCGGACGGGCCGCGTGGCCTGACCCCGGGCACGTGGCCCGAAGCCAGGGGACGTGCGTGAGACCCCGGGGCGTGCGCGAGACCCAGGCGCGCGGCGCGAGCGGGCGCGCGGTCTGACCGGGAACGCGTCGCCTGACCCCGGAACACGCGGCCTGACCCCGGGCGTGCGCGAGACCGGGGCGCGGCGTGCGTCTTGACCCGGGGCGGGTGGCGAGACCGGTGCGCGGCGCGAGCGGGGCGTGCGGCCCGAAACCCGGGCGCGCGGCCTGACCCCGAGGGCCCCGGTGACGCGCGGCCGAGCAGGCCCAGCCCAACCCCCAAACAACCGTGGTGAGCCGCTGGTGAGCGGAGCCGGCCACGCTCGGGAGCCATGCATACCCTTCTCACCGCGATCCTCCTAACCGTCACCGCCTGGGTGCCCGCGCCCTCAACCCCATGGGACGTGCCGGCCGGCGCCCGCTGCGACTTCCCCGTGCACGCCGAGCCCGTCGTCGACGAGGTGAAGACGCGAGTCCTGGCCCGCTACCCGGACGGCTCGACCAAGCGCGAGGCGTACGTCGGCGACCTCGTCCTCGCCGTCACCAACACCGGCACCGGCGAGACGCTGGACGCCGATTTGAGCGGCAGCGCGCTCGTCGAGTACCAGCCGGGCGGCACCCTCACCACCAACTCCACCTGGTACCTGATCGGGCCGGCACTGTTCGGCTTCCGCGAGGGTGGCGGCAACCGGCCGCGCGGGATCTGGGTCTTCGACGGCGTGTACACGGTCGCCTTCGGACCCGACGGATACAAGACGGTCACCGTCCACCACGGCTCCGAGCGAAACCTCTGCACCGAACTGGCGTGACTCGCGACAGCCACACTGTCACGACGAGCACAAACCCCTGCACCGAACTGGCGTGATCAAAGCGTCCCTAACGTATGGAGTTCAGGCTGCTGGGGACGTTCGAGGCCGGGCCGGTGAGCAGGCAGGTCGTGGTGGGCCGGCGGCGCCAGGAGCGGCTGCTGCTCGCGATCCTGCTCCTCGACGCCGGCCACAGCGTCGCGATCGACCGGTTGACCGACCTCGTCTGGGACGGTGAGCCGCCGGCGTCCGCGCGCGGCACCGTCCACACGTACGTCGGCCGCCTCCGTGCCGCCCTCGCCCCGCACGGTGTGGCGATCGTGACCCGGGGCAGCGGGTACGCGGTCGAGGGTGCCGACGTCGACGCGGCCCGCTTCGCCGACCTGGCCCGGCGGGCGGCGGGCACGAGCGACCTGGCCGAGCGGGTACGCCTCGCCGGCGCGGCGCTCGCCCTGTGGCGCGGCCCGCTCCTGGCCGACATCGCGGGCGAGCCGCTGCGCCGGCGGCTCGGCGAGTCGCTGCTGGATCTGCGGCTGGGCACGGCGGAGGCGTACGCGCGGGTGCTGCTCGACATGGGCCACCACGACCGGGTGGCGCTCGACCTGATCGGCCTGGCCCGCGAGCACCCGACGCGGGAAGGGCTGGTCGCGCACCTGATGACCGCCCTGTACCGCGCCGCCCGCCAGACCGAGGCGCTCGCCCTGTACGACCGCGCCCGCAAGGCCCTCGCCACCGAGTCAGGCGTGGAGCCGGGCGTCGAGCTGGAGACGGTGCACCAGCGGATCCTGGCCGGCGACCCGCGCCTGGAGCGGCCGGCCGCGCCGGTGTACGCGGTGCGGGTCCGCGACCTCTGGCTGCCGTGGAGCGTGGGCGGGCACCCGGCGCTGGAGCTGTGCAACACCTACGCCGGGTGGGGCGGCGAGCGGCAGCCCGGCGCGGAGTGGCTGCGCGGGTATCCGACACTCGCCGTCTGGGCCGGCCACCAGGACCTGCTCGACGACGCCACCGTCACGTACCTGCTCGATGCCGCCCAGCGCGACCCGCTCGGCGCGGCGGCCGTGCTCGACGAGGCCCGCGACCTGCGGGCGCGGCTCTACGCCTGCCTGACCGATCCGGCCGACGCGAAGGCGTTCGCCGCGGTCGCACCCTACGTGGAGGCGTCGGCCGCGGCCGCCGTCTTCCGCCGCGCACCGGACGGCCGCGGCCGGTGGCGCCTGACCCCTGCGGCCGGCTTGCGCGCACCCCTGCACGCGGCCGCGCACAGCGCCGGCGACCTGCTCGCCGATCCGCGCCGGCTCACCGTGTGTGCCTGCCCGAGCCCCCGCTGCGGCTGGCTATTCATCGACCACAGTGGACGCCGCCGCTGGTGCAGCACCGCCACGTGCGGCGACCACGCCGCCTGAAAAAAGCAGAAGACGCGGGCTACCGCGACGTCCGTCGTGGTCCGGACCGTTGCTCCCGCAGCCTCGCGGTCCGCGGTGGGTGCGCTCAACCCTGGACCTAGGGCTTCCACCAGTTGGGTGACGGGGTGTCGTGAACCCGATTGCCCCGCCAAACCCGGACGTGATGCGCTGGGACCGGTTTCGCCAAAGTGGTCGCGGATCGGAAGTGGCACATGGACGAGTCGGACGAGACACCGCGCCCGCACGCCTGGGACGAGGAAGAAACGATCTTCACGGAGGACGATGACCTGCGCGCGCCCGAGCTGGAGGTCCCGGACGAGGACCTCGACAGCCCGGCCGCTGACGCCGGCATCGAACGACTGATCAGGGCGGCCGAGGAGGCCGAGGATGGCTAAGTTTCCCACGCGCCCCAAGGGCGTCCACATCAACGGCGCCCGCAGCCGTGGCTGGGGATCGGGATGGCCCAACTGCCAGCGCAGCCGGATGACCACGATCAAGCTCAAGAGCGGCCTCCGCCTGGAGGTCCGGCGGGAGATCGGCGAGCTCGTGCGGCTGTTGCTCGACGAGTGCGAGCGCCGCGGCTACCGGCTCAAGCACAAGTCGAGCGGCTCCTTCAACTGCCGGCCGATCGTCGACTCCGACCCGCCGCGGCCGAGCAACCACAGCTGGGGCCTGGCCGTGGACCTCAACTGGCACGACAACCCCATGCAGGACAGGCTGAAGACCAACATCCCGCCGTGGATGGTCCAGCTCATGTGGGCGTACGGATTCTTCTGGGGTGGCTGGTACAACGGCACGAAGGACCCCATGCACTTCGAGTTCGTCAGGACGCCCGCTCAGGCCGCCGCACTGACGACGAGCCTCAAGCGCGCGATCGGCGCGCAGTTCGGAAAGCCCGCGACCGCCCGCATCATCCCGTTCGGAGACGACATGTTCAACCCGTACTTCGTCCGCACCGCAGGTGACCCCCGCGTCTTCATCGTCACCTCGGGCGGCGTCTTCCACGTCAAAAACCCGACCCACATGAAGTACCTGATCGACGGCGGCGTCCAGAAGGACGTCAAGGAGATCAGCCGCGGGGACCTCAGGGATCTCCTCGAAGTCGAGTAACCCTTCGGTCAGACGGGCGGCGGGCTGGTGTAGACGGTCGGGTCGCCCTGGACGATCCAGACCTCCGGGCTGTTGATCGGCAGGAAGGCGCGGTCGCCGCCGGGCTCCCTCGTGTCCGGCACCGCGTCGCCGGACGGCAGGTGCATGATGAAGTTGACCGGCTGGGTGTCCTGGGCGAGCGGGATGTCGTATTCGGCCCAGCCGCCCTCGATCCTGGTCCACGGCCACGGGTTGTCCCACGCGACCTGGGCGAGCACCGCCGGGTCGACCGCGTCGCCCCACATGTGCAGGCCCCAGCCGGTGTCCTGGTCGCCGTAGTCGCCGGCCGGGCGGAAGTAGTGCAGCGTCGCCATCGTCGCTTGTGGACCGGCCGCGCGCACGCGGCGGACCGGGCTCGTGGCGGTGGTGCCGTCCGGCTCGCGCACGGTCGCCCGGTACTCGATCGGCGTGTCCGACGCGAGGTCGGCCGGCAGCTGGTCTAAGACCGTGTAGACCGGCGAGGTGGCGTCGCTGCCGATCGGGGTCCACGGGCCGGCAGCGACGCGGCGTTCGAAGGTGACGGTGTGCGTGGCCCGTTCCGGATCGACGACCGCGCGGACCTCGACCGTCCCGCGGACGCGGCTGCCCTCGGTGGGTGTCTCGATGGAGACCAGCGGAGCCGGTACGGTCGCGGCGCGGGTGGCGCTGGTGGCGGTGTGGCCGCGGTTGTCCAGGACGACGGCCTTGTACCGCACCGGTGTGCCCGCGCGCAGGTCGCTCACGTCGTCGAAGACCTGGTACGGCGCGTTGTCGTCGACGCCCACCGGCCGCCACGCCCCGCCGCCGGCCTGCGCGTAGAAGGCGACCTCGTAGAACGACGAGCCGGCCACGCTCGCGGTGACGTGCATGCGGCCGCGGGCGCCTTCCGCGGGCGCGGCGCCGGTGAGCGTGACCCTCGGTGCCGCCTTCGAAGCGGGGATGCGGCCGTCCAGCGCGTAAACCACAGTGGACAGTGGCGGCACGGTCAGCGTCACCATGCCGTCCGATGTGGACCGCAGGCGCTCGGCGGAGGTGCCGTAGAGGCGGTGGAAGGTGCGCTTGCCCGCGTACGTGGGAACGGTGGCGGTCTGCGCCTGCTCGCTGTTGTTGAGCGCCACCAGGTACTCGCGCTGCTCGCGCCGGTCCAGCCGGGAGAAGGCGTAGATGCCGGGCCCGCCGGCGGCGTAGCGGTGCACCTGGGCGCCGTCGCGCAGCGCCGGGTGCGCGCGGGTCAGCGCGGCGAGAGAGGAGATGCCACGGTACAGCGGGTGGCCGGGCAGGAAGTTGTCCTGCGCGTGGGTGGCGCCGGTGCCGAGCAGGTCGTCGTCGAGGTAGTCCGGCACCTGGCTGGCAAACATCGTCTGCCGCGCGTTCTGGTCGCCGCCCGCGCCGGTGAAGCCCTGCTCGTCGCCGTAGTAGACGACCGGGTTGCCGCGGCTGAAGTACATCAGCTCGTGCGCGAGGCGGTCGCGGGCCAGCCACTCGGCGTCGCCCGCGCCGGGGTTGTCGGTGGTTACGAAGTGGCCGATACGGCCCATGTCGTGGTTTCCGAGGAACGTGGGCAGCTCGTACACGTTGGAGTCCGCGTCCGTGTACCAGTCGTCGCCGGCGAAGAACGTGGTGAGCTGTCCGGCGGACTGGCCGCGCGAGGCGAAGCCGCGGGCCGCGTCCTGGAACGGGAAGTCCAGCACCGCCTGCATCCTGTCGGCGGTGGTGAAGTGCGACGTGAAGCTCTTCGTCGTGTCGAAGACCTCGCCGAACATGAAGAACTCGCGCTTGCCCTGCCGCCGCGCGTAGTCGAGCACCTCCGGGCCGAACTCCTGCCAGAACTCGTCGTTGACGTGCTTCATCGTGTCGATGCGGAAGCCGTCCACGCCGAAGTCGCGGATCCACGCCTTGTAGATGTCGATCATGCCGTCGACCACGCGCGGGTGCTCGGTGAAGAGGTCGTCGAGGCCGAAGAAGTCGCCGTAGTAGCTGTTTTCACCGACGAACGTGGTGTCGCCTCGGTTGTGGTACAGCGTCACGTCGTTGAGCCACGCCGGCACCTTGAGGTTTTGCTCGGCGGGGTCGAGCACCGGCGTGTACGGGAACGAGGTGGTGGGGCTCAGCGCCGGAAACGACGCCTTGCCCGCGTGGTCGCGGTCGTCGAACGGCACGCCGGCGGCGGTGCGGTAGGGGACCGCGTCCTTGGCGACGTACGCGCGGCGGGCGCCACCCTCGTACCCGATCACGTCCGCGGTGTGGTTGGTGATGATGTCGAAGTAGACCTTCATGCCCCGCGCGTGCGCGGCGTCGATCAGCGCGCGCAGGTCCTGGTTGCTGCCCAGGTGCGGGTCGATCTGGGTGAAGTCGGTGATCCAGTACCCGTGGTAGCCGGCGGACGGACCGTCTTCGAGCTGCACGGCCTTGTTTTTGAAGCTCGGCGTCAGCCAGATCGAGGTGGTGCCGAGGCCGCGGATGTAGTCGATCCGGGACAGCAGCCCCTTGAGGTCACCGCCGTTGTAGAAGCCCTTCTTCGTCGGGTCGAAGCCGGACACCAGCGGGTCGGCGCCAAGTCCACCCTGGTCGTTGCCGGTGTCGCCGTTGGCGAAGCGGTCGGCCATGACGAAGTAGAACGACTCGTCCGTGACCGGTGAACGCAGCGAGTGCAGCGCCGCCAGCCCACGACCGTGACGGTCGGCCGCGACGGCGGGCGTGGCCAGCCCGAGCGCGGCGAGAACGGCGGCGAAGACCGCGAGGACGCGACGGACTGGCATGCAGGCCCCCCACAATCGACATTGACTGCCGGCATCGACTGCGGTGGACGTTACGCGCTCGAAACGAAGATTCAACCGTCCGCCGGTGCATTTCTGGAACGGTCAGCGCGGCTGCGCGTCCTCGTGCGGCAGCAGCAGGTCCTTGAGCGTGCCGGCGAGCGCCTCGCGCTGGCGCCGGCCGAGCGGGTCGAGAAAGCGCTCGTCGGCGGCGAGCACGGCGACCAGCGCCCGCTCGGCCAGGCGCTCGCCGCCGGGGGTGAGGCGCACGCGCACCGCGCGGCGGTCGGCGGCGTCGGGGGTGCGCTCGATCAGGCCCGCGCTCTCCAGCCGGTTGAGCCGCGCGGTCATCGCGCCCGACGTGATCAAAGAGGACCGCGCCAGGTCGGTGGGATTGGTGCCATCCGGGTCGGCGCGCCGGCGGAGCGTGTTGATCACGTCGAAGTCGGCGAAGCTCAGCTCGAACTCGGCCAGCGCGGCCAGGATCTCCCGCTCGCAGTGCTGCGCGCACAGCAGCAGGCGGCCCACCACCTCGAGCGGGCTGGCGTCGAGCTGGGGGTCTCGCGCCGCCCACGCGCGCACGATGCGGTCGACCGAGTCGTCGGGAGGCCGTGTCACGCCGACCACAGTACCTTGGCATAAAGCTTTATACCAAAGTATCTTTGCGCCAAGCTATCCAGGAGAACGGGGGATCACGATGACCGAGAGCTTCGACGAGGCGTTCCTCTTCCTGCACCCCGCGGCCGACCCGGCCGCCGACCGGATCGTCCACGAGCACGGCGGCGCGCGGACGCTCCTCGCGTGGGCACCCGACGCACCGGCGGCGGCGCGGCTGGCCGCCGAGCTGGCCGACCGGGGCGTGCGGCTGATCGAGCTGTACCGCGGATTCGGCCTGCCCGAGGCCGCCCTGGTCATCGAGGCGGTCGGCGGCCGGGCGCCGGTGGGCGTGGCCAGCTCCGCGCTGGGCGCGACAAGGCCCGACGCGCGCAGCTGGGCCACCGTCTACACCGACGACGAGGCCGCCGCGGATGGCGTGCACGTCGTGCGCGAGCACCGGGACGGCAGCCGCACCACGGTCGTCGGCGCACCGGAGGCGACGATGCCCGCGGTGGTCGCCGCGCTGGTCCGGTCCGGTGTGGAGGTGGTCGAGATCTGCGGCGGCACGCCACTGACCACCGCCGCCCGCGTGGCCGCGGCGACCGGCGGCGACGCGGTGGTCGGCCTCGTCAGCTGGCCGTTCGAGTCGATCGAGGACGCGGCCGCGTTCAAGGCAGCGTTCGAGGCGCGCACCCGGTGAGGCACCTCGGGTGACGCGCGCGCCCGCGATCCCGGCGTGACCTTTCGGGGTCGGGGCGGGTGGGATCTCCGCGGCGTGAGCTTGGCGACCGCGGAGGGTGAGGCCGCGGGAGCAACGGTCCGGACCACGGCGGACATCGCGGTAGCCCGGATCTGCTTCGAACTAGTTGGCGGTGGCGGTGGCTAGGCCGCGGCGGCCGGGGTAGGGGATCAGGTTGTCGGGCTCGAGCGCGGACGACGTGCCGTACCGGTCGTCGGTCGCGGACAGCGACGGGCTGGACTCGCCGTGCAGGTAGCGGCCGTACGAGAGCATGCCCTCGACAAGCAGCCGCACGTCCTGCTGCGGGCGCACCACGAAGCGCAGAAACTGGCTGGTCATGCCGAGCTTGTTGCCGCACTCGCGGACGAACAGGCCGTGCCGGGACAGCAGGTAGTCGCGCAGGTCCACGCCGCTCCACCCGGGCGGGAGCTTGACCAGCAGGAAGTTGCCCTGCGAGGGGAAGACGGTCAGGCCGGGCACGCGGGCCAGCTCGTCGGCCATCGCGTACCTGTCGCGGGCGAGCAGGCGCAGGCTCTCCCGGTACTCGGTCTCGTAGTCCTGGATCATGTGGACGACCGTCTCGGCGAGGGAGTTCAGGTTCCACTTCGGGAGGATCTTTGCGATCTTGCCGGCGATCTGCGGGTTGGCCACCAGGTAGCCGAAGCGGATGCCGTGCAGGCCGAAGTTCTTGCCGAGGCTCTTGAGCACCACCACGTTCGGGCGGATGGCCGCGTCCGGCGCGATCGACGGCTGCCGCTCGGCCTCGACGAAGTCGATGAACGACTCGTCCACCACCACGAGGTCGAGGTCGGTGAGCGCGTCGACGAAGCGCAGCACCTCGCGGCGGGGCAGGAAGCCGCCGTCGGGGTTGTTGGGGTTGCAGATCACCGCCACGCGGGAGCCGCGGCTGCGGATGAACGCGACGTACTCCTCCAGGTCCAGCGCGTACCCGTCGGCCTCCTGCAGGGGAAACATGTCGACCCGCTTGCCGGTCTCCAGCGGCTGGTCGGTCCAGCGGCCGAACGTCGGGATCGGGATCGCGATGCTCTCCTTGACCATGAGGTGGTCGAGCCAGGTGATCAGCTCGGTGGAGCCGTTGGCCATCGCGACCGTCTTCTGGTGCAGGCCGAGCACGCTGCACAGCTTGTTCGTGATCTCGGCGGAGTCGCTCGGGTAGTACTTGAGGATCGACTCAAGGTTCTGCGCCAGCGCGGCGAACATGTCCGGCGTGGGGAAGTACGGGTTGCACGGGATGCAGAAGTCGACGATCGGTGTGCCATCTCCCATGCTGCGGCTGAGCGCGAAGACCGACGGGCTGTGAGCCCCGGTGCGCAGCAGACCAAGGTCGACGTTTCCGTGTCGCACGGTGCCTCCATGTGTGGGGTGTCGTGGGCGGTACGGCCCGCTCCACGACGAAGTTCGATCCCACAGAAAGGCTTAAGACGAAACTAACTACTCTCCGAGGCGGGGACGAACCGGACAACTGCCTCGCGCGGGCCTGTCGACAGCGTGCCGAGCGCGGCCCCGAAGACGGCGAACGGGAGTGCCAGCGCCGGCACCGCGGTGAGCATCCACCCGATGGCCTCGTGCAGCTGCACGCCGGCCGCGCCGTAGATGCCGTCGCCGTCGATGGGGTGCACGCCGGCCCGCCAGTAGCGGAACGTCTCGACCAGGTACACGCCGAAGCCCAGTAAGCACGTCGCCACCAACGCCCAGACCGCGGCCTGCAGCCCGGCCCAGAACGAGCGGTCGGCCAGCGTCACGAAGAACGCGGTCAGGAAGAGGGCGGTCACCGGGACGGTGAGCAGGTACAGGCCGATGATCTGGCCCGCGGCGATGTCGTTGAGATGCGCGTTGAGCGCGAGGCCGGCGGCGGTCGCCACGCCGACGGCCAGGCCCGCGCGGCGGGCGCGGCGGCTGGTGGTCAGCGCGCGTGGCGGGGCGAGTGACAGCCACAGGCCGGCGGCGAGGGCGACCGCGAGGGTGACCGCGGCGTGGCGGTCCAGCACGACGGTCGCCTCGGTGCGCAGGTAGTAGGCGGTCAGGGCCACGGCCGCGACCACGCCGGCCAGTCCGGCGGCCGCGATGGGCAGGCCCGGCGCGGGGCGGCGCGGCCGGCTCGCCCGCGAGACGGCCACCGTGGCCAGGACACCGACAAGCCCGGCGAACGTCACCGCGAACACCCGCAGCTCAGGCAGCGTGCGAGCGGTCGCCAGCCCGCTGCCGGCCGCGACCGCGACGGACAGCGCCGCGACGATGGCCACCAGGGCGCGGTGCCCGCGCGGCGGGAACACGGCGGCGCGGGTGCACCCGAGCGCGAACCGCCACCGCTCCCGGCGGCGCCGCACGTGGGCGAGCTCGGCGGTCATCGCCACGCCCCAGTCGCGGCGGTCGGCCGGCAGCGTCGCGACCGCGGTGGCCAGCAGCCGCGCCGGCAGGTCCAGGCCGGCGAACCGGACGGCGAGCCGCCACCGCCAGGCGACCCAGACCAGCGCACCGGCCAGCGCGGCCGGGGAGGCGAGGATGGCGCTTTCCACGAGGTACGGCCGGAGCGCCTCCTCCGGCGCTCGCGGACTGGACAGGCCGAGCAGCAGCACGTATCCCACGTCGACGGCGGCGAACACCAGCAGCGTGCCGACCCACAGCCCTCGGGACCCGGTCATGCGCTAACTCTATATAGCAAGAGTTAGTCCGGCAAGAGGTTGGTTTCCCGGGCCGCCACGCGGCGGGCGGACCGGAAACCCTTAACTGGAGAGCGCGAACGCGAGCGCGGCCGTCGCGGTGAAGTCGATCGCCGGCTCGGAGCTGGGCCAGGCGCGCACGTCGTCGAGGTAGCGGGCGTCCGGCCGGTCGTACGCGGCGAACCGGTTGACGCCGTCCGCCGGGCACGCGTTGGCGCCGTCCGGGATGCCGATGTACTCGAAGTTCTCCGCCCCGTTCGGACCGTTCACCACGGCGCCGCGGGGGAGCCCGGCCAGGTTGGCGACCTGGTGCTGCGGACACTGCGGGTACGTGGTGCCGGCGCCGATCATCAGCGACGTGCCCCACGCGTTGGCGCCGAGCGCGAAGTTGCGCTGCCGGGTGCCGAACGCGTCGTACTCGTGCGAGCCGGTCAGGCCGCGGTAGAGGTGTGCCGTGGCCGCGAAGCCGAAGCTGCGGGTCGCCGCGTCGAACTGGGTCACGTCGACCGCGTGGCCGAAGGGGTGCGCGGCCGCGGCCGAGACACCGCTGTCGAGCTGGCGGCGCAGGTCGGCGACGAGCTCGCCGGCGAGGGCGTCGCCGCGCAGCAGCGGTACGAGGTCGGCGTGGGCGAGCGCGCTCGTGTCGTACAGGTTGAGCGTGTCCCACGGCTGCGTGTCCAGGTACGCGCGGGCCCAGCCGGCCGCCTCGCGCACCCACCGGCCGCCGCGCGGGTCGCCGAGCGCGCGGGCGGCCAGCGCGAGCTGCGTCGCGCCGAGCTCCATGTCGTCCTGCCAGGAGTCCTCGGGGTAGTAGGCGTGCGGGAACGCGGTCACCAGCTCGCCGACGTCGGTGGTCTGCGCCTGGCCGTACAGGGACGCGCCCTCGGCCAGCCAGCGCCGCGCCGCCGCCTTGTCGCCCCGCTCGGCGGCCAGCTGTGCGGCCAGGGCGAACGCCGCCGACACCCGGCCGGCCAGGTTGGGGCTCACCTTCGCGCCGGGCTCGCCGGCCGGAAAGACGGGGCGGTACTTGATGAACTGGTATTCGTCGCCCGGACCGGTGTCGAGCGCGTCGTCGGCCTCGGGTAGCCGCCACACGTCGTGGTCGCCGAGGAAGCCGAACTCCTCGCTGCCGGTGCCGATGCCGACCTGCACGTACAGCGTGCGGCCGTCCCACATCTTGTCCAGCCAGCGCAGCCCGAACGCGGTCTCGCCGCGCAGCGTGGGTGGACCGCCCGTCTCCCGCTGGACGTAGAGCAGCTGGGCGAGCGCGTACGCCGAGGCGTGGGTGAACTTCACGAAGTCGCCGGCGTCGAACCAGCCGCCCTCCACGTCCACCGGCCCGGCGCCGGCCCGCGGCCGCAGCGGCGCCGCCGGCACGTCACCGCCGTCGCCGGAGAAGACCGGTGGCTCGTACACGGTGGCGCGGCGGTCGGTCAGGTGTGACGGCTTGCGGTCCAGCTCGCCGGGGATCACGTCGGCGCCGTCCCGCTGCACCTGGAAGAAGTTGACCGTGTCGGCGAGCAGCGGGGAGAAGAGCCGCTCCGGGCTGTCCACGCGGAACGCCGGCGACACTATGTCTGCCGCGCTCCGTCGCTCGTCGCTCGTCCGCCGTTGTGGTCCATGCCCGTAGCCTCGCGACTCCCGCTCTGCCCGCAGGACGCCGGAGACGCGCAGCCGGTAGGTGCCCGGGGTGCGGACCGGGGACAGGTCGATCGGGTGCACCGCGCCGTACGTCGCGCTCCAGCCGCCGGTGCTGGCCCCGATCTGTCCGCTGTGGACGGTGCGGCCGCGCTGGTCGACCACGGCGAAGCGGGCGCCGTCGGCGGGTGCGGCGGTCATCAGGTATGCCCGCTTGGCCTCGCCGCTCGCGTATCCGACCTGGTCGACCCGGACCAGCCCGGCGGCTCCGGCCGCGGCCAGCCCGGCGGCTCCGGCCGCGGCCAGCCCGGCGGCTCCGGCCGCGGCCGGCCCGGCGGTGACGGCCGCCGGGCCGGTGACGAGCGTGCCCGCGAGGAGGGCGATGCTGAGCAGAGACCGGCGCATGGCTCACTCCCGGCAGATAAAGGTAAGTTAGGTTACCTGTCTAATGTATGACGGGCACCTCCGTCAATGCCTTCAGCAGATCGGCGAGTACCGCGAGCCCGTCCTGGCTGAGCACCGACTCGGGGTGGAACTGCACGCCCGCGAACGCCGGCCCGCGCAGCGCGTGCACCGCGCCGTCGGCCGGGTCGCGGGCCAGTTCGACCGGACCATAGGGCGTGGTCAGCGCCCCGACCGCCGACACCGCCGTGAACGTGGAGTAGAAGCCGACCCGCCGCACCCGGCCGAAGAGGTCCACCTCGCGCTGCAGGCCCTGGTACGGCGCGTCCCGCCGGTGCAGGTCCAGCCCGAGCAGCCCGCACAGCAACTGGTGGCCGAGGCAGACCGCGAGCAGCGGCCGCCCGCCGCGCAGCCGCGCGGTGATCACCTGGCGCATCGCGCGCATCTTGGCGTCGTCGGGGGAGCCGGGATCGCCGGGACCGGGACCGGCCACGACGAGGTCGAACTCGTCCAGCGAGCCGGGCTCGGTCCACGGGCGCAGCGTGACGTCGTGTCCCAACCACCGCATCTGGTGGGCCAGCATGCCGGTGAACGTGTCCTCGGCGTCCACGATCAGCGCCCGCGGCGCCGTCGCCGGTATCGCCACCGGCCCCCGCTCGTCCAGCCAGAAGCGGGCCAGCCCGGCGTTTCGCGCGGCCAGCGCGGCGCGCACGTCGGGGTCGGCGGACAGCTGTACCACCGACTCGCCCGCGGGCCGGTGCGCCGCTGCCGGCCGCAGCCCCAGCGCGGCGAGCACCCCGGCGGCCTTGGTGTGCGTCTCGGCGACCTCGCCGGCGGCGGTCGAGTGGCGCACCAGCGTGGCGCCCACCGGCACCCGCAGCAGCCCGTCCGGGGTGATCTCCGCGGTCCGGATCAGGATGGGCGCGTCGAGCGTCTGCCGGCCCTCGGCGTCGTGGCCGAGCAGCGCGAGCACGCCCGCGTAGTACCGCCGCCCGCGCCCCTCGTGGCGGGCGATCACCCGGAACGCGTTCTCGATCGGGCTGCCGGTGACCGTCGGCGCGAACATCGTCTCGCGCAGCACCTCCCGCACGTCCCGCGAACCCCGCCCGGCCAGCAGGTACTCGGTGTGGGTCAGGTGCGCCATCTCCTTGAGGTACGGGCCGACGACCTGGCCGCCGTGGTCGGCGACGGTGGCCATCATCTTGAGCTCCTCGTCGAGCACCATGTACAGCTCGTCGACCTCTTTCGGGTCGGCCAGGAACTCGAGCACCGCCTCGCGCTCGGCCGGCCCGTCCGGGTGGCGGAACGTGCCGCTGATCGGGTTCATCATGACCAGGCCGTCCTCGACGCTCACGTGCCGCTCGGGGGTGGCGCCGACCAGCGTGCGGGTGCCGGTGTGCACGAGGAACGTCCAGTAGGCGCCCCGCTCCCGTTCCAGCAGCCGCCGGAACGCGGCCAGCGCGGCCCGCAGCGGGTCGTCGACCTGCGCGGTGAACGTGCGGTGGATGACGAAGTTGGCCCCCTCGCCGTGGCCGATCTCGTCGCGCAGCACGGCACCGACCGTCTCGGCGTACTCCTCGTCGGAGATGTCGAACCGCCCGTCGCGGGCCGCCTCCGGCGTGTCCGGCAGCAGCGCGAGCGCGGCGGCGAGCGGCACCTCACCGTACGAGCGGATCTCCAGGCACTCCAGGGGGGCGCCGTCGTCGACGCAGGCGAAGCCGCGTTCGGTGATCTGCCGGTACGGCACCAGCGCGAGCGTCGCGGGTCCGGTGCGCTCCCGCGGCATGGGGATGTCGGCGAGCCGGTCGGCGGTGGTCAGGTCGCCGGTGAAGACCTCGATATGCGCCGCGCCCTCGCGACGCAGGAGCGCGAAAGGGCGTTGTTGGGTGGGATCGAGCAGGGTCAGAAGATCCATCGGTACATTCCTTCGGGCCGGGGGCCACCTCGGGCGGACAACCGGTGCGTCGGAATGCTCAAGCTTTCTGACATCACGCCGTGGCCGCCTTGTCGGCGGCCGCGTGGGTGGTGAGCTACGCGCGGGTGGACGGGCCGCCAGGTTGGCGGCGCCACCAGGAATTGAGGCGCGCGAGCATGTGCCAGAGGTTATCCGACCGCGGCCGTTCGCTCAATGACCGCGGTCGAACGGCGCGGTTCAGCCGGAGCCGAGCAGCCAGGGGAAAAAGGTCTGTACCGCTGCGAGCAGGATCGGCAGCAGCACGAGGATCAGGAACGACGAGGACGCGGTGCGCAGCCGCAGCGGCCGGATGTTGGCGGTGCGGCACCGCTCGATCTCGGCGACGTACGGCGCGGTGGCCTCGACGTCCTCGAGGATGTCGATCTTTCGCCGCTCGATGGCGCGGACCAGGTCGTCGATCCGGTCCTCCTTCGCGGTCGCCTCGGCCTTACGGAACACGATCGGCGGCACCAGGATGAAGATCGGGACCACCACGATGTACAGCACGACGAGGAAGCCCACCCACGGGAAGTTGTCCAGGCCCAGCACCGCCAGGGTGATGGTGAGGGTGAGGCCGAGCAGCGTTGTCGCGAGCAGCACGGTGCGGAAGACGCGGCCCAGCGGGGTCCAGCCGTACCGGCCGTCGCGGTTGAGCCAGTCGGCGCTGGGCCGGCAGACGAAGCGCAGCCCGATGGTCAGGTAGATCGTGACCAGGCCGACGACGTGGTACTGGAGGATCACGAAGATCGCGAAGACCGCGTACATCCAGTAGAGGAAGTAGCCGGCGAGGTGGCTTTCACCGGCCCACCAGTTCCCGTACGCCTCGGCGAGCCACTGCTCGCGCTGCACCCCGCTGAGGTCGCGCGGGGCGACCGTGATGAACAGGCCGTGCTTCTCTCCCTGGATCAGCAGCCCGGACAGGAAGAACGCGAGCACCAGCTCGGTGAGGAAGATGACCGAGCGCACCGCGCGCATCCGCTCGTTGACGGTGCGCAGCAGGGTGGGCAGGGCGGTCTCGACGGTGCAGCCCCGGATGATCCGGTCGATGCCCATGACGCGGGACAGCCCGTTGAGGCCGAACGTGCGCCGGGGGTCGAGCTCCGGCGCGTCCTCCGGTCCGGTGTGTACCTCCTTCTTCGGCACGAGCACCCCGTTGCGGACCAGCTTGCCCAGGCAGACCGACATCAGCTGCCACTGCCGGTGCAGCAGGACCGTGCCGGAGATGACGGACAGCAGCAACAGCCAGCTCGCGACGTCGCGGACGAGCGGAAACTCCGGCGACGACGCGGGAGCGCCGCCCAGCCCGGTGATCCGCGCGACGTCGTCGGCCAGCTGGAAGTCGTTGGCGTCGCCGAGGGTGCGCTGCGCCAGGTTCACCGCGATGAGCGGCGCGACCGCGAGCAGGCCGACAAGCCACAGCTTGTAGGTCGGTGTATTTCTTCTTCGCTTGAACAGGTGATTGGCGTAGAACGGATCAAAGTCCTTGGCGATCTCCTGGCTCCTCATCTCTTCCCCAGATGCGGATAAGCGCGGTCAGCTCGGTCGGTTTTTCGATCATCGGCCAATGGCCGCAGTCGGCTATCTCGTGCTCCCGCACGACATTTGCCGTGCGGCGCATCTCGTCGATATCGGAGCGGGTGATCAGCCGGTCCTTGGCGCCCCAGATCAGGTCGACCGGCTGGGGGACGGACGACATGATGCGCGGATAGTCGATCATCCGTGCGTCAAGGAGGATGCGCAGCACCGCGCAGCTGCCGGCACCTTCGAGCGCGGCGTCGAGCTGGACCGGGTCGAGGCGTCCCGGGTGCGCCACGAACGGCCACAACGACAGCGTCCGCAGCATCGCGTTGTGCGCGACAAGCCGGCGCAGGGAGTCCGGCATCGGCACCATCCCGGTCAGGAACTGCGCCGTCACCGCCAGCCCCAGCCGCGGCGCCCGCACGCCGACGCCGGGGTGCTGGGCGATCCGCGCGGCCCGGAAGAGCGTGCCGCTGGTCAGGATCAGGCGCGTGAAGTGCGGCGCCGCGCGGGCGGCGAGCAGGCCCGCCACGGTGCTGCCGATCGAGTGGGACACGAGCACGCAGCGCTCCAGCTCGTACGCCTCGCAGAAGAATGCGAGCTCCTCCGAGGCGGCGTCGACGTGAAACCGGCGGCCCCTGCTCTCGCCGAATCCGACAATGTCGACCGCGATCGAATGCGACGTCGTGGCCAAGGCCCGCTGCACCTGCCCCCATTGCTGGCGTGAACCACCGAGCCCGTGCAACAGCAGAAAGGAAGTGCCGGCACCGCGATGCCGCGATCCTTCCTCCGAAAAGTGGATCGTGCCGCGGTGATATGTGTAGACGGTCACGGCTGTTTCCTTCGCCGCCCGGCGGTGGGCACAAATATAAATCGGAAGCGGTCATTTTTGTACCGCCGAACGGCCGCGTCATTCCGTCGCCGCCCCGTGGCCGGCCGAGGGCTGGGTTACGGTGGGCGGCGATGAGCATCCTGGCGCTGGACCTTGGCACCTCGTCGGTTCGCGGGCTCGTGCTGGACGACAAGGCGGCGCCCCTGCCGGGTGCCCTGGCCCGCCGGTCCGTTGAGGTGGCGGTCGACGACAGCGGCGCGGCGACCCTCGACGCGGGGGCGTACCTGGCGGCGCTCGTCGACTGCATAGACGAGCTGGACGCGGCCGGCCGGCTCGACGGGGTGCGGCTGGTGGCCGAGTCCGCCCAGTGGCACTCGGCGGTACCGCTGGACAAGGCCGGCGCTCCGCTCGGCCCGCTGGTCACCTGGCTCGACACCCGCCCCACGCCGCCGCCGGGCGCCACCGGACCGGCCGACCCGGACGCGTTCCACCACCGCACGGGCACGTGGTGGCACCGCTTCTACTGGACGGTGAAGCTGCCGTGGCTGCGGGCGGGCTGCGGGCCGGGGCTGTCCCGGTTCTGCGGGCTGCCCGAGTTCGTGCTCGGCGCGCTGCTGACCGAGGCGCCGATGTCGGTGTCGCAGGCGTCCGGTACCGGCATGCTCGACCTGGCCCGCCTCGACTGGGACGAGGAGGCGCTCGCGGTCGCCGGCGTGAGCCGGGCCGACCTGCCGCCGCTGGCGCCGGCCGGCTGGCACGGCCGCCTGCGCCCGGAGTACGCGCGCCGCTGGCCGGCCCTCGCAGACGCACCCTGGGCCGCGCCGACCGGCGACGGGGCCGCGTCGAACGTCGGCACCGGCTGTTTCGAGCCGAGCCGCGCGGCGGTCACCGTCGGCACATCGGCCGCGGTGCGGCTGGTACAGCCGGTGGCGCCGGGCGCGCCGCTGCCCCCGCTGCCGGGCAGCGTGTGGCGGTACCGCGTGGACCACGAGCGGATCGTGACCGGAGCCGCGTACTCGGCCGGCGGCAACCTCTTCGCGTGGGCCCGCAAGACGTTCCAGCTTCCCGAGGGTGACGCGCTGGACCGCGAGCTGGCCGCGATCACGCCCGGAAAGGGTGAGGTGCGGGCCGATCCTCGGCTGGGCGGCGACCGGCCGCCGGGCACCGCGCCGTCCGGGTCGGGTGCCCTGTCCGGGCTCGCCTTCTCCACCACACCGGTCGAGATCTTCGCCGGCCTGATGGACGGGGTGTGCGCGATGATCGCCCGTGACCTCGCCGTGCTGGAGTCCACTGTGGACGGTACCACCGAGGTGGTGCTCGGCGGCGGAGCGGTCGCCGCCCAACCCTGGTGGCGCCGTGCGTTCCAGGCGGCCCTGGCGCCGCGGACCACGCGGCACGTGGACAACCCCGAGGTGGGCGCGACCGGCGCCGCGCTGCTGGCTGCGGGTCTCGTCCCGACCGGCCCCGCCGCTCGCTGAGCCGGACGGCATCGTCCGGATGGAGGAGGGCCCCTCGGCGGTACCGGCAAGATCCGGTCCTCCGCTGTATTCTTCGTGAACTTGTCGCAGGTCGCGGCGTTGACACCGTCCGCGCGCCTGATTGGATGGACTCCGCTCCTCGGCAGGCCGGGTACGAGGTAAAGGGGGAGGCGTGGTCGCTGCTGCCCCGGAACCGTCGGACCGGACGGTTCCGCGCCATCGACGGCGACTCGATGTCCGGGTTATCCCACATCGACGGCGTTCACGCCTGCGTGTCCGGGACTGGCGCATGCGCACCAAGCTCGCGACGGTCCTCGTCATCCCTTCGCTGGCCTTCATGGTCGTCGCCGGTGTGCAGACCGGCGCGCTGATCGGCCAGGCGACGGTGCTCGACGAGTTCGCTGACCAGGTGGCGCTCGGTCAGCAGATCACCACGCTGGTGCACGACCTGCAGAGCGAGCGCGACCGCACCGCCGGCAATCTGGCCGCGCTGCAGGCCAAGAAGACCACCGCGGGCCAGGCCACAGCCGACATCCGGCAGTACTACGTGGCGGTCGACCGCTCCGTCGCCGACTTCCGCGACACCGCCGAGCCGCTCGCCGGTGGTGACGCGGCCTGGCGCGTGGCGTACAACCGGGCCCGCGACGCGGTCGACGACCTGCCCACCTTGCGCGGTGCGGCGGCCAGCGGAGCGGTCAGCACGGACACCGTGATCGGTAACTACACCCGCACGATCGACTCGCTGCTCACGTTGCTCGCCCAGCCCTCACCCGGCGTCGAGCGCCCCGAGCTGACCGAGATGGTCCTGCGGTACGTCGAGATCGCCCGGATCAAGGAGGTCGGCTCGCGCCTGCGCGCCCGCCTCTTCGCGGCAGCCAGCGCCGGGGCGTACGGCCCGACCGACCTTGTCGAGCTCACCGACCTGCGGGCCCAGCAGCTCACCGCGCTCGCCGACTTCCGGGTCGCGGCCACCAACGCGCAGATCCTGCGGTACGAGCGCGCGGCAGCCGACCCCAAGTTCGGCGCCGCGGTCGCGATGGAGCAGACCACGATCGCGACCGGCAGCGGCGAGGCGAAGGTGCTCGAGCCGTTCCGCTGGTGGTCGCTGAGCCAGGACCGGCACGACCTGCTCCGCCAGGTCGAGTCCGACGTGCTCGCCGACGCGGTCAACGAGGCCGGCGCGCGCAGCACCGACCAGCTGCAGCGCACGCTGCTGGTCGCCGGCTCGGTGCTGGCCGTGCTGCTGATCGCGTTGATCATTTCGGTGCTCATCGGCCGGTCCGTGGCCCGCTCGCTGCGCGACCTGCGCCGCCACGCGCTGCACGTCGCCCAGGACGAGCTGCCGGACGCGATCGAGCGGCTGCGCGCCGTCGGGCACGGCATGCCCAGGATCGAAGTGCCGCCCATGGTCGTGCGCTCGATGGACGAGGTGGGTGAGGTCGCCGAGGCGTTCGTCGCGGTGCACCGCAGCGCCGTCGACCTCGCCGTCGAGCAGGCGGTCATGCGGCGCAACGTCAACGCGATGTTCGTCAACCTCGCCCGCCGCAGCCAGGTGCTCGTCGAGCGGCAGCTGGAGCTGCTGGACGAGCTGGAGCGCGACGAGGGCGACCCGGACCAGCTGGCCAACCTGTTCAAGCTCGACCACCTCGCCGCGCGTATGCGGCGTAACGACGAGAGCCTGCTGGTGCTGGCCGGTACCGAGTCCAGCCGCCGCTGGAACGAGCCGGTGGCGCTCTCCGCCGTGGCCCTGGCGGCCGCCGCCGAGATCGAGCAGTACCCGCGGGTGCGGCACGAGTCCGTCGACAACCTGTACGTGATCGGCCACGCGGTCGCCGACGTCGTGCACCTGCTGGCCGAGCTGCTGGAAAACGCGACGAACTTCTCCGCCCCGTTCACCCAGGTCAAGATGGCCACCCGCTCGTCCAGCGGGCGCACCGCGACCATCGAGATCATCGATGAGGGTCTGGGCATGAGCGAGGCGGCGATGGACGAGGCCAACACGCTGCTCGCCGAGCCGCCCGCCGCCGACGTCGCGGCCTCGGAGCGGATGGGCCTGTTCGTGGTCAGCCACCTTGCGGCGCGGCACTCGATCCGGGTGCGGTTGGTCGCCGCCGAGCGGGGCGTCATCGCCACCGTGTGGCTGCCGCCGAGCCTGCTGGCACCCGCCCCGCCGGCCCGCGCGCTGCCCGAGCCCGCGGCTCGGCCGGTGCTGGCGTCGGTCGCGGCGGCCGTGCCCGACTCGGTCAGCCGCGAGCTGCGCCTGGCCGCCACGCCGGCGAGCCTGGCCGGGGCTTCGGTGTGGCAGCCGACGCAGGCACTTCCGGCGTTGCCGGCCGCCGAGGTGGGCGCTGTGAGCCGTGTGCGGCGCGCGCCGACCCGGGCCGAAGACGTGCTGAAGTCCGTGGGCGCCACGGCGACCGAGACCGGCAGCACGTGGTGGTCCCGGCAGGGCGGCGGCCGGCCCGGCGGGGTCAACGGCGGCCCCGCGAGCGTGCCGCCGGCGGCGACCGGGCCGGGTGGGCCCACCCCGCCGACCGTCCCGGTCACGGGTGGCACGATGGCTAACGGCCTCCCGTTGCGGGTACCCATGGCACAGCTTCCGGATGTCGGTGAGGCGCCGCGGCCGGCGGCGCACATACCGACCGCCCGGGTGGAGCCGGACCCCGAGGCAGTGGGCAGCATGCTTTCCAGGTACTACAGCGGTGTCCGCCGGGCCGAGGCGGAGGACAGTGGCGACGACAGGCGAACGATCAACCAGGAGGCGAAACAAACGTGAGTGAGCTCAGTCAAGATGCGCGTGATCTGAGCTGGCTGGTCAGTGCGTTCGCCGATCGCACTCCGGGCGTCGCCCACGCGATCGTCGTCTCTTCCGACGGGCTGCTCGTCGCGGTCTCCGACCACCTGCCCCGCGACCACGCCGACAAGCTGGCCGCCGTGACCTCCGGTCTGATGAGCATCACGACCGGCGCGGCCCAGATGTTCGACAACGACGTGGTCAAGCAGACCGTGGTGGAGCTGGGCCGGGGCTACTTCCTGGTGATGGCGATCCGGGACGGCTCGATCCTGGCCACGCTCGCCGCGGGCGACGCCGACATCGGCGTGGTGGGCTACGAGATGGCGCGGCTGGCCAAGCAGGCCGGGGAGATGCTGACCCCAGCGCTGCGCGCCGAGCTGCAGCAGGCGCTGCCCCGCTAGCACCGGGTCTCCACCCGCGCTCCATCGCCGCCCCTTACCCTCGGGTAGAGGTCTGAGAGGGGATGGTGTCGTGGCGCGTCGTCTGTTCACGTCCGAGTCGGTCACGGAGGGCCACCCGGACAAGATCGCTGACCAGATCAGCGACGGGGTCCTGGATGCCCTGCTCGCCCAGGACCCGCGCAGCCGGGTTGCGGTCGAGACGCTGATCACGACCGGTCAGGTGCACGTGGCCGGTGAGGTCACCACCAAGGCCTATGCGGACATCCCGACGATTGTGCGGGAGACGATCCTGGGGATCGGGTACGACTCGTCGAAGAAGGGTTTCGACGGTGCGTCCTGTGGTGTGAGCATCAGCATCGGTTCGCAGTCGCCGGACATCG